>CALHZX010000058.1 GCA_938040725.1 uncultured Actinomyces sp. | reverse complement strand
CCTCCTACGTGGAGGACGGTGCCTACTGGTACACCGTGGAAACCTGGGACACGCTCGCCTCTAACGTGTTCCGCAGCTGCCGTAAGGGCGATCCCGTTGTCGTGGTTGCTCGTCCCGTTCCCAACGGGTGGGTCGATGGGGCTGGTCAGATCAGATCATCGATCGTCTACCGGGCCTCCTCGGTCGGCCATGACCTGGCGCGGGGGACCTCCCAGTTCAAAAAGAATGGCGCGCACTCGACCGATGAAGCCGCGGGAGGCACGGAGGGTGATCCCTATTCGACGAGGTCGGGGCCGGGTTCTGCGGTGATATCGCAGGGGTCAGGAGCGGAGGCCGAGCTCACGAACCAGCCGCACACTGAAGCTGTTGCCCCAGATGGAGGAACGGACATGCTACCCGATGAGGCAGGCACACAGGATAGAGGGCCGACGCTTCACGCTCCGGCAGCGGGAGCGGAAGGCGACCTGACGCCTGTGGGCACATTGGAGGGGTGCGTTGGTGCCGAGGTTGAATCTTCAACCCCGGGCGGAAACACTGCGTCATGCTTCGACTATTCGGCGGTGGACCACGCCGGTGCCGATGCGACGAAAAACGCGTCGTTCGAGCCTCATGACGATGACGCGCTCGAACCGTCCGACGCCGCTTAGGCGGGCGCATCCACGATCGCGACCTGCGCGATGGCGCACGTCCCGTCGTGGCTGATAGAGACGAGCACATTCCACGTGGAGCGCGCCCCGAGCGAGACCTCACACGCGGCGGCGACTCGTCCGTGCAGCGCGATCGCGGGGCGGTTCCACTCGTCGTGGATCACCTCAATCTCGCGCCAGTCCACGTCGTCGGCACCAATGCGGGGTGGAGTGCCGAAGAGGGCACACGACCAGGCCTTCACGAAGGCCTCTTTCGCGGCCCACAGGCCGCCTGCGTGACGGGCCACGGCCTCGTCATAGCGGGCGGAACCGGGCTGAGCGCCGGACGTGGCGGCTGCACGGGCGCGGACCCGGCGGGCCTCCCTGGGCGTCAGAACGCCGTCCAGGAAGGCCGACCCCGGCTCCCTCACCTGAGCGGCAAACTCAGGCAGGGAAACCAGGTCAACGCCGAGCCCGCGCATCGCTCACTTGCCTTCCGGCAGGTGGTAGAAGCCGTCCTCGCCCAGGCGTGCCGACGGATCCAGCAGGATCGCGGCCTCAACCTCGTGGGCGTCACCCGCGATGCCGGCAGCCGGGTCGTCGGGCAGGCGGCGACCCTCCACCGAAGTGAACAGCGGGGCGTGGCCCAGCATGCCCATCTCGATGTGACGCTGGCCGTTGCGCAGTCGGCGATCCGATGCCGTGCGCCATGCCTCGAGGCGCTCGCGTCCGGCCTCACGCTCCACGATGGCCTCGAAGGCGGCCGGGTTAACCAGCGCCAGGAAGCCGGAGACGTGACCGAAGCCGAGCGAGGTTGCGAACGCCGCACGCACAGGTCCGCGAGAGGACAGGTCCAGCGGGGAACGCAGCCACACGAGCGGGCTGTACTGCTCCATCGCGTCGTCGACGCAATCCAGCGCGACGTTCGCGGGGATCAGACCCGTGCGGAACACGTCGATGATGCCGCCCACCTGGAACACGCACGCGCCGCCCTTCGCGTGACCCGTGAGGGTCTTCTGCGAGATGACCAGCAGTGGGTTGCCGGGGGTACGGCCCAGCGCCATGCCGACGCGGGTGTGCAGATCCGACTCGTTGGGGTCGTTGGCGTTCGTGGACGTGTCGTGCTTGGACACGAAGGCCACGTCGTCGATACCCACGCCGAGCTCGCCTAGGTTGCGGGCGATGACCGAGTCGCGTCCGCCGCGCGCCACCGCGAGGGCACCCAGGCCGGGCGCCGGAATCGAGGTGTGCGCACCATCGCTGAAGGTCTGCGCGTGTCCCACGACTGCCAGGACCGGCAGGTTCATGTCGAGCGCCACCGACGCGCGGGTCAGCAGCACGGTACCGCCACCCTGCGCCTCGACGAAGCCGCCGCGGCGGCGGTCGTTAGCGCGCGAGACGAAGCGCGAGGAAATGCCGCGAGCGAGCAGCTCGTTAGAGTTCGCCGTCGCGTTCATCGCGCCGAAGCCCACGATCGACTCCACCTGGATGTCGTCAATCGCGCCGGCCACGACGAAGTCAGCCTTGCCAGCCTTGATCTTGTCGACGCCCTCTTCGATGGAAACCGCGGCGGTCGCGCAGGCGCCGACCGGGTTGATCATCGAGCCGTAGCCGCCCACGTAGGACTGCATCGTGTGTGCAGCCACGACGTTGGGAAGGGTCTCCTGCAGGATGTCCTGCGGGTATTCCTCGCCCAGGAAGCGGTCGACGAACAGCTTGTGCATCGAACGCATGCCACCGAAGCCGGTGCCCTGCGTGGAAGCAACGGTCGCCGGGTGGACGACGCGCAGCAGCTCTGCGGGGCTGAAGCCAGCGGACACGAACGCGTCGACGGCGGAGACCAGGTTCCACACGGCGATCGGGTCGATCGAGTCCAGCATCGAGGCCGGGATACCCCAGCGAGCCGGATCGAAGTCGGTGGGGAACAGGCCACCGATGCGGCGGTTGAGGGTCGCGCGACGAGGTACACGCACCTGGGCGCCGGACTTGCGGGTCACCTGCCACTCACCGAACGCGGTCTGCTCGATCACGGTGAACTGCGGGTCAGCCTCGGCGTAGGAGCGAGCCTCGGTCTCGTCCTCGACCGTGAACGTGATGTCGCGGTCCAGGAAGACCATCGCCGACTCGGGCGTGTAGCCGTCGTGCAGCGGGCCGTCATCGTGGAAGAAGCGCACGCCGGAGCGGGCCACGACCTCGTCGCGGTAGCGATCGAAGATCTCCGACTCGGGGACCAGCTGGTCGTCCTTGTCGTACCAGCCGCCCACGGGGGTGTCCGACCAGGTCAGCAGGCCGGTCATCCAGGCGAGTTCAAGCACGCCCGCAGGGGTGAGCTCGACGGTGCCATCGGTGTGGATACCGAGCTCGGCCTGCACGCGGGTACGGGCGCTGCCCCACGGGCCGACCTCGCCGTGACCGACGATGACGACCGTGTTGGCCAACGACGCCGTGGTGTGGCCCCACTGCGACGGCTCGACGTGCGGCACGGTGACCTGCGTGGGCGAAGGCAGCGCGGACACGGTCGCAACCGGCTCAGATGCGGGTGTCTCGGGAGCGGCGGCCTCGGCCTGTGCGCGTAGGGCGCGCAGGTCGATGGAGGAGTCCAGGCCGCCGGTCAGGTCGGCGTCTACCGGGGCGTTGGCAGCCTGGGCGCGAACCTCGGCGCTCGAGAGGGTAAGCAGCTGCTCAGCCATTTCCTCGGTCGACCAGGTACGTACGCCAGCAGCCTCGACGGCGGCGACCATTGGGTCGTTGCCGCCCATGAGGCCGGTGCCACGCACCCAACCGATACGCGGGTGAGCGATCGACACGCGCGAACCCCAGATCGGCTCGGCCGCCCAGCGTGTCGCGATCGCGTCGAAGGATGCCTTTGCCTCGGCGTACGCGCCGTCGCCGCCGAAGATGCCGCGGTTCGGAGAACCGGGCAGCACGACGTGCAGGCGGTGGTCAGCGTGCGTGTCGGAGCCGATCACGCACAGGCCGGCGATGGAGCGTTCGACGCTCCACAGCAGCAGGCGCATCTGGTTCTCGGAGGCAGCGCCCGCGTCGGCCAGCGTGCCGGAGACGCGAGGAGCAGCGAAGGGGTAGAACAGCGTCGGGACCAGGGCTTCCTTGGTCACCTTGATGTCGGCGCCCACGGACTTGGTCTGCTCGGTGCCGATCCACTCCACGAGCGCATCCACGTCGCGGTAGGAGGCCAGGTTCGCGGGAACCAGCCACAGCTTGGCACAGCCTGCGGCATTCGTCCGGTAGAGATCCTTAGCGAAGGCCAGGCGCGCAGCGGAGATCGACGAGGAGGTCGCGATGACGGTTGCGCCGCCGGCAAGCAGGCCACCCACGACCGCGCCACCGATGGAGGCGGGGGTCATACCGGTGACCACTGCGACGTCATTCGCGTAGGGCAGCTCCGCGGCGGAGGAGAGCGCGTCGGCCGCGATCTGCTCCAGGCGAGCCGCACGCTCGTGATCACCCTCGGCGTGCAGGCGGTTCGCCCAGTACGAGGCCTGCTCGGCCACTGCGCGGCCGGTGCCCACGAAGGACGCGCCCTCGGTGAGGGTGCCTTCGGCGACGTAGCGGGCGACGTCCTCACGAGCGGATGCCCAGCGGTCGTCCAGCAGGACGGCGCGCGCGGCATCGAAGCGAGGCTCAACGAGGTCGACCCAGCCTGAACCGAGCTCGGCCGCGACCGCGTCGATGACGCGCGCGTCATCGGAGGAATCCTCCCCGGTGGGGGCGGGGGCGTTCAGACCCAGCTCGGACAGGATCGTGCGAGCGGTCTTGGCCAGGACGCCGTCCTCACCGGTCACGGACGCGGCGTAGGCGTCGAGAGCGGCGGAATCGACGACACCGCCACCGGCGGAACCGCCTGCGCTGGGCAGCGACACGGCAATGCCTTCGCGGGCCGCGACGGCAGCCACTGCCGCATCGATGAGGGCATCGACGCCCGCGGCGTTCGTCGGAGCATCCAGGGGCAGGGTCGCCAGGTCCCCGTCGCGGGTCGAGGCGCCCTCACGGGTACCCAGGACGATCTCAGCGGTGACATGCTGGGCCCAACCGGTGCCCAGCTGCCACGTTCCGGTGACACGCTCCGTGATACGGCCGGCCTTGACGCCAGCGGCACCGAACAGCTTGCGCGTGCGCTCCTTGACGGCCTCGGCCAGAACCGGGCCGAAGGGCTTGTAACCCTTGGCAGCCTTGTCGACCGTCGCGGACAGCGTCGCAACATCTGCCTCGCCGGCGCCGTCGATCGAGTTCAGGCCCAGCTCGGAGGACATGTCCATGAGCAGCTGGTTGCGGCGCGAGGAGACGCCGTTGGTGAGCGATTCGGTCGTGTCAGTGGCGCCGACCTCGTCGATGCGGATCTTCGCGGACAGCGCCAGCAGGGCGTGAATCGCGGAGGACGCGGTGAAGGGCAGGTCCGCGACGTCGGCACCCGAGGGGCCGCCGGTCGGCGCCGCAGGGGCAGCAGCCGGAGTAGCCTCGACCGCGGGGGCGGCCGGTGCAGGCGTGGGAGCTGCCTCGGCGGCGGGAGCCTCCGGGGTGATCTCCTCGTCCTCATCGTCCTCGATCACGGCGACGTCGGTCGCGTAGACGCGAGGCTCGTCGCGCTGGACGTTGAACACGTCGACGCGGGAGAGAGCGAACTCGGGGGCGAGCAGGGTGCGGGAGGCCAGGTTGGCCAGTGTCGGGGCGGCACCCAGGCCCACCTCGATGACCTGATCGACGCCCAGGCCGGCAACACCGGGGGCTGCTTCTTCAGTCGAAAGCAGCACGCGCTGCGTCTCGATCCAGCGCACCGGGGAGGCGAACTGCCAGCACAGGAGCTCGATGAGCAGCGTGCGGGTCAGGACACCCGGGTTGGCCAGGGCCGCGTCCCATGCGCCTTCCGTCCCGAGCAGGTTACGCACCGTCTCCGAGGGAACCACGTCGAGGATGGACTGGGCGAACTCGCGGGTCAGCTCGAAGGGACGCGCCACCAGGTTGGGGATGTAGCGGCCCACGAGCTTCGCGGGATCAATCTCGGCGGGAATACGTTCGTCGAGCTTCGTACGGAAGTCCGCCACGCCGCTGCGCAGGACAGTGGAGTGGAAGGGCACGTCGATGCCGGGAACGTACATGAAGGGACGCTTGCCGCCGCGCTCGGCAGCGCGCTTGCTGGCGTCCTCCTCGAGGGCCTTCAGGCCCGCGACCGTGCCGGCGACCGCGTACTGCTGGCCCGCCAGGTTGAAGTTCACGATCTGGAGGAACTCACCCGAGGCCTGAGCGATCGAGGCGACGTACTCCACGACGTGGGCATCGTCGACGCCGAACTGGTTCGGACGCAAGGCGCCCATGCGGTAGTTTGAACGGCCCTTCTCATCGCGGGGCACGAGCGAGTGCATCGTGGAACCGCGCTGGAAGACCAGGTCGAGGACGATTTCGAGCGGGAAGACCTCGGCGTATGCGGCCAGAGCGTCGTACTCGCCCAACGAGTGACCGGCGAAGGCAGCACCCGGAACCAACACGCCCTCTTCGCGCATGCGGGCCGTCTGGCCAATCGCCAGGGTCGCGAGCGCAACCTGCGTGAACTGGGTGAGGTTCAGGACGCCCTCGGGGTGACGGTAGGTGATGCCGCGCGCCACGATCTCGGTCGGGTTGTCGCGCACGATCGCCAGGATGGAGAAGCCCATCGCCGAGCGGGTGTGTGCATCCGCGCGGCGCCAGACCTCGTCGACAGCCTTGGACTTGGTGCGCTCGTCGAGGCCCATGCCAGCACTTTGGATGCCCTGGCCGGGGTAGACGTAGGCGACCTTCGGGGCGAAGGTGTAGGCCGACGCACGCGAGACGACCTGCTTGTCGATGCGGCAGGTGACCTCGAGGGACAGGCCGCCGCCGACGACGCGGCCCACGCGCTCGACGGTGATCTCGACCTCGTCGTTCAGGTCGACGGTGCCGTACATGTAGTACGTCCAGCCCGCGATCTGAGCGCCGCCCTGACCGGCGACGACGGCCTCGGCAGCGTGCTGAGCGGTGGCCGACAGCCACATGCCGTGCACGAGGGGCGCGTCCATGCCGGCGACCTTGGCGGCCGCGTAGGAGGTGTGGATCGGGTTGTAGTCACCCGACACAATCGCAAACGGCGTCATGTCGTCGGGGGCTTTGACGCTCACGCGACGCAGGACCGAGCGGGGCGTGTCCACGACCTCGACGGTCGCGCCCCCGAAGGGCGCGGCCTCGGAGGGGGCACGGTTGCCGGTGGCGCGACCGCGGATCGCGAAGCGCTCCTGCGTGGAGCCAACGTGCTCACCGTTGGAGGTCAGCTCAAGGGCGACCGTGACGATACGGCCGGAGGAGGACTCGTCGACGGCGGCCACGTGGCTGGTCACATCGATCGTGGTGATGCCACGTTCGAGCATCTGCTCGGGCGTGTATTCCAGCGTGATCGAGTGATCGAGGTGGACGGCGTTGAGCAGGCCCTCAATGACCGGATAATCGTTGTGGATGGCAGAACCCAGGGCTGCGTAGATCGCAGGCCAAGCGGGGCCGAGCAGAGCGTCGGGCGCCCAAGCCGCCAGCTCGTAGGTGGCAGACAGAGCAGCACCCGTGGCCTCGGCGTGGTCGAAGCCCAGGGTGGGGGCCAGCGTGAAGGAGTAGTGGGCCTCGCCGAAGACGGACTTGGCGGAGGGAACCATGACGGGCAGCGCGTCCACGGTGTCACCCGCGACGGACACGGAGGTCACGCCGGCGGTGGCCGCGAGCATCGCGTACATGTGCTGGGGCAGCTTGGCCTCGTCGATGACGGGGACAGCGCCGTCTTCACCGGAGATGACCAGCGGGAAGACCAGCTCGCGCACGGCGTGCTTCTCGGAGCCGCGCGGGTCGTTATCCCAGGCGGTGTCCAGGTGGATGACCATGTCCACGCCGGTGTCGGTCTCCTTCAGGGAGACGCGCTCCTCGTCGAGGATGGCGGCGGGGTTCGTCATGAGGTGGCCGGTCCACGAGATGAACGGGACCTTGCGCAGCCATTCCTCGCGGGTGGCAGCAGGCTTGCCGTTACCCAGACGAGAGGCGACGGGGGTCGCGACGACGCCGGAGTCGGCCAGACGCTCGGCGGCAGCGGCCTCGAAGCGGCCCAGCAGGGAAGCGACGGGCTCGTCGACGCGGTCGATGCCGGCCACGGACACGGGACCGGGGATGATGCGGACCTGGTCGGCGCTGTAGCGCTCGTCCTGCGCCTGCCATAGGCAGTCCTGGCCCCACCAGCGGATGAGGTCGTCGTCCAGGATCGGGACGAAGGGCATCGGCTTGGGGTAGGAGCGGCACAGAGCCGGGAACCAGGCGGCGTCAATGGGGGTGACGTGCGTGGTCGCGGCGTTCGGATAGGCGGCCATCAGGCGGTCGGCGGCGGCGTGTGCGTCGGCGACGTCCTCGACGGTCGGGAACAGGGTTTCGACCTCGCCGTGATCCACGGGGGCCAGACGAGCCTCAACGCGCTGGAGGAGGTCGTGGTAGCGGATCTGCCACGTGGGATCGACCCACGGGTAGGACAGGTCGGCGAAGCGGCGCACCCAGGCCTCGTAGGTCATCTCTTCGAGGTCACCGAAGTAGGGTTTGGCCGTGTGGGAGAGGATCTCGACGATCTCGTCCTTGCGGGCGCGCACCTGGGCACCGTCGGAGCCGATTTCGGCGATGATGCGCGCGGCAGCGGCCGCAGCGTTGGAGACCTCGTGCATGTCGGCGCGCAGGTGGGACAGGCCCGAGGTCATGCCGCCGCGGGTCATGCCCTCGCCGACCCAACCGCGCAGCTCGTCGTTGTCGGGCACGCCGGGGGTGGCCACGAGGAGGTCCTTCACGGCCTTCGTGGTGTGTGCTTCCTTCGTGGTCATCGCGGCGGTACCCACGAGGACGCCGTCGACGGGCATTGGCGGGCGGCCATAGCGGGCCGACCATTCGCCGGTCAGGAAGTCAGCGGCGCGCTCGGGCGTACCGATGCCGCCGCCCACGGTCAGGACGATGTTGGACTGGGCGCGCAGCTGAGCGTAGGTGGCCAGCAGCAGGTCGGACAGGTCCTCCCAAGAGTGGTGGCCGCCGGAATGGCCGTCCTCGACCTGGACGATGACCTTGATCGGGTCGGCCTCGCGGGCGATCGCGATGACCTTGCGGATCTGGTCGACCGTGCCGGGCTTGAAGGCCACGTAGGGGAAGCCGTCGGCGCGCAGCTGCTCGATGAGGGCGAGGGCCTCGTCCTGTTCGGGGATACCCGCGGAGACAACGACGCCGTCGATGGGGGCACCGGACGCGCGCGAACGCGACACGATGCGGGCCTGGCCGAACTGGAGATTCCACAGGTAGCGGTCCAGGAACATGGAGTTGAACTCGGCGGTGTGACCGGGGCGCAGCTGGGCGCGCAGGCCCGCCAGGTTCTCGTTGTAGACCTCTTCGGTGACCTGGCCGCCGCCGGCCATTTCGGCCCAGAAACCGGCGTTCGCGGCAGCGGCGACAATCTCGGGGTCGACGGTCGTGGGGGTCATGCCCGCCAGGAGGACGGGGGAGCGGCCGGTGAGGCGCGAGAAGGCAGTGTCGACGACAGTCTTGCCGTCGGGCAGGGTCACAAGGCCGGGGCGCAGGTGCGACCAGTCGGTTCCGGGCTCGGGGGCCCAGCCGGGGGTCGCGGCCTTGTCGCGGTCGGAGGCGGTTCCGGCGGCGACGACGCCGACGCCGGTGCCTTCGACCAGCGCGCGGGTCATGCGCACAGTCGTGGCACCGGGGCCCACGTCAACGATCCACGTGGCACCGGATTCTGCGGCAGCACGGATCTGAGCCGGCCAGTCCACGGGGGTCGTGAGAACGGCGGCAGCCAGGCTGTGGGCGAGCTCGGCCTCGATCCCGCACTGGGCGGCCCACTCGTCCACGAGGGCAAGGGCGTCGGCGAGCATGGGGGAGTGGAAGGGCACGTAGACCGGCAGGTATTCGCAGACGGGGGTCAACGGGCGACCACCGCGCTCGTGCGCGTCGTGCGCTGCCTTGTCCTTGGTAGCGGCGCGCTCGATGGCGGCGACCAGCGACGCCAGGTCGTTGGGCGCACCAGAGACGACGTGGGTGTCGGTGTCGTTACGCAGTGCGATCGACAGCGGGTGCGAGGTCGAGGGCAGGGAGGAGATGATGCGCTCAAGGAGCGAGTCGGACACGCCTCGCACGGACACCATGTAGGTCGCCTCGCCGGCGTGCGGGGCGCGGGCGCGACGCGTGATGCGGGCAGCGGCCGCACCGATCAGACGAGCGAGCGCGAACACGGAAGCGGCGCGGGCTTCGTCCCCGGCGATCCACGCGCGAGCAATCTCCACGCCGAGCACGCCCTGCGAGTGTCCCTCAAACGCGGTGGGCTGATTGGACACGATGTTCAGGCCCGCGCGCGTCAGGTCGATGAGTGCACCCAGCTGGGCGGCAACGATACCCGGAACCGACAGGGCGGCCTCGTCCGGGCCAGCAACGTCGCGGTTCACAGCCGCGTCGCCGGCCTCGGCCGGGATGGCGAAGGGCAGGGACGCAACCGACTGGGTGGCCAGCGAACGGCGCACCGGGGAGAGGACCTGGTCCGAGGCCTTGATGACTCCGTCAACGATCACAGCGATCTCGGGATCATGGGCGATCTCGTCGAGCGCGGATCGCCACGGGGTAGCCTGACCGGCAAAGGTCAGCGCGTAGGGGGTCTCATTCAGGGAGGTCACAAACGACATGTTCTTACTTTCCTTCGGGGACAATTCTTCTCAAACGGCGCCGGTCACAGGGGACCGTTGTCGTGACGCTTGACGTGGGGCGCACGCTGGTCCTTAGAGACCAGCAGGTGCAGGGAATCGATGATGGTCTGTCGGGTATCGGCGGGGGCGATGATGCCGTCGAGCTGACCGGAGGAGACGGAGACCTCGGGGTTGACGGTTTCCTCCTCGTAGCGGGCAACGAGCTCGGCCTTCGTCTCTTCGAAGGTCCCGTTCTCGCGGGCGGCAGCAAGTTCGCGGCGGTACATGATCGACGCCGCGCCCTCGGCACCCATGACCGCGATCTGTGCGTCGGGCCATGCGTACGCCAGGTCTGCGCCGATCGACTTCGAACCCATGACGATGTAGGCGCCGCCGTAGGCCTTACGCAGGATGACGGTGACCATGGGGACGGTCGCGTTCGCGTAGGCGACAATCACCTTCGCACCGCGGCGAATGATGCCTGCCTGCTCCTGCTCGGTGCCCGGGCGGTAGCCGGGAACATCCACGAAGGTCACGATCGGCAGACCGAAGGCGTCACAGAAGCGAACAAAACGAGCGGCCTTCTCCGAGGCGTCCACGTCAAGCGTGCCCGCATCGCTGATCGGCTGGTTCGCGACGATGCCCACCGACTGGCCATCGACGCACGCGAAACCGATCGTCACGTTGGGAGCGAACAGGTCCTGAATCTCCACGTACTCGCCGTGATCCACGAGGGAACGCACCACGTCACGCACGTCGTAGGGCTGACGCGCCGACGTAGGAACCAGATCAGCAACCGCGCGGGCCGCCGCCTCGTCCTCGGGGTTGGGAATGTACTCGTACTTAGGGGGTGCCACCTCGCACGAGGACGGCAGGTAGTCGAGGAGAGACCGCACGTAGTCGATCGCCTCTTCCTCCGTGTCCGCCATGTGGTGGGCAACACCCGACTGGAAGTTGTGAATCGCCGCGCCACCCAGCTCATCAAGCGTCACCTTTTCGCCGGTCGTCGCCGCGACGACATCCGGGCCCGTGACGAACATGTGCGAGTTCTCGCGCGTCATCACGATGAAGTCGGTGAGAGCCGGCTGATAGACGGCGCCACCGGCGCAAGGCCCCAGGATGATCGAAATCTGGGGAACCAGACCCGAGGCCTCGCACGTCTTCTTAAAGATACGGCCGTACTGGGCCAGGGCGATGACGCCCTCCTGGATGCGGGCACCGCCCGAATCCTGAATGCCGACGATCGGAATACGCATCCGAATACCACGGTCAATCAGATCGACGATCTTGTCGCCCTCAACCTTGCCCAGCGTGCCGCCGAGAACCGAGAAATCCTGAGCGTAGGCAGCGACCATGCGCCCCTGCACGCGACCGTAACCAGCCGCGACCGCAGAACCGATACGCCCGGCGCGCACCGAACCGCCGATGAACTGGCCGACCTCGTGCCACACGCCATCGTCAAAGAACAGGGACAGGCGCTCGCGGGCCGTCAGCTTTTTCTTAGCGTGCTGGCGCTGCGCGGCCTTCTCTTCGGCGGCCTGCGCGATTGCGTCCTGGGCCTGAATGAAGCCGTCGCGCGTGAGCGGACTGGGTGTACTCATCGTGCCTCCTCTTCGGTAGCGATGTGGGCGATGCGGGTACCCGCGGTCACGGTGTCGCCCTGCTTGATCGACAGGGAGGTGACGGTTCCAGCGCGGGGAGCCAGCAGAGGCTTTTCCATCTTCATGGCCTCGAGGACGGCCACGAGCTGGCCTTCCTCGACCTGGTCGCCCTCGGAGACGGCCAGGGCAACGACGATGGCCTGCATGGGGGCGACGATGTCGCCGGGGGCGCCCTGGTGGGGCCCAGCCTGCACGGCGGATGCGCTTGCGCGGCGCGGGGCGGAGCGCAGCGGCTGAGGTGGGCGCGGGGCACGAGCCGCCGGCGCGTTGAACATGCCCGTTGGCAGAGTCAGGGACACGCGGCGTCCGTCCAGCTCGATGATGTACGTCTGGCGCGGCAGATCAGCAGTCGACGAGGCCTCGGCCGGCACCGCCAGATCCGAGTAGTCGTGCTGGGGCATGAACGTCGTCTCGAACCAACGCGTCGAGACGTTGAATCCGCCCACTCCGCAGAAGTCAGGATCGTTAATGATGTCCTGGTAGACGGGCACCGGCGTGGCCACACCCTGCACCGAGAACTCGGCTAGCGCGCGGCGTGAGCGAGCCAGAGCCTGCTCACGGTCGGCACCCGTGACGATGATCTTGGCGATCATTGAATCAAAGGCTGTCTGGACCGAATCGCCCTCATCGATACCCAGCTCCAGGCGGATGCCCGGTCCCAGGGGCCAGTGCACCTCGTCGAGGCGGCCAGCGGTGGGGGTCAGGTCCTTCGAGGGATCCTCCGACGTCACCCGGAACTCGAAGGAGTGACCGCGGGGCTCCGGGGGTGTGGTGAGCGGCAGCCCCTGCGCGATACGAATCTGCTCGCGCACCAGGTCGATGCCCGTGACTTCCTCGGAGACGGGGTGCTCGACCTGCAGGCGCGGGTTGACCTCGAGGAACCAAATGTTGCCATCGGGCTCTAGGAGGAACTCGACCGTGCCCACGCCAACGTAGTTCACATGTTCGAACAGGGCGCGCGATGCGTTCACAAGCGTCTCGTGCGCACCCTCGGGCAGGAACGGCGCGGGCGCTTCCTCGACCAACTTCTGGTTGCGGCGCTGCACGGAGCAGTCACGTGTGGAGATGACGTGGAAGTTCCCCAGCGAGTCGCGCGCCGACTGCGTCTCCACGTGACGGGCGATCTCCACGAAGCGCTCGACGAAGTGAGCACCCAGGTCGGCCGCGTCCGTGTGACGAGCAAAGAACAGGTCCAAGTCAGCCTGCGAGCGGATAATGCTGATGCCTCGGCCACCGCCGCCGTCGGCGCGCTTGAGGACCACCGGGTAACCGGCCGAGGCGATGAACGCCTCGACCTCCTCACGCGAGGTGACGGGCTCAGACACTCCGGGAACCGGCGAAACACTGCAGGCCTCGGCGACGCGACGAGCCTTGATCTTGTCACCCAGCGCATCGATCACGTCCGAGGCGGGACCCAGCCACGCGATACCAGCGTCCTCGACGGCTCGCGCAAAATCGGAGTTCTCCGACAGGAATCCATAGCCCGGGTGAATTGCATCCACGCCGGTCTCCAGCGCAATCGCCAGGATCTTCTCACCATTCAGGTACGTCGACGCAGCATCGTCACCGCCCAGGGACAGCGCCTCGTCGGCCTCGCGCGTGTGCGGTGCAGCCATATCCTGATCGGCGTAGACGGCGATCGTGGAGATACCCATATCGGTGGCCGTGCGGCACACGCGCAAAGCGATTTCTCCACGGTTGGCGACGAGGATTCGATTAATTGTTCGCACGCTTCTCCTTGGTGTCGTGAGCGGTTGTCAGAGGAATTCCAGTAGCCAGGACGTCCCCGGCATTAATGTCGTGAGTGCGACCGTCATCCGTGCGCACCAGCAGTGAGCCACTTGACGTGAGCGCGACAGCCACTCCCTCCAGCGCCACACGCCCGTTGGGGTCTGTCGGCTCAGCGAGGGCAATGCGCTGGCCGAGGAGGGCAAGGGCGCTCGCAGCTTCGTTGGCGAGGCCACTGTCGTGGGCGTTGCCGTGGGCGATAAGGGCGCGGACTCGCTTCTCGAGTCCGGACAGCACGTCGGCGAGGATGGCCCGCATGACGGCGGTGGTTGCCTGGGCTGCTTCGTCGTCGCCCTCGGCGTACAGGGAGGTGGCTTGCTCGGTGGCAAGGTTGTCGGGGCGCTGGGCAACGTTGATGCCGTAGCCGAGGATGACTGCGGTCGTGAATGGGGACGAGGCCGGGGCAAGCTGGGCGAGAATGCCACAGATTTTGCGCTCTCCGTCGACGAGGACGTCGTTGGGCCATTTCAGGTGGACGTTGTGGCCGAGAGGTTCGAGGCGGCGCGTGAGCGCGTCGCGAACAGACAGGCCGCAGGCGTAGACGAGCCATCCGAGTTGGTTGGTGGGAACTGAGGCGGGCAGGGAGACGATGGTGGAGGCAAGGAGGGCTTGGCCTTCGGGGGCTATCCAGGTCCGTCCTAGGCGGCCGCGCCCGGCGCTTTGGCAATCGGCGATGATTGTTGTGAGGTGCGGGGTGGGTGTCGCCGTGTCAGCTAGGAGGGTGGTAGCGAGATCGTTTGTCGAGGGGGTGGAGTGGACGTGATAGATCAGCGCACTGGTGCCGTCGATGGTGATGCGTTCGGGCGTATTCAACGGCGTTCCTCCCTCCGGGTGATGCTGTTTAACAGTGGAGGCACTCGTCCCCCGATACTTAAAAGTTTGTCTTAAAAAACAAACCTACGCATGCGTTTTTTAAAAAATTGGAATAGTTTTCGACAAATCACTACGCATCCGTAACCATCGCGTAACCCTTGCGGAAAGCGGAAGGTGGGAAATCCGCGAAATAGTGCGCTGAGATGAGGATCACCGACCCCTGCATCCCGCTGGGCGGCTCATCGGCCCGTATCGGGTCGGTACCATAGGGGTGAATACGCGCGCATAGGCGCGCCCGAACCACTCGAACGGAGTAACGTGGCGGAGTTTATTTATCAGATGATCAAGGCCCGCAAGGCCATCGGTGACAAGGTCATCCTCGATGATGTCACCATGAGCTTCTTCCCGGGCGCCAAGATTGGTATGGTCGGCCCCAATGGTGCCGGTAAGTCCTCGATCCTGAAAATTATGGCTGGTCTGGATGAGCCCAGCAATGGCGAGGCCCGTCTGACCCCCGGCTACACGGTCGGCATTCTGATGCAGGAGCCCATCCTCGACGACACGAAGACCGTCATCGAGAACGTTCGTATGGGTGCTGCCGACATTTTCAGCAAGCTCGCGCGCTTCAATGAGATTTCCGAAGAGATGGCGAATCCCGACGCGGACTTCGATGCACTCATGGAGGAAATGGGCAAGCTGCAGACCGAGATTGATGCTGCCAATGCGTGGGATATCGATTCTCAGCTCGACCAGGCCATGGATGCGCTGCGCTGCCCGCCGCCGGACCAGCCCGTGTCCGTGCTCTCCGGCGGTGAGCGCCGCCGTGTGGCGCTGTGCAAGCTCCTCATTGAGGCACCCGACCTGCTGCTGCTCGACGAGCCCACCAACCACCTCGACGCGGAGAGCGTGCTCTGGCTCGAGAAGCACCTCGCTTCCTACCCGGGCGCGGTCATTGCCGTCACCCACGACCGTTACTTCCTCGACCATGTCGCCGGGTGGATTGCCGAGGTCGACCGCGGTCATTTGTACCCGTACGAGGGTAACTATTCCACGTACCTGGAAACGAAGGAGAAGCGCCTCGAGGTTCAGGGACAGAAGGATGCCAAGCTGGCCAAGCGTCTGAAGGAAGAACTCGAGTGGGTTCGCTCCAATGCAAAGGGGCGCCAGGCCAAGTCGAAGGCCCGTCTGGCTCGATACGAGGAGATGGCGGCCGAGGCTGAGCGCACCCGCAAGCTCGACTTCGAGGAAATTCAGATCCCGCCGGGCCCGCGCCTGGGTAGCCTCGTTATCGAGGCTAAGGATCTCCAGAAGGGCTTCGGCGACCGTTCCCTTATTAGTGGCCTCTCCTTCTCGCTGCCGCGCAACGGTATCGTTGGCATCATCGGTCCCAATGGCGTTGGTAAGACCACGCTGTTCAAGACGATTGTCGGTCTCGAGCCCCTCGATGGCGGCGAACTGACGATCGGTGAGACCGTCAAGATCAGCTATGTTGATCAGACGCGCGCCGGTATTGATCCAGAAAAGACTGTGTGGGAGGTCGTCTCCGACGGTCTGGATTTCATCCAGGTGGGTAATGTGGAAATGCCCTCGCGTGCTTACGTCTCTGCTTTTGGCTTCAAGGGGCCGGATCAGCAGAAGCCTTCCGGGGTTCTTTCCGGTGGTGAGCGCAACCGCCTGAACCTGGCTCTTACCCTCAAGCAGGGCGGTAACCTCCTCCTGCTCGACGAGCCTACGAATGACCTTGACGTTGAGACCCTGAGTTCGCTGGAAAATGCACTCCTTGCGTTCCCTGGCTGTGCCGTTGTCATCACTCACGACCGCTGGTTCCTCGACCGTGTCGCCACCCATATCCTGGCGTGGGAGGGTACCGATGAGCAGCCGGATAGCTGGTACTGGTTCGAGGGCAACTTCGAGGCGTATGAGAAGAATAAGGTTGCCCGCCTTGGCGAGGCGGCGGCGAACCCGCATCGCGTGACACACCGTAAGCTGACGCGCGACTGAATCGCGTCATTGGCTGTGGGGGGAGGGTTGAAAGATTCTCCCCCCAGTTGTGTGTTGGTGGGCAGGCGCAACATGGTTGTTGTGCCAATCTGAAAGAGGGCTGGACTTGACAGGCTGTGGGATTGTAGTTGCTCGCCGGAACTTTCGCTTCTGTCACCTGTGATCGGCGGACATTTGCTCATGTAGCGGATGCCACTTGCCTTTTGCGCAGGTCACATCTACTATGTGACACGTATCGCAAGTATCCGACCGCGCGAAAGGGGCTCCGGTGGCGATTGAACAAATGCTCATCGACGCGCTGGGTGGACACCTCAACATCCTCGAGGTAGAACCCTGCACGATGCGTATCCGAATTCAGGTGAAATCTCAGCGGGACGTCGATGAGGCGGCGCTGCGCGTGGACGGCGTATTGGCCGTCGTGCGCTCCGGCGACGTTGTGCAAATCGTGTGCGGCGCTCAGTCCGACGATGTGGCTGCGGCGATAATCGCAAACCTTCGCAGCGTGGCCCATGACACGCCCGCGGAGTCTTTGTCGCAGCGCGTCCACGCTTAATATAAAGGTATTATCAGCCCGCAACGTAGAAGGCTTTTTCGTGGATATTCACGCACCCGCATCTGACAACATTGATGAGCTGCGCCGTATCGCTGACGCTAATGGCGTAGCCACCGGATTCTGGGATTGGTATGGGAACTGGGTGGGCGTGAGTGCGTCCACTCTTCTGAAGGTTCTTGGCGCCCTCGGTCTGCCCCTCGACGAATCTTCCACCGTGGGCGATGTGTACGAGGCTCAGCGCCTGACCGAGGAACGCGAATGGCGTCGTACCCTTCCTCCAACGATCGTCGCCCGCCAGGGTGGCGGCTACATGTTCCCGGTGCACGTGCCGGATGGTTCGTGGGTGAACGTCCAGTGGGTGCTGGAGGACGGTCGTAAGGGCGCGTGCGATCAGGTGGACCGCTACGTTCCGCCCCGCATGATCGACGGCGAGCTCGTCGGTCGCGCGACCTTCGACGTGCCGCATTGGCTGCCGCTCGGCTGGCATCGCCTCGTGGCGACTGTCGAGGGCGGACATGTGGAATCCGCGACCCTCATTATCGTGCCGAACACGCTGTCGCTGCCCCTCTTGGAGTCCTCGCGCCGCGTCTGGGGAGTCAACGCTCAGCTGTACTCGACGCGCTCAGCCTCCTCGTGGGGTATTGGCGATGCCGCCGATCTGGCTGACCTGGCTGCCGTATGCGCGGATAAGGGGGCCGATTTCCTGCTCGTTAATCCGGTCCATGCATCGCAGCCGGTCTCTCCGCTGGAGACCTCCCCCTACCTGCCGGTGTCGCGTCGGTGGCTCAACCCGATCTACATTCGCCCCGAGAGCATCGAGGAGTACGCCTCGCTGCCCCAGGCCTCGCGCGCAGCCATCGAGCAGCTGCGCGACGAGACCCGCCAGTTCGCCACCCGCGAGGACCTGATCGACCGTGATCGCTCGTGGGAGGCCAAGCGCACGGCTCTTGAACTGATCTTTGCGGCTCCTCGCTCGTATCATCGCCAGAGCCAGCTGGATCGCTTTATCGAGCGTGGCGGTTCGGAGCTGTCCAACTATGCGCTGTGGTGCGCCCTCGTTGAGCGCGAGGGCACGATCGAACTGCCCGAGGATCTGGCTCGTTCCTCTGCGCCTCGCGTCGAGCTTGAGCGCCTCGAGCTCGCTGATCGCGTCGACTTCTACCAGTGGTGCCAGTGGGTCGCCGCTGAACAGCTCGAGCACGCCCAGCATGTGGCGCGCGAGGTCGGCATGGAGATTGGCATCATGGCCGACCTGGCAGTCGGCGTGCACCCCTACGGTTCCGAAAAGTGGAGCCGTCCCGAGCTCTTTGCCAGCGGCATGAGCGTGGGTGCTCCGCCGGACGTCTACTCCCAGCAGGGACAGAACTGGTCGCAGCCGCCGTGGTCGCCGCGTAGCCTCGCGGAGTCGGGCTACCTGCCGCTGCGTGACATGGTCCGCGCTGCGCTGGCTAACGCCGGTGCGGTGCGCATTGATCACATCCTGGGTATGTTCCGCCTGTGGTGGATCCCGGACGGATGCGCCGCCACCGAGGGCACCTACGTGTACTACGATCACGAGGCCATGATGGGCGTCATCCTGCTGGAGGCCCAGCGCGCGAGTGCCGTTGTTATTGGTGAGGACCTCGGCGTGGTTGAGCCATGGGTGCGCGACTACCTACGTGAGCGCGGTGTCCTGGGCACCTCCGTTGTGTGGTTCGAGAAGGAAGGTGGCGGCTGGCCGCTGCGCCCCGAGCACTACCGTGATCGCGCTCTGGCAGCCGTCAACATCCATGACCTACCGCCCACCCTCGGCTACATTCGTGGCATTCAGACGACCCTGCGTTCCGAGCTTGGTCTGCTGACGGCTGATATTGAGACGGTGCGCGCCGGTGATCGCCTCGAGCTTGAGCAGGTCAATGCGCGCCTGCTTGAGTACGGCTGCGTTGACGGTGCCCAGCCTAGCGAGCGCGAGACCGTTGAGGGCCTGTACCGATACGTCGCGCAGACGCCGTCGAAGCTTGTCGTCGCCTCGCTTGTGGATGCGGTCGGGGACGTGCGTCCGCAGAATATGCCGGGTACGGGTGCGGATCAGTATCCGAACTGGTGCGTGCCGCTGTGCGATTCCAACGGGGATGAGGTGGCGATTGAGGAGCTGCCCACGGATGAGCGCCTCACGTCGTTGTTTGCTTTGCTCCGCGGCAGCGTCAACTGACGCAGCCCAGCGTCCCTACCAATGAGCCCCGCGACTCGTAAGAGTCGCGGGGCTCATTGGTCGGAGCAGTGATCACTCACCGTCCGGAATTGAGAAAAGGGGGGCGAGTGCGTCTACCGAGGCGGCGTCCTCGTCATATTCTTGGCATACCTGCATGCCCGATGGGTTCACGACGATGACGGGCACACAGGGGGAGAGGTATGCCTCCTGAACTGGCATGAGGTCCCAGTGGATGAGGGGCCTGCCGACTTCGACGATGTCCCCCTCGTCGACGAGGGGTGCGAAACCTTTTCCTCGCAGTCCCACGGTATCGATCCCCAGGTGGATGAGGATAGATACCCCGTGCGTCGAGGTGACGATCACAGCGTGTGACTTGAGCTTCGTGACGACGCCGGCGGTGGGGGAACGCACCGTGACGCACGATGCGTCGGCATTGGGAAGGAGCGCGCGGCCATCTCCAACGACGCCACTGGCGAAGACGGGGTCAGGTACGTCGCTGAGTGGCAGGATCTGTGCGGCGAAAGGTGCGCGAACGAGGAAGCTCACCGGCTCGCTTTCATCTGCTCGACGAGGTCCTCAGAGTCGGGACCCATGACGACCTGAACCGCGTCGCCGACGATGACGACGTCGAAGGCTCCGGCCTCGCGCAGCTTCGCCTCGTCGATGAGGTCGGTGTTGGCCGCATCGAGACGGATGCGCGTGATGCACGCTTCTAGGTTGGAGATGTTGTCCCAGCCGCCCAGGGCTTTGATGATGGTCGTTGCGGTGTCCATGGTGTCCTCCTTGGCTCAATGACCCAAACCGCTGCGGTTTGCCTCACACTTATGGTATCGCGACGGTGCGTGAATAGACACTCTTGTGCCTACCGAGCACGTCACATTATGAGACGTTGGCGGCGATCATTCCTCGAATGCGTGCTGCAGGTGTGAAGCCCATGGCGATGCCCGCCGTGATCGACGCTGCGGTGAAGATGTACATGGTTGCTTCGACGCCCACCCATGACGCAATGATGCCAGCGACGAAGGATCCGAGGGGCATGACTCCCCAGACTGCGAAGCGGAAGATCGCGTTCATTCGTCCGAGCATGTCGGGCGGGCAGATTTCCTGACGCAAGCTCATCTGGGTGACGTTGTAGATCGTGATGAAATACGATGAGACAACGCCGGAGCACGCGATGACCCACGCGGCGGCGACCGGGACGTGGACGGATGCGGGCTGGGCGAGGAGTGCTGAGACACCGACGATGTTCGTGATGACGATGCAGCGCCCGATTCCCAGGCGCGTGATCCACGCCGGCCTCGTGAGAGCGCCGAGGATACCGCCGAGCGCGCCCGCGCTCAGTAACAGACCGAGCTGCGTGGCGCTCATGCCGAGGGTTCGCAGGACCAGGATGGGTAGGAGGACCTGAATGCCAGCCCCCGCGAACGCTGCGCATGCGATGCACGAGAAGAGTGGAAAGAGTAGGCGCTGGCCGCGCACGAAGGAGAGCCCTTCAACAATCTGAGAACGAAGTGACGCATCGGAGTGAGCGGGACGTGGCTCGGGGGTGCGGATGCGCCAGATCGCCCACGTTGAGCACACATAGGTCGATGCGGTGAGGAGGTACGCCAGGGGAGGGGCGAGCACGCCGAGGAGCCAGCCGCCCAAGCCCGGCCCGCCCGCACGCCCTACCTGGTAGGAGGCCTCGAGGCGCCCGTTCGCGGCTCCGATGTATCGCTTTGAGGCGATCATCGGCACGTAGGACTGATAGGCGACGTCGAAGAAGACTGTGGACAGGCCGAGGAGTGCCGCGACGACCATGAGGTGGGCGATGGTGAGAGAGAAAAAGGCGTAGGCGATGGGGATGGATACGAGCGCTGCGATGCGCGCGAGGTTTGCTGTGATCATGACGTGGCGCTTACGCCACCCGTCCACCCACGCACCTGCGGGGAGTCCAACGATGAGGAAGGCAAGCATCTGCAAGCCTGCCAGAATGCCGATCTGCGTTTCGCTCGCATGAAGGACGGTAATCGCGATCGCTGACGTTGCGAGAGTGCCGACCTGGAAGCCCACTTGCGCGGCGGTTTGCCCCGCCCACAGGTGCATGAAGGCGGAGTTACGGGTCAGGGGATGGTGCAGCCAGTGCTGCAGTGATCCGCTCACTGCGTATCGCCGAGGCTGGAGCCCCTCGTGTGGTCCTGTCCAGTCAGGCCGACCGCACTCAGAGCCCACGCAAGCCCATCTTCACAGACGCTGGGGGCGACGATGTTTGCAGCCTTCGTCAGGGCTTCGCATCCGTTCCCGATGCTGATGCCGAGCGCGGCGGTTTCCACGGCCTCGATGTCGTTGTTGGAGTCCCCGAGTGCGACGGTGCGGGACAGGGGAATGCCGACGTGTTCGCAGATCGCCCTGATTCCGACTGCCTTCGACAAGTGGGCGGGTACGACTTCGAAAGGCACGTATCCCGCTGCTCCCACCGAGCCGATAATCGCACGGTATCCGGTCGGAAGTGCGGCCGTCACCCGTTCCAACGATGCTTTCTCGGGCGGCACGTATGCTGTTACCTTCGTGAAGGAACCGTCGTCAATGTTGACGATGAAGGGCGTGATCGACTGGGCATATTCGATCCAGTCTTCGGGGTGCGACCCTGCCCTGGGGACGAAAAAGTCGAGATATCCCTCGGAGGGACCCATGTGGTCCGGGCCCTGCCAGATGTAGAAGGCATCGAGTTCCTCCCACAGGGTAGTCAAGACCTCGACGTGCTCGCGGGGCATGCGTTCGTCGAGAAGCACGTGATCCTCAACGGATGCGTATCCGCCGGCGCCGCCAACGAGCCCTTCGAAGCCGACGTCCCAGAAGCGTGGGTAGACCTCGGGTGCTGAGCGTCCCGTGCAGGCGAAGATGCGGTGTCCGTTGCTCCGGACCTGCGAAAGAGCGTCGATCGCTGAGCGCGGGATGTGCTGGCGTGAGTCGCACAGCGTTCCGTCGATGTCAACAAAGACCGCGCGGGGAGAACCAGCTTCGTTCTGCGCCTGTGCGCAACCTTTGGTGTCAGTCATAGGGCAATCTTATCTCAGGGAAGAAACGGCCTCGGATATGCAGAATGGGCCTCGCAAACGACAAATCATGCGCATGGTCGGTTGCTCAGTGCAGCGAAGGCACACACTAGAGTCATCGATGACACCCGCGATGGAGCATGAAAGGCAGTTCACGACGATGGAACACCAAGCACTGAGCGACGCCAATGACCTGGCGCTGCTGCAGGCGGTGGCTCTTCTGTCGGGAGCCAGCGCATGGGACTCGCGCGCGATCCCCGCTGCGAATGTCCCTTCCTTTGTCATGAGCGACGGACCCCACGGCGTGCGCCGCCAGCTCGGCGACGCCGACCACCTGGGCATCGCGGAGTCCGAGAAGGCGACCTGCTTCCCGACGGCGTCCGCCGTTGCGGCTACCTGGAATCCCGACCTGGCGCGTGAGATGGGCGAGGCACTGGGTGTGGAGGCCCGAGGTCTTGGCGTCGATGTCCTGCTCGGCCCGGGCCTCAACATCAAGCGCTCGCCCCTGTGCGGGCGAAACTTCGAGTACTTCTCCGAGGACCCGATCCTTGCGGGCCGTATGGCAGCGGGCCTTGTCCAGGGAATTCAATCCACGGGTACCGCTGCCTGCCCCAAGCACTTTGCTGTTAACTCCCAGGAGCTGCGTCGCATGGCGTCGGATTCCATCGTGGATGAGCGCACGATGCGCGAGATCTACCTGACCGGCTTCGAGATCGTGTGCCGCACCGCTCAGCCGCGAGCGATCATGAGCTCCTACAATCTCGTCAACGGTACCTACGCACACGAGAACAAGCACCTGCTGACCGACATCCTGCGCACCGAGTGGGGTTTTGACGGCATGGTCGTCTCCGACTGGGGTGGTTCGAACAGCGCCGTCGCAGCAGCTGCCGCCGGCCTGCCCGCGCCCAGGCCCTACGACCTCGAGTCGCACCACGGGCTGGCCACGCGCATCGCCGCCGAGGCGATCACGCTTCTGCGCAATGAGGACGATCTCCTGCCCCTGAGTGCCGGGACCAGTGTTGCCCTCATCGGTGCCCTCGCTGACACGCCCCGCTTCCAGGGATCGGGTTCCTCCCAGGTCAACCCCACGCGCGTCGAATCGCCGCGTGGGCTCCTCGAAGCCGGGGGAGAGGCCTCCGGAGGCCTCGTCTGTGCCGGATATACGAGCGGGTATGAGCGCCACGGCGGTACGAGCGACGCTCTCATCGACGAGGCCGTTGCCCTCGCCGCGCGCGCCGACGTGGCGCTTGTCTACGTGGGTCTCGACGAGCTGGCCGAATCCGAGGGCCTGGACCGCCCCCACATGCGCCTGCCCGAGGGCCAGGATCGGCTTATCGAGGCCGTCGTAGCGGCCAATCCGCGCACCGTCGTCGTCCTGACCGGCGGCGCCAGCGTCGAGATGCCGTGGGCGCATGCCGTGCCCGCGCTCGTCAACGGTTACCTGACCGGCCAGGGAGGAGCTGGGGCGATGCTCGACGTCCTGAGTGGCGCCGTCAATCCGTCGGGACGCCTGGCCGAAACGTACGCGCTCTCCTATGAGGACCACCCGACCGCCGCCTGGTACCCGGCCACCGGCCCGCTGTCCTACTACCGCGAGGGCCCCTTTATCGGCTACCGCTACTTCACGACCGCGGGCGTGGACGTTGCTTTCCCCTTCGGCTACGGCCTCTCATACTCGAGCTTCGAATACTCCGATCTTGCAGTCACGCAGGAGGGGGCGACCCTCACGGTCACCAACACCTCTGCGCGCGACGGTGCCGAGGTCGTCCAGCTCTACGTGAGTGCACCCGGCGGCGTGTTCGGTCCCGCCCGCGAACTCAAGGGCTTTGCCAAGGTCGAGGTGGCTGCCGGAGCATCAGTGAGCGTGACGATTCCCTTCGATCGCTACACGTTCCGTCACTGGGAGACGTCGCGCGCAGCGTGGGAAACCGAGGCAGGAACCTGGACGGTCCACGTGGGACGCAACGTCTCCGACACGCCGCTGAGCGCCACCCTCGAGGTCGAAGGAACCACACCCTCGCCGATCGACCCGGCCCTCGGACACTACCTGAGCGCCGACGTCGCGCACGTCACCAACGGCGAGTTTGCGGTCCTGCTGGGACGGACGATCCCGACGGCTCATCCCGCGGACGACCTGTCGGCAGCCGACCCGATGTCCGAGATGACGCGCGCCAAGACCTGGCTTGCCCGCGTCGCCGGACGCAAGCTTCATGCCCTCAAAGCGAAGGCTGACGCTAAGGGAACCCCGGACCTCAACATCCTCTTCGTCCTCAACATGCCTTTCCGTGCCATCGCGAAGATGAGCAACGGCGCGGCAAGCCCCGACATGGTGGACGCGATCCTCCTGGCCGTCAACGGGCACCCCCTGCGAGGACTCACCCGCGCCGCCCTCGGATTCCTCTCCAACGCGCGTGCCAACAAGGCCACCCAGCGCGAACTCGACCAGACCCGATGATGCGGTCCCAACCTCGTTACTCCCAACTGACGTAAAGGAACACACATGCAGGCTCTTACCCGGTGGTGGAAGAACTTTGAATCCAAGCACCCGACGGTTGCGCAGTTCATCATCTTCTTCATCCTCTCCAACGGCATTACGGTGCTGCAGCTGGTTCTCATGCCGGCGTTCAAGGCGGTTTTCGCGCACACGAGCCTCGTCGACACGGCCTTCCAGTTCCTGCCGGTCGGCGTCTCGCACGGACACACGGTCTTCCTCTTCGACTACCCGGCAGGCTCAATGTCTGTGGGTGGAGGCGGTGGCCTCGCGTATTTCCTTGCCGTGGAGATCACCCTGCTGATTGCGCAGGTCATCAACTTCTTTGCCCAGCGCAACGTTACCTTCAAGTCCAACTCGTCCGTGGGCAAGGCGGCCTTCTGGTACGCGGTCGCCTACGTCGTCATCATGATCGCAGCCGCCGCCCTTCAGGTTCTCTATAAAGAGCCGATCTATGCGTGGGCGATTTCTGTGATGGGCGCGGGCGGCGAAACCTTTGCCGACGTCATCACGATGATTATCAACGCCGCCATCTCCTTCTGGGTGTTCTTCCCCATCTTTAAGGTGGTTTTCAAGCAGGATCCCTCGCAGGAGGACGCGCAGGCCAGCGACGCACAGTAGACTATTGGCAGACTTCACGAGAGGAGACGCCATGAATGCGCCGCTGCTGACGGTGATCGTGCCCGCCTACAATTCCGAGGATTACCTCGACCGGGCACTGACGACGCTCGTCGGATACGGCGATGAACTCGAGGCGATTATCGTCAACGACGGTTCGAAGGACCGTACTGCCCAGATCGCCGACGAGTGGGCCGCTCGATACCCCTCCGTGACAGTCATCCACCAGGAGAACAAGGGACACGGCGGTGCCGTCAACGCCGGCCTCGCCGCTGCCACCGGCACGCACGTGCGCGTCGTCGACTCCGATGACTGGCTGGACCGCCGTGCGACGAACGCCGTTCTCGACGTCCTGCGCGAGGAACGCGAGGCCGGGCGCGACCTGGACCTGCTTGTCACCAACTACGTCTACGACAAGCAGGGAAAGTCGGTGAAGGCCGTCATCCGCTACCGCAACGTTCTACCTCGCGGACGCACCTTCGGGTGGGCCGACCTGCGCCGCTGCCGCTACGACCAGTACCTCATGATGCACGCCCTGACGATGCGCACCGAGGTCGTGCGCGCCTCCGGCCTGATCATGCCCGAGCACACGTTCTACGTGGACTACCTCTACTCGTTCGTGCCGCTGCCCTACATTTCCACGATCCGCTACCTGGACGTGGACCTGTACCACTACTTCATCGGCCGCGACGACCAGTCCGTCAACGAGAAGGTCATGATCACGCGCTTGGACCAGCTCGCGCGGGTGAACGAGGCGATGACCCGTGCGCTGCCTCCACGCGCCGAGATCGAGGGCAAGCTGTGGCGCTACATGGTCCACTACCTGCGTATCAACGCCGTCGTCTGCTCCGTCATGGCTCAGCTGTCGGGCACACCCGAGCACCTGGCCCTCAAGGAGCAGATCTGGGAGACCATGGATCAGATCAACCCCGAGGCCACGGACCGCCTGCGCCAGGACCTGCTCGCCGGCCTCGTGCGCCACGCCTCCCCGAAGGTCGTTCGCGGCGGCTACAAGGTCGCGTCGGCTGTCCTCGGCTTCAACTGAGAAACACCCTCAGCGCGCGGCGAGCGCCAGCTCCGTTCGATGGACGGTGAGACGCTTGCCGATGAGCGGATATTCCACGTCCTCCTCGCGGCTTCGCCACGTAAAGCCGAGCTTTTCGGAGACCCGGCGCGACGCGTCGTTTCCGTCGAAGTACTTCAGGACGATCGTCAAAACGCCCAGCTCACGCGCACGCTCGATGATGGCGTGCCCCGCCTCCGTCGCGTATCCGTTGCCCCAGTAGGGTGCGCCGATCCAGTATCCGATGTCAGCGACGGTTGCCTCGGGGGAGTCTGTGTCAATGCGCAGCGCGATCGAGCCCACGATTTCACCGGTCGAGCCGAGCGTCACCGCGTAGCTGTCGGGTGCCGCCAGGACGGTCGACAGCGCCTCGTGGGCATCGTCGATGCACTCGAAGGGTTTCCATCCGCACAGCATCCCGATGCGGGGATCGCGGGCGAGCTCGAAGAGGGCGGATGCGTCCGCATCGCTCCAGGGGCGCAAGCGCAAGCGTGGTGTGTCGATGATCGTCATTCGTCCTCTTGTGGGTTTGTTACTGGAAGCAGCACCGTCAATGTGAACCAGTGGTCGGTGACATCCGTGACCGCTTGCCCACCGTACTTGCGGGCCGTCCACTGGATGGATTTGACGCCCCACCCGTGCCGGACGGTGTCGGGTTTGATCGTCGTCAGTCGCCCGCCGGCGTCCGTGTTGAGGCGACCGTCGTACCAGTTGTCGACCCGGATGACCAGCATCTGGCCCTGGCGGAAGAGCGCGAGCTTGATGAGGCGTTTGGCAGGGTCGTCGACGCGGCGCGAGGCCTCGATCGCGTTATCGAGCGCGTTGCCGAAGAGCGTGGCGATATCCATCGACGACATGGTGCCCAGAAGTGCGCCGTCGGCAACCGCCGTGAAATTGATGGCGGCGGCTGCGCACGCGCGCCCCTTCGTGGTGAGGACAACGTCGAGAACAGCATTGCCACTGTGATACTGCTGACCGATCTGCTCGATCGAGGACTCGAGTTCTGCAAACGAGGTGGCGGCGCGCTCCGGATCCAGCTCCGCTCGAATTGCTGCGACCTGGTGCTTGAGGTCGTGGTGAGCGCGGGCCACCTGTTCCATGTCCTCTTTGGCGGCCAGGTACTGGTGGTGTTGGGCATCGAGGGAGGCCTGGATGGAAGCCAGCTCGCGCTCCGTCGCACTTTGCTGGATGCGCTCAAACTGGGCGAAGAGAATCGCGTAGCCCGCCAGGTCAACAAGCGTGCGGATGTAGAACATCTCCAAGCCGGAGCGTCCTGAGAACGGGGTTTCCGTTGAGATGAAGCTGAGGTTGGAGAGGGCGAAGATGGCGATGCCAATGAATACAGCCGAGGCAAGGTCTGCGAGGCGCAAGACGGGAAGTGCCCCCTGGCGGCAGACGCGTCGTTCAAAGTAGTAGACGACCCCCAGGCATGTCGCTGAGATCGCCGTGTATCCGACGAGGGATGCTGGGTGCCAGAAAGGCTTGTTGGCGTCTGTGTAGACGACGACCTGCCAGGCGAGGGAGGCAGCGAGCTCTGCGACGATGAAAGCGCGTGTGCTCATGTGGGTCACCCAGCGCCAGTCCAGTGCAGTTCCCAGACGGATGACACTCCACATGAGAGCGTAAGCCGTTATCATGCCCGGTACCCACAGGGACAGGGGAGCGTGGCCGAGCGCCTCCTGAGCGCCGACGAGTACTGCGAGGCCACCGACCGCGGCGGTACCGAGGCGCCAGCGGGGGACGGCAGTGTGTGGGTTCAGGGCGTTCGACGACGCCGAGCGCGCGACGACGAACACATACACGAGGGCAGCGCCCCATTCGGCCAGGGCGGTGAACAGGCGCGGGATGTCCGGCAGGGACTCGAACACGTCAGTGGATCCCGCCCGCGAAGCTCGCCAGAGCCGTCATGAACGCCTTCTTACGAGGCCGGGAAATGCGCAGGCTGTCCCCGCCCGTCATGAGGCACTCCTGGTCGGCGACGGAGCGCACGTGCGCGAGGTAGCACGAAGTTGAACGGAAAAAGTCGTGACCGGCAAGCTGTTCCTCCATGGCCTTCAGTGAGGAAGTGATCGAATACGTACCGGAGACCGTGTGCACGTCCAGGCGGTGCTTAATCGACTCGACGTAGACGATGTCCGCGACGTCGATGCGGTGGGTCGACGTGCCCGACTGCAGGAGGACCGAGGCGCGGCGCCGCTTGGCAACGGCCTCGAGGTAGCGTGAGAGTTCCTGCGAGAACGCGAACCAGGGCAGAGGCTTCATGAGGTAGGAGAGTGCCCCCACCTGGTAGCCGTGAATCGCGAACTGCGCAGCGGATGTGATGAAGACGAGGATGACCTCCTGGTCGACCTCGCGAATTGCCCGGGCAGCGGTCATACCATCCACGTTCGTCATCTGGATGTCCATGAGGATGATGTCGTAGACCGGCTTGTAGCCGCCGATAATCGCGCCACCGTCCTGAAAGTAGGTGATGTCAAAAGTGACGTCGTTTTCGTCGCTGTAGCGGGCAAGGTAGTCGGCGAGGAGTTGACGAGAGAGTGCCTCGTCCTCAACGACAGCGATGCGTACCATGGTCCGAACCTCCCTCGCGTATCAGCTGATATGAACAAGGATAAGTGACCACCAGCGTGCCGTTGCCACGAGTCCACGCTCCGGCCTTGTCGATCACATGCAGACGCACCCGCAGGTGGGGGCCGCTACCATTGTCCTGACGACCGTGAAAGGGGAGTGGCGTGGACCTGCTCGTTGTTGGATCGGGCTTTTTTGGCCTGACGTTCGCCCGCGAAGCCGCGGAGCGATTCGGTATGGACGTGACCGTTATTGAGCGTCGCGACCACATCGGAGGCAATGCCTACTCGTCGGTCGACGAGGCCACCGGCGTCGAAGTGCACCGCTACGGCACCCACCTCTTCCACACGTCGAACGAGCGCGTGTGGTCCTACGTCAACCGCTTCACGGCCTTCAACGACTACCGCCACCGTGTCTACGCCAACTTCCGAGGCGTCGTTTACCCGCTCCCCATCAACCTGGGAACGATTAATCAGTTCTTCGGAGCCGCCTATTCGCCGGCCGAGGCCCGAGCGCTCATCGAAGAGCAGGCAGCGGAAATTACGGGAGAGCCCGGCAACCTCGAAGAGAAGGCCATCAGCCTGATTGGTCGCCCCCTCTACGACGCCTTCATCGCGGGGTACACGGCCAAACAGTGGCAGACGGATCCACGTGAGCTGGCCGCCTCCATCATCACGCGTCTGCCCGTGCGCTTCACCTACGAGAACCGTTACTTCCAGGATCGCTACGAGGGCCTGCCCTTGAATGGTTACGGCGCGTGGATCGCGAACATGGTCGACCATCCGCGCATCACCGTGCACACGGGAGTGGACTTCTTCGATGAGTCCTCGCAGTTCTCGAAGGCGTCGACGGTGGGCCAGGTCCCGGTCGTCTACACGGGAGCGATTGACCGCTACTTCGACTACGAAGCGGGTGAGCTCGGTTGGCGCACCCTCGATTTCGAGACCGAGGTCGTCGACGTGCCCGACTACCAGGGCTGCTCGGTCATGAACTATTCGGATCGCGACGTGCCGTTCACGCGTATCCACGAGTTCGCCCACCTGCACCCCGAACGTGATCGCACCGGTGCAAGCAATACGATCATCCAGCGCGAATACTCGCGATTCGCGTGCCCCGGCGACGAACCCTACTATCCGATTGCTTCGCCGTCGGACCGCTCGACGCTCGCGGCATACCGCCAGATGGCGGCGGGGGAGAAGGACGTCCTCTTCGGCGGGCGCCTGGGCTCCTACCAGTACCTGGATATGCACATGGCGATTGCGTCGGCCCTCACCAAGGTCGACGAGGCCGTGGCCGCCTGGCGCTGACGGGTTTCCTGCTCGCATGGCCTCGATCGTCTGGTCGGTCCTGTCGATCGCTCTCATCATCGGCGTTGGCTGGGTTGCTCGTCGTGGGGGTGCACTTGGCCCGGAGGCCGCAGGGGCACTTGCCTCGGCAACGTATTGGGTGGCCAGCCCCGCGATGCTCTTCCACGCCATCGTCTCTACTGGGATCTCGGGAGTCTTCGGTGTTCCGCTCGCCGTGGCCGCCGCATCGGGTGTGGGCACCGCGCTGCTGTTCGCGCTTGTTGGCAGGTTCTTCCTGCGCCTGACACGCGGCGAAATCGCTTTGGGGGCCATGGCCTCGTCCCTGAATAACGGCGCGTACATCGGTATCCCGATCGCCGTCTATGTCCTGAACGACGCGTCCGCGGTCGTTCCCATCCTGGTGTTCCAGCTGGGTTTCTTTACGCCGATGTTCTTCGTTCTGGCCGACCTGGTGGGCTCCGGGCAGCGGCCATCGATTGTCGGCGTTGCGAGGGTCGTCGCGCGCAACCCGATGGTCATCGCAGCGGTGTGCGGTTTCCTGTTTTCCGCTGTGGGGTGGCCGATGCCGACCCTCCTCGACGTGTCGACGTCCATGCTGGGGGCTGCCGCGCCCCCGATGATTCTTCTGTCGTTCGGTGCCTCGCTCGTGGATCGACGTTCTGCGTCCGGGGATTCCGGTATTGCTGCGACCGCCTGTGCCATCGTCGGCAAGCTTGCGCTTCAGCCCGCGATCGCGTGCGGCGTCGGAATGCTGCTCGGTTTGACCGGTCCTGCGCTCATGTCGGTGACCATTATGGCGGCGCTGCCTTCCGCGCAGAACGCCTACATCGCTGCGACGCGTGCCAAGGCGGGGGAGCGGATCGCGCAGGGAACGGTCCTCGTGACGACCTTCGCGTCGCTTCCCGTCGTCGTTGGTATTGCGGCGCTTTTCCACGCCTTGGAGCTCGTGGACTAACGGTTTCGTCCTCCGTTTGATGCTTTGCGTCCACCCTCGCTGCAGCTGCAGTGTGTCAAGACTACGTAAAAAAGAGTGCAAAAACACGGTCTGTATCGTGGACTCTGGCTGACTTCCTGGTACATCGGCCCTAGTCTGGCTGGGAATTATCCCGTATACACACGAATGCAAGGAATTCACTTCATGTCATCCTCCGCATCCAAATCCGCGCCTCGCGCGCGCGACTCGTGGAGCGGCCAGACAGGCTTCCTCCTGGCAGCCATCGGCTCGGCCATCGGCCTGGGCAACATCTGGCGTTTCCCCGGCGTCTCCTACTCCAACGGCGGCGGCGCCTTCCTAATCCCGTACCTCGTCGCACTGGTCTTCGTTGGTATCCCCATGCTGTGGCTCGACTACGCGGTCGGCCACAAGTTCCGCGGTTCACCGCCGTGGGCGCTGCGTAAGATTATCGGAGGCGGCGAGTTCGTCGGCTGGTTCCAGACCTTCGTGTGCTTCGTCATCATGGTCTACTACGGTGCGGTCCTCGCGTGGGGCGTGCAGTACACGATCTACTCGGTAAACGCCGCCTGGGGCGACGACCCGACGACGTTCTTCACTGATACGTTCCTGCAGGTTGTCCCCGGTGATACGTTCTCCTGGGCGCCCGCCTGGTCGGTGATGATTCCCCTCGCGCTCGTGTGGATCCTCGTCCTCTTCGTGATCGGACGCGGCCTGTCCAAGGGCGTCGAGGCGGCCAACAAGATCTTCCTCCCGCTGCTCGTCATCCTCTTCCTGGCGCTCGTCGTTCGCGCGCTCTTCCTACCCGGCGCCGTTGAGGGCCTCAACGCCTTCTTCACCCCGAACTGGGCCGCGCTCGCCGATCCCAAAGTCTGGCTGGCCGCCTTCGCGCAGATCTTCTACTCGCTGTCCGTGGGCTTCGGTATCATGCTGACCTACGCTTCCTACCTGAAGCGCAAGTCGAACCTGACCGGCACCGCGCTCGTGGCCGGCTTCGCGAACTCGTCCTTCGAGATCCTCGCGGGCATTGGCGTCTTCAGCGCCGTTGGCTTCATGGCACACCAGGGCGGCGTGAGCGTCTCCGAGGTCGAGGGCCTGACCGGCCCGATCCTCTCCTTCGTGACCTTCCCGAAGATCATCTCGATGATGCCCGGCGGCCCGATTTTCGGCGTCCTCTTCTTCTCGTCGCTGGTTCTGGCCGGCGTGACCTCACTGCTCTCTCTCCTCCAGGTCGTCTCCGGTGGCCTGCAGGACAAGTTCGGCTGGTCGCCCGCCCGCTCGGCGCTGGTCCTCGGTGTTCCCGCCACCGTCATTTCCCTGCTGCTTTTCGGTACCCGCTCGGGCCTGAACAACCTCGACATTGTCGACAACTTCATCAACTCGATTGGTGTTGTGTCCTCGGCGATCATGTTCGCTGTCCTGTGCGCGGTCGCCGGCCCCCGCCTCGGGGTGCTGCGCGCCCACCTCAACTCGGTGTCCAGTGTGAAAGTCCCCAAGCTCTGGGAGCCCCTCGTTGGCATCGTTATCCCGCTCGTCCTGTTCATCATGATGGCGATGTCCATCGTCGATCTCCTGACGAACGGCTACGGCAAGTACCCGACGAGTTACGTGCTGATCTTCGGCTGGGGCTCCGTCGCGGTTGCAGTGGTCGCCGCCCTGATCCTCACGTTCATTCCGTGGAAGCATCGCCCGGTGGACACCCACGCGACGGTCGCTCAGATCCTCGCTGATGACACTGACGAAACCGCTTCGATCGAAGGAGGCGCCAAGTGACCGCTCCCGCTATCGCCCTCATGATCCTGACGATTCTGCTCGTCTGGGGTGGCCTCGTCGCTTCCGTCGTCATGCTGCAGGTTCTCTCTGTCCCGTCGGACGAGGAGACCGAGGCAGCACAGCGCGCTATCGAAGCCGCCGAAGCTGCGAAGCACTAGGGTGGCATCGTGAAGCTCGTTGCCTTTGATCTCGATGACACCCTGGCGCCCTCGAAGTCGCCGTTGCCCGCCCGCATGGACGTCGCGCTGCGTTCCCTGCTCGACCACGTGGAGGTGTGCATCATCTCCGGTGGTCAGATGGGGCAGTTCCGCACCCAGGTGCTGGAGAACCTGAACGCCACTGACGAGGAACTCGCGCGCCTGCACCTGATGCCCACCTGCGGCACTCGCTACTACCGCTACGAGGATGGCGCGTGGGTTGAGCGTTACGCCCACGACCTGGATCCCGAGGTCGCTGCCCGCGCGGTTGCCTCGCTTGAGAGTCACGCGCGTGAGCTCGGCCTGTGGGAGTCCAATCCGTGGGGCAACATCATCGAAGACCGCGGCTCGCAGATCACCTTCTCTGCTCTCGGCCAGGAAGCGCCGCTCGATGCGAAGCGTGCCTGGGATCCCGATGGCACCAAGAAGGCGGCTCTGCGCGACGCAGTTCAGCCCGATGTCCCTGAGCTTGATGTGCGCGGAGGTGGCTCGACCTCGGTCGACATCACGACGCGCGGAATCGATAAGGCGTACGGCATGGGCAAGCTCGTCGAGGAGACGGGAATTCCCGCCTCCGAGATGCTCTTCATCGGTGATCGCCTCGATCCGGAAGGCAACGACTATCCGGTCAAGGCCGCTGGCTACGCGACGCGCGCCGTGTCTGGCTGGGAAGAATGCGTGCATGTCATCGACGAGATCGTCGCATCCATGAGCTGAACCGTCGGACATACGACGACGAGGCCGGGGCTGTGTTTCCAGCTCCGGCCTCGTTTCGTTGTCCAGCGACGGTCGCGGCGCGCCTTGCTGATAACCTCAGTGTTGCTGCGCGCCGATGCTCCTAGTGGCCCAGAAGACGACGGCGGATGCGGCTGCGACGTTGAGCGAGTCGACTCCGTGGTCCATGGGGATTTTGACGGTGTAGTCGGAGGCTGCGATGGTGCGACGCCCGAGTCCGTCACCCTCGGTGCCCATGACCATGGCAAGGCGCGCGTGGGGACCTTGGAGGATCGGCAGCGAGGCAAAGTCGTCGAGGGACACGGAATTGTCGGACAGAGCCAGGGAGGCCACGGTGAAGCCGGCCTTCTGGAGGGTCGTGATGTCCCCGGGCCACGATTCCAGTCTGGTCCACGGGACCTGGAAGACGGTTCCCATGGAGACGCGCACGGATCGCCGGTAGAGGGGGTCGGCGCACTGCGGGGTGACGAGGACGGCGTCCACGCCGAGCGCGGCGGCGGAGCGGAAAGCTGCGCCCACGTTGGTGTGGTCGACGAGGTTTTCTAGGACGACGACGCGGCGAGCGGGCTGGCCGCCGCGCGCGGTGGCGAGTAGTTCGTCCAGAGAGGGCAGGATCGGGCGCTGCATGGCGGCCAGAGCGCCGCGGTGCAGGTGGAAGCCCGTCATCTGTTCGAGGACGTCTTCGTCGGCGACGAAGACTGGAACCTGCGCGCCATCGGGAGCACCCGTCGCTTCATCGATAAGCGCCTCAAGCGTGGGCAGCCAGCGCTTGGACATGAGGAAGGAGCGTGGGTGGTGGCCCGCGCGGATGGCGCGTTCGATGACGTTCGCAGATTCGGCCATGTACAGGCCGCGTTCCGGCTCGATCTTGGAACGAAGCTTGACGTCTTTGAGGCGCGTGTAGTCGTCCAGGCGCGAGTCTGTGGCGAGATCCGCGCTGGTCAGTTCGATGATCATGGCGTCCTCAGGCGCGCTGGAGGGCGCGAGAGACCTCGCCCGGCCAGGACGGGCCCTCGAAGATGAAGGCGGAGAAGGCCTCGACCAGGTCGGCGCCCGCTCCGATCATGCGCAGCGCGTCCTCGGGTGAGGAGATGCCGCCGGTTCCGATGAGGATTTGTTCCTCGTCGAGGTGGCGAGCCACCAGTGAGACGACCTCGAGCGCGCGGGGCAGCAGCGGAGCGCCGGAGACGCCGCCCTCGCCCAGGTCGTGGTTGATCGTCGTGTTCGTGGCGACGACACCTGCCAGGCCGAGCTCCTTCGTCAGTTCGACGACGGCGACGATGTCCTCGTCAGCGAGGTCGGGGGCGATCTTGACGAAGAGGGGCATGACGCGGTCGGGGGCCCCTGCCTCGCAGCCGCGGCGGGCTGCCTGCAGGATCGGGCGCAGGTGATCGACCGACTGCAGGTCACGCAGTCCGGGCGTGTTGGGGGAGGAGACGTTGACGACGACGAAGTCGACCCAGTGGGCCAACGTCTTCGCGCAGTACTCGTAGTCGGCCGGGGCGTCCTCCTCGGAGGTCACCTTGTTCTTGCCGATGTTGGCGCCAACGATGGCGGCGCGGCCCGCGGATGTTGAGCGCAGCTCGCGCAGCTTGTCCGCGGCTGCGTCTGCTCCGGCGTTGTTGAAGCCCATACGGTTGCGCAGGCCGCGCTCTTCCATGAGGCGCCACAGACGCGGGGCGTCGTTGCCGGGTTGGGGGCGCGGGGTGACGGTTCCGATTTCGACGAAGGCGTAGCCGAGGGCACACATGCCGAGCACGGCCTGCGCGTCCTTGTCCATCCCGGCCGCCAGGCCCAGACGCGAGGGCAGACGGCGCTGTCCCAGCGTCAGGGGGACCTCGACTCCGTTCATCATGCGGGTAGGGCTGTGGTGGGGATCGAGGTAGCCCAGTGTGGCGCGGATGAGTCCGCGCGTCGGGGCGAATCGGCCGGCCAGAGAAATTGCTCCCAGACCCCGGTGGTGTGCATCTTCCGGGTCGGAACGGTAGATGAAGTGTGTGAAAGCCCAGTTGTACGCGCGTCGGATCATGCTTCCTAGGATAGTTGATCAGTCCCACCATGCCCACCACCACCGCGTGGATGATCCGTCTCGGACGAGGAGGCGCATCTCGTCGGGCGGGATCGCCTCCTCGCCAAGCCCGAGGATCGTGGCAAGCGTGAGCCAGTGCTGGTAGCTCGGATACCGCTCGTCGTCGATGGGGGCGCCGGTGTGTGCGATGATTGCCGACTCGGGGACGAGCACGGTGTCGATGCTGACGCGTTCGTCTCTGCGAGGGGCACGGATGACGTATCCCTCGAGGCTGAGTCCGTCGATGCGCGAGGCAGCGCGCAACAGGTCAACGATCCGAGGCGCGTTGTTCTGTCTATCGTCGCGTGCATCCTTCGGCAGGAGTGAGGCGAGGCGCCGCGCGGCCGCGCCTGTGAGGTCAGCGAAACGCGCGTAATCTCCCAGGTCCCACCCATCGCATAGGTAGGGGGCGAGGAGAGTGGCAATTCCACGGTCGTCGAGCCAGTGGGCGGGGCCGTACATGCCCTCCGGGGCCGGCTCGTCATCCTCACATCCAATAGCGCAGGCGGGCAGCAGTGTGGTTGTCGTGTGCATGATGCATCCTTCTCGTCTTTGTCGGGGCGCCGATGCTCCGACACGACCAGGATGACGCCCGAGGGCGGGGGAAAGCCAGCACCATAGCAATGCCTGTGGATACAGGTTCAGCCGCTGCGAGGTCTGTGGATAAAACGCGTCGGCCCCGCCACCATGTGGATGGGGCGGGGCCGATGGGGTCTGTGGATTACTTCGGGAACTGCCCGCGATCAACCTGGGGGCGCGGCGAGCGCCAGCGACGCGGCATGATCATGCGGGAGAAGGTGTAGTACCCGGTGCCGGAGGGAATGTCGTCGCGGGGGTGTGCTTCGGCAAACGTGCGCTTGACCGTGCGCCACACGAGGAAGGACTCGACTGCGGTGATGATGAAGGAGCCGTACATGAGGATCGACGATCCGTAGAGCATGTAGGCCTGATACTGCAGCGGGATCTTGTTGCCGAGCATCGAGAGCAACATGATGAGGATGATGGAGACCATCATGACGGCGAGGATCCACTCGGAGAAGGAGTGTCGTGCGTCCACGTAGTCGCGCACGAAGCGACGGGCGGCTCCCTTATCGCGGGCCGGCAGGTACCTCTCTTCGCCGGTCACCAGCGCGCGCTGTTCAGCGTCGAAGCGCGCGTTGCGTGCGGCGCGAGCTGCACGCTTGGCTTCCTTGCGGTCCTTGGGAACCAGCGGGTGGATGCGGGCGGCCTCGGCGTCCTTACGCTTCGGCGTAGGACGGCCTTTTTTGCCGCCGGGCGTCGGTGAGAGCGCCTCAACGTGCATCGAGGTCTCGTCGTTGTTGTTCTTGCTTCGTCCAAACACGCTTCAAGGCTAGCGGATAGCCTGCCCGCCTCGCACTCCCATGGTCTACCCTGGTCGTATGGCTGATACTTCACACGCATTGTCATCGTCCGTTTTGAGGGAGCGCCTGGAGGCCGCTTTCCCGTCCCTGCTGGAGGAACTCACGCAGCTTGTGGCGATTCCGTCGGTGTCGTCGGATCCCGCGCACGCCGCCGACGTGGAGCGCAGCGCCGAGCATATCCGCGAGCGCTTCACGGCCCTTGGACTGGATGCCAAGGTCCTGCGCGAAACCGCCGCCGACGGGACTGAGGGCAAGCCCGCCCTCGTCGCTCATTCGCATCGCATCGAGGGCGCCCCGACCGTTCTGCTCTACGCCCATCACGACGTGCAGCCGGTGGGTGAGCTGAGCCGTTGGAGCATGGATCCCTACAAGGCGGAGGTTCGTGGAGACCGCATTTATGGCCGCGGTTCTTCCGACGATGGCGCCGGCATTACGGTGCACCTGGGTTCCCTGTCGATCCTTGGCGAGGATCTGCCGGTCAACGTCGTCGTGTTCATCGAGGGTGAGGAAGAGATCGGTTCTCCCTCGTTCACGGCGTTCCTCGATGCTCACAAGGATGAGCTCGCCGCCGACGTCATCGTCGTGACGGATTCGTCGAACTGGAAGGTGGGCGAACCCGCCGTCACCTCGACGCTGCGTGGCAACGCGATCGTGACCGTCGACGTGACCGTCGCGGACCACGCGGTGCACTCGGGTGCCTTCGGTGGCCCGCTGCTCGATTCCGTGGCGGTCTCCTCGATGCTGATTGCCTCGCTCTTCGACGAGAAGGGCGATGTCGCGGTCCCGGGCCTGGGCGGCTCGGATCACGCGGACGTGGATTGGCCGGAGGAGGAGCTGCGCGCCGCGGCCGGTATGGTCGAGGGCCTGGCGCTGGCAGGATCGGGCGACATTGCAGCCCGCATGTGGACCAAGCCGTCAATCTCGGTCATCGGTTTTGACGCGCGCCCCGTGTCCAACGCCTCGAATACGATTGCCCCGCATACGCGTTTCCGCCTGTCGATGCGCACGGTCCCCGGTGTCGATCCCGTCGAGGCCCAGACCAGGCTCGTTGACTACCTGCTCGCTCATGCGCCCTTTGGTGCGCGCGTCGAGGTCACGGCCGAGGATGCTGGTGCCGGCTACCAGGCTGACATGGATTCCCCCGTGACGAAGGCGTTGCACGAGTCCCTCACCGAGGCCTGGGGCGTTCCCTCGGTCAACATCGGTGTGGGCGGCTCGATTCCGTTCATTTCTGACTTCCAGCGCATCTTCCCCAGCGCGCAGGTCGTCGTCACCGGCGTCGAGGACCCGCTGACGAACGCTCACTCGGAGGACGAGTCGCAGTCGATTTCCGACCTGAAGGCCGCAATCCTTGCCGAGGCCCTTCTGCTGACGCGCGTGGCGTCCCTGTGAGTCGTGTTGTTGTCGCCGGTCGGTGGGACGGGGGTATTCCCGCCTCGCCGACCGGCGAGGCACTCGACGCCATCCGTCGGGGCGTCGTAGCCGGCACTTCGGAGCCCACAGTCGTCACGGTTCCGTTCGGAACCGGACCCACCTTCGACGAGGCCGTGGCCGGGCTGCGCTCCCAGGCCTCGTTCGTGCGCGTGCCCACTGATGCTTCCTCGTCGCGCGAGGCAGGCGAACGCGTGGCGGACTCGCTCGGCGACGGCGGCACCGTGATCGTCGAAGGCGGGCACAATTCCTCTCCCGATTGCGGCGTCGGTTTCCTGGAGGGCCTCCTGGGTGCCCCGCACATTGACCCGAGGCAGCCCGAGGTGCTCGCCGATGCGCTGACGCACGCCCAGGGCCTCATCGCTGATGCAGGCGTCGATCTTGTGTGCGCGGCGTCCACCGCGCGCCCGCTGCTGGGCCTCGACTCGGTCCTCGCCGTTGCTCCTGATCTGGAGCCGATCGAAGCCCAGGACACCGCTCTCACCGCCGGTCTCACGCAGGCGTGTGCGCACCGACCGCTGGGACGACGCCAGCTTTTAGAGGGCCAGGACGTTCACCCGGCGCGCCTGCGCGGTTCTGGCGCCGGCGGCGGCGTGGGTGCCGTCATTGCTGCGATTGGTGGGCGCATTGTCTCCACCGGTGATCTGTTGTCCCAGTTGCTCGATCTAGACGACATCATGGAAGGCTCCGACCTCGTGGTCGTCGCCGAACCCGAGCTGTCCTCTCCGCTGCTCGCCGAGTCCACGCTCGAGCGCGTGACGAGTGCCGCTGCAGCGCATGCCCTGCCCGTCGTCGCCATCACCCGTAGGTCCAGCCTCTCGCACTTTGAGAAGGCCGAGTGGGGGCTTCACGGTGTGTTCGAGACGGACGAATCCGTCACGCTTGAAGACGCCGGACGCCGCGTCGCTCGTACCTGGTTACGCTGAGCGCGCACCCCAGCCGTGGCGCGTCGTCCCGGCGGGGGAGTAGTGTGTCAAGCGAATACGTCTATCCATTACGAAAAGGAGCATCATGTCCGAGTCCGCAACTCAGGCTCCCACCCACGAGGTTATCCTCACCGACGTCGCAGCTGCGAAGGTAAAGAGCCTCCTCGAGCAGGAGGGCCGCGACGACCTGCGCCTGCGCATCGCCGTTCAGCCCGGTGGCTGCTCAGGCCTCATCTACCAGCTGTACTTCGACGATCGCACGCTCGACGGCGACGCGATTCGTTCCTTCGATGGCGTTGAGGTCGTCGTCGATCGCATGAGCGTGCCCTACCTGAGCGGCGCCACGATTGACTTCGCCGACACCATCGAGCGTCAGGGCTTCACGATCGATAACCCGAACGCCCAGAACACCTGCGCCTGCGGCGAGTCCTTCCACTGAGCCGAAAGAACACCATTCCATGATGTCCTCCCTGCGTCGTTTCGGCGCCCTCGTCGGCGCCGCCGCCCTCGTTCTCGGGCTCGCGGCTTGCACCGATGCTTCGTCGTCTTCGTCTCCCGCTCCCGCGGAGATCGACTACTCCGCCTGTTCGACGGACGACTCCGCTGACCAGAACGCGAACGTCGACCGCAGCGGCAAGGGAAACTTCCCGTCGATCTCCGGTGATGACACCCCCGTGATCGCCGCTGGCAAGGGAAGCGAGCCGACCGACAAGGTCCTCGTCAAGACCCTCAAGCAGGGCGATGGTGCGCTTGTGTGCCCGGGTGTAAAAATCAGGGCGAACTACGTGGGCGCCCTGTGGAACGGCACCGTTTTCGATTCGTCCTTCAAGAAGGGACAGCCTATCGATTTCTCGCTCGACCGGGTCGTCAAGGGTTGGGGCTACGGCCTGGCCCACACGCACGTGGGTGACCGCGTCGAGCTCGTCATTCCTGCCTCTTTGGGCTACGGTAGCCAGGCCGCTGGCGATATTCCCGCGAACTCGACCCTCGTGTTCGTCGTGGACATCGTGGGCGTCGCCACCGAGAACCTGGCCGACGAGTCGGTTCTGAGTGGCGCAACGGCGACCGGCGAGGAGCTGCCCGCCGGTGTGACCGTGACCGGTGATCCCGGTGTCGAGCCGACCCTGGTGATCGATGAGAGCGTTGCCGCGCCCACCGAGCGGAAGATCTACACGATCTACAAGGGCTCGGGCGAGGAACTCGCAGACGGAGAATCATTCCTGTACAAGGCGGTTGCTGGTGGCTTCGGAGCGAGCGGACAGACTCAGTCCAGCTGGAGTCAAGCACCCGTCGAGGAAGCCGTGACGAACGCGGGTCTGGCCGGTTACACTGTTGGCTCCCGTATCCTCCTTGTTGTCCCGATCCCGGCTTCGCAAGCGCAATCGGGTACCCCGGCTCAGGCGAACGTGATGGTCGTCGACATCGTCGGCACGTCCTCGATGCAGTGACCGTACGCCGACTCAGGTGAACATAAGCGGGCGGCTCCCAGTGTGGGAGCCGCCCGCTACCCGTTAGAATGGGGCCATCGCGTCGAATTGGCCGACATACGCAAGGAGATTCCATGAGTGAAGAAACCGTTCAAATCCTGGTTTTCAGCGACGATAAGGACAAGCGTGAAGCTGTCATCAACGGCGTCGGACTGCGTGCTTCCAAGGACACGCCCCGCATCGAATGGGTGGAGGCCGCCACGGCTTTCGGCGTTCGTGACGCTTTCGATCAGCAGGATTTCGCGATGCTGATTCTCGATGCTGAGACGAAGAAGGAGGGTGGCATGTCTGTCGCCCAGGATCTGCGTGAGACCCGTGACGGCGTTCCCCCGATCGTGTTCCTGACGGCTCGCCCGCAGGACGAATGGCTGGCGACGTGGGCCGGAGCTGCGGCGGTCGTGGCCGATCCGATCGACCCGATCATCCTGCAGGAGACCGTCGCTGACGTGCTGCTCGGAGCCAAGTGATGGCCGCTCAGGAGTGGGCGCCGATCATTGCCGCGCTGACCGCGGGGGAGAGCCTCGATTACGGTCAGTCGTACTGGCTGATGGATCAGGTGATGAGCGGCGAGCTCGGAGAGGCGCGTCTTGCCTCTTTCCTGACCGCCATGGCCATGAAGGGCGCCACGGTTGACGAGATCCACGGCCTCGCCGATGGCATGCAGGATCACGCGGCGCACGTCGACCTGCCCAGCCGCGCGCTCGACATCGTGGGCACGGGCGGCGACGGGTACAACACCGTTAACATTTCGATGATGTCTGCCATTGTGCTCGCCGCGATGGGTATCCCGCTCGTCAAGCACGGCAACCGTGCGTCGACGTCGAAGTCGGGTTCCGCGGACGTTATTGAGGCGCTCGGTGTCAACCTCGACCTCGACGCCGATACTCTGCGCCGTGTCTTCGATGAGGTGGGCATCGCGTTCCTGTTCGCCAATAAGATGCACCCGTCGATGCGTTTTGCCGCCCCCGTGCGCCGCGCGCTCGGTTTCCCCACGGCCTTCAACGTCCTGGGGCCGCTGACGAATCCGGCGCGCGTGCAGGCGTGCGCGATCGGCGCGTCGCGTGAGGAGAACGCGCGCCTGATGGCGGGCGTGTACGCCTCGCGCGGACTGAGCGCGCTCGTCTTCCGCGGTGCGAACACGGGTCTCGATGAGCTGACGACCAGCGACGCGAACCAGGTGTGGATTGTGTCGGGCGGATCCGTGACTCCGACAGAGTTCGATGCCCGTGAGTCCTTGGGCATGGCTGCCTCCTCGATTGAGGATTTGGCCGGCGGTGAGGCGGCCGAGAACGCGGCCGTTGCCCGCGATGTGCTCTCGGGCGGCGGAGCGGATGCAGTCCGCGATGCAGTCGCCCTCAACGTTGGTGCCGGCATCCTGGCGTGGGAGGGCCTGGAAAACCCGGTGACCCAGGCCGACTTTGCCGAGCGTATGCGCGGTGCCGTCGGGCGCGCCCTGGGTGCGCTGGCCGATGGCTCGGGTGCCCGACTCATCGACCGGTGGGTAGCAGCCTCGAACGCGTAGGAACAACGCATAGGAGCGATACCCGCCCTACGTGCGCGGGTCGATACGACGCTGGGCGGTTGCGTGGGCCAGGAGCTCGCGCAGCCGCCCGTCGCCTTGCGGGCTGGCCGTTGGCTGTGCCCAGGGGAGGGGGCCTTTCCATTCGACGAGGCGCGTTCCCTCGCGGCCCAGCTCGGCGCACAGCAGTGCTGTTTCCGCCCACGACGCGCAGCTGGCAGCGACGCCGTCCGTTTCGACGGGCGTTGTGGACGTGAGAACGTCGATCCACGGGGATGGGTCGGTGTGCGGCGGAATGACGACGGAACTGAGGTGGCGGCCGTGGGAGGCAACGTGCAGGATCCAGCCTGGCTCGCCCCCGTCTCGGCGTGATCCCCACACGATGCGCGGTGCTGCCAGGATCGGTCGCATCGTCGCGCGTTCGACGCCCGTCATATAGGCGCTCAGGTCGTCGCGAGCGGCCGCAGCGGGTTCAAATAGTCCCTGGGAGGATAGCCTCTCCATGAGCGCGGTGAGCGCGTGTGGAACGGCCAGCGTAGATGCGGCCACGGCCTCGAGAAGGAGCTCCGGCCTGTCGTTGGCAGTGGCCTCGGCTAAGACGCGCTCGATCGCTCCCGCTGCCCGCAGGGCGTGCGCGCGCGTGCCGAAGGGACCGAGGGCGCACGGTAGCTCATCGAGCGTGACGGATGGTACCACGCGAGGTTGGTCGGCCTCGGCGATGACCCAGTGCTGAGATCCCTGACGCGTCGATGCTGAATTGTAGGGCGGTGCCAGTTCCCTGATATCACGCAGTTCCCGGATCCGCGCCTCGAGAATGGAGGCGGTGGGATAGGGACGCACGCCCGCGGCCAGGGACACCATGCGCTGAACCTTCGGGCGCTTCTCCGCCTTCGTGTAGTAGCTGCCGACGCGCGAGCGCAGGGACGAGGCCGACCCCACGTAGAGCGTGTCGCCCGCCGTATCGATGAAGTGATAAACCCCCGGGGAGGTGGGTAAGTCCGCGACGAAGGATGGAGTGGAGGGGCGGCGCGCGGGTGCTTGTTCGGTGAGAACAAGGAGGTCCTCGACGTCGGTGGCGCCCGCCCCTGCGAGCAGGTCGATGAATCCCAGGAGGATTTCAGCGGTTGCGCGTGCATCTCCGAGCGCGCGGTGCTCGGGGACGGTGGCGGTACCGAAGTACGAGGCGATCGTGCCAAGCTTGTGATTACGCACGAGCGGGCGGGGCAATGCGAGGCGCGCGAGAGCCAGCGTGTCAACAACGCGGACACGAGGCCACGTGAGGGAGGAGGCGCGGGCTGCTCGGCGCAAGAACCCCACGTCGAAGGAGGCATTGTGAGCGACGAGGACCGGGCCTGTCTTCGTGCCGAGGCCAGACCAGTCCATGAAACGCTCTAGCACCGAGGCGATCGGGTCGGCGTTCGCGACCATCGCCGGCGTAATCCCCGTGAGCGACGTGATGAATGGCGGAATGGGGCGCGAGGGCTTTACGAGCGAAGAAAACTCGTCAATGATGGCACCGTCTTGAACACACACTGCACCGATCTCAGTGATTTCCGCGCCAGCTCCGAGCCCCGTCGTTTCCAGGTCGACAACCACCCAGCGTCCGCCCGAGGCCGGGGTCCCAACCGCATCCAGGCTGGGCTGTAGCTCCACCGATGAGGCTCGGGACAGGGCCTGCGACACCACTGATCGGGCGAAAGGACGGGCCGACTCACCGGGCGTTATGGTTTCCCCACAATCGCGCACGGGAGTCTGTTTCGTCATACAGTTGATACTAATTCGTTCGCGCGCTTGCGCGCCCGTCGAGACTTCAGGAGTGACAGTGGCGTTCTATCAGGCTCTTAAGGCGACCGGCAGCCCCGTTCTGAAGGCGGCCTATCACCCGTGGATCCGCGGCAAGGAGAACATTCCTGCCGAAGGACCCGCCATTCTCGCGTCCAATCACAATGCCGTATGGGATTCGGTGTTCCTGCCGATGATGCTCGACCGTGAGGTCGTCTTTATGGGCAAGGCCGACTACTTCACGGGCACCGGTCTCAAAGGGTGGATGACGAAGGAGTTTATGCGTGCCGTGGGCACCATCCCCGTCGACCGTACCGGTGGCCGCGCGTCCGAGGCGGCTCTGAACGCCGGACTCAAGCGCCTGCGTGACGGTGAACTCTTCGGCATCTACCCCGAAGGAACGCGCAGCCCCGATGGGCGCCTCTACCGCGGCAAGACCGGCGTCGCGCGCCTTGCCCTCCTCTCCGGCGCACCCGTTATCCCCGTGGCGATGATCGGCACCCATGCCGCGCAGCCGATCGGCCAAAGGATCCCGTCCCGTACGAATATCGGCATGGTGATCGGCGAGCCCCTGGACTTCTCGCGTTACCGTGGCCTCGACAAGGACCGCTACGTGCTGCGGGCCATCACCGACGAAATTATGTACAACCTGATGCTCCTGTCTGGGCAGGAGTACGTGGACCTGTATGCCGCCGACGTCAAGGCGCAGCTGGCAGCAGAGGGCGCCTTCGAGGGACCGGTTCCCTCCAACGGTCGTCCCGCACCCGGTGGGCGCACCGCCCCCGATGTCCCCGTGCCCACCGCCCCCGAGGAAGAGAGCAGTGAGGAGCGGGAGGCCTCGGATAAGGGGTAATGGCTGTTCCCCGTCATCCCACGATGGGGGCACGCATTCGCGTTTCGTGGGACGGGTGTCCTTGGCGAAAGGCGATGTGGGCCGGGTAGAATGAACTGTGCCCTGCACACGCGCGCCTTCGCGCACTAGGTGGCCCCATTGGGCAGCCGGGGTGACGTGGAGCGTGCATGCACGCGCGGGGCCGTACCTAACCAACCTGAGAAAGGTGACATTCATGTCGGTCCGTCGTGTTGCCCTGCTGACCGCAGGTGGCTTCGCCCCGTGCCTGTCCTCCGCTGTCGGTGGACTCATCGAGCGCTACAACGAAATTGATCCCACGGTTGAGATCATCGCTTACCAGAACGGCTACCACGGCCTGCTCACCGGCAACTACGTGCTGGTCGACGAGGAAGCTCGCAAGCACGCTGCCGTCCTGCACCGCTTCGGCGGCTCCCCGATCGGTAACTCCCGTGTCAAGCTGACGAACAAGAAGAACCTGGTCGAGCGCGGCCTCGTCTCCGAGGATGAGGACCCGCTGCAGAAGGCTGCCGAGCAGCTGCGCGCTGACGGCGTCGACGTCCTGCACACCATCGGTGGCGACGACACCAACACGACGGCTGCCGACCTGGCCGCCTACCTGGAGGAGCACGATTACCACCTGACTGTCGTGGGCCTGCCCAAGACGATCGACAACGACGTTGTGCCGATCCGCCAGTCCCTGGGCGCCTGGACCGCCGCTGAAGAGGTTTCCGAGTACTCCCAGAACATCATCGGTGAGCATCGCTCCAACCCCCGCATGCTCATCATCCACGAGATCATGGGCCGCCACTGCGGTTGGCTGACGGCCGCCGGTTCGCAGCGCTACCACGAGTGGCTCAAGACCCAGGAGTGGGTGCCCTCGATCGGCCTGTCGAAGGAGCGTTGGGACATCCACGCCATCTTCCTGCCCGAGATGAAGATCGATCTGGATGCCGAGGCCAAGCGCCTCAAGGCCATCATGGACGAGCAGGGCAACGTCAACATCTTCCTGTCCGAGGGCGCTGGCGTCCCCGAGATCATCGCGGAGATCGAGGCTGCCGGCGGCGAGGTCCAGCGCGACCCGTTCGGCCACGTCAAGCTCGACACGATCAACCCCGGCCAGTGGTTCGCCAAGCAGTTCGCCGAGAAGATCGACGCTGAGAAGGTCATGGTCCAGAAGTCCGGCTACTTCTCGCGTTCCTCGCGTGCCAACGCCGACGACCTGCGCCTCATCAAGTCGATGACCGACCTCGCCGTCGAGTGCGCTTTCAAGGGCGAGTCCGGCGTTATCGGCCACGACGAGGAGGACGGTGACCGCCTGAAGGCCATTCCGTTCCCGCGCATCGCGGGCGGGAAGCCCTTCGACATTTCCGCCCCCTGGTTCGTCGAGATGATGGCCGAGATCGGCCAGACCGTCGAGCCTGCTGGCGAGTGAGTCGCTGCGCGTGATTCCTTCGATCACTCCCGGACGCGGCGGCGAGCCTGTGCGTAAGCCTCGCTCCCGCCGCGTCCCCGAGCGTCTGTGGTCACCTGAGTCCGGGGAGCGTGCTCCCTGGGATACCTGGCGTGGCCTGGATGCAGCCCAGCAGCCTACCTACGCGGACGCGGAACATCTCAGTGATGTGACGGCGCAGCTGCGCCGCCAGCCGCCGCTCGTGTTCGCCGGGGAGGTTGACGACCTGCGCACGTGGATGGGTGCGGCTGCCCGCGGTGAGGCCTTCGTTCTGATGGGCGGGGACTGCGCTGAGACCTTCGCTGAGGCGACGGCGGATCATGTGCGCCTGAAGATTCAGACCCTGCTGCAGATGGCGGTCGTGCTGACCTACGGCGCATCTTTGCCGGTCATCAAGGTCGGCCGTATTGCGGGTCAGTACGCCAAGCCGCGCTCTTCCGACATGGAGACACGTGACGGTGTGACGCTGCCGAGCTACCGCGGCGATGCGGTGAACTCCTTCGAGTTCACCCCCGAGGCGCGCGAGCCCGATCCGCGGCGCCTTCTGTCGATGTACAACCACGCCGCGTCGACGCTGAACCTGATTCGTGCTTTCACGAAGGGCGGCTACGCTGACCTACGTCAGGTGCATCGCTGGAATCAGGGCTTCATGTCGAATCCGGCCTATGCGCGCTATGAGTCGCTAGCGGAGGACATCCACCGTGCGATCAAGTTCATGGGTGCTGCTGGCGTTGATTTCGAGACACTGCGCGACGTTGACCTGTACTCGTCGCACGAGGCGTTGCTACTCGAGTACGAGTCGGCGATGACCCGGATCGATTCGCGCACCGGCGAACCGTACAACACATCTGCCCACTTCCTGTGGGCGGGGGAGCGGACCCGTGACGAGGAGGGCGCTCACATTGAGCTGCTGTCGCGCGTTCGTAACCCGATTGGGGTCAAGCTCGGTCCGTCGACCACACCGGACCGGATGCTTTCGCTGATCGATCGCCTCAACCCGGATGGTGAGGAGGGGCGCCTGTCGTTCATTACGCGCATGGGCGCCGGTCGCATCCGCGAGGCGCTTCCCCCGCTCTTGGAAGCCGCGCGTGAGGACGGCCGTCCGGTCACGTGGATGACGGATCCGATGCACGGCAATACGATCACGTCTTCGACCGGATATAAGACGCGTCGTTTTGAGACGGTCATGGATGAGGTTCGTGGCTTCTTTGAGGCTCACGAGGCTGCGGGCACTGTGCCTGGTGGCCTGCATGTCGAGCTCACGGGTGACGATGTCACCGAGGTGATCGGCGGCAGTGAGCACATCGATGACGAGGCCTTGCGGGACCGTTACGAGACGCTCGTGGACCCGCGTCTGAATCATCAGCAGAGTCTGGAGATGGCCTTCCAGGTGGCTCAGTACCTGGCGAAGGGGTCCTCTCACGAGGAGTGAACTCTCGAGCGATAAGATCCCCGGCCTCGTCCGATTCGACGAGGCCGGGGATCTTTCGTTGGATGCGTGGGCGGTGGACGCGGCGTCCCGTCAGACGATGGTGATCGTGACGACGCTACCCTTCTTGAGCATTGTTCCAGCGGCGGGATCACTTTGGCGGACGGTGCCGAAGAAGCCGCCGAGAATCGCTTCCTCTTGGACGGTAAAGCCGGCTGCTTCGAGCACGCTCCTGGCATCGTCGCGCTGGCGGCCAACGACGTCGGGCACTGCGACCTTTTCGGGGCCCTTCGACACCGTGTAGGCGACGCTGTCGCCGCGGTGCAGGATGGAGCCCTCTGCGCTCTGCTGAGAGATGACCTGGCCTTGCGCGACCGTGTCGGAGAACGCTTCGGTGGGTGCTGCGACGAGGCCGAGCCCTTCAATGGCCTTCTTCGCGGCGTCCGCACTCATCCCGTTGAGGGAGGGCACAGTGAGAGGTTCGCGTCCCTTGGACAAGACGACGTCGATGGCCGTGTCGTGCGGCACCGAGGTGCCGGACGGCGCAGACTGGGAGATGACCTGTCCCTGCGGGACATCCTCGGAGTAGGCATCTGTTATTGCGCCGAGGGCCAGGCCTGCGTCGGAGAGTGCCTTCTTCGCATCATCCTGGGTCTTGCCGCTCACGTCGGGTACGGTTTTCATGTCGACACCCTTGGACACGTAGAGCTGCACGTCGGCGCGCTTATGGACCGGTGTTCCGCCCTCAGGGTCGGAGCGAGTGACGGAACCGGTCGCGACGTCGTCCGAAAACTCCTCCTCGACAGAGAAGGCGAGCCCCATCGCGCCCAGATCAGCCTCAACGTCTGCGAGGGGGCGCCCGTCGGTGGCGGGCATCGTCAGGTAGGAGCCGGGGCCGTATTCGATCCACCACCAGGTGCCTCCAATTCCCGCCACCGCGAGGAGGAGGACGACCAGGCTCACCCACAGGGCTGCACGCTTGTATGTCTTCGTCGTGCCCTGCTCCTCGGGCGTTGGGATCGGCGCGGAGGTGTGCACCGTTGTGACGGTTGAAGGTGCAGGAAGCGGCCTCGTGAACTGTGCGGACATCACCTCCGTGTTGAGCGCTGTGGTTTCAGAGGCGCCGCTGCGGTCGGCGGGGGCGCCTTCTGCGCGCCGACTCGCCAGCTCGGCCGGGATAGCGGCGGCGCTTCGCGTCACCAGGTCGATGGCTTCGGAGGCGTCGGCGGGGCGAGAGGCGGGATCGCGGGCGGTCAACACCGCGACGAGATCGTCGATTTCGCGGGGGATCCAGGGTTGGGAAGCCGATGGGCTGGGGACGTCATCGGCGACGTGATGGGTGGCGATCTGCAGCGGTGATTCACCCGCCCATGGAACAACGCCGGTCAGCATCTCGTACAGCATGATGCCCACGGAGTAGATATCCGAGCGTGCGTCGGCTTGCGCTGTGGTGGCTATTTCCGGCGCGATGTACGCCACGGTTCCGAGCATGTTGCCCGTCGACGACATGGATACCTCGGAGGCTGCTCGTGCCAAACCGAAGTCGGTGACCTTCGCGGGGCCGTCGGTTGGAACGAGGATGTTCTCTGGCTTAATGTCGCGATGGATCACGCCGACGCGGTGTGCGGCACGGAGAGCCTCAAGGGTATCGGTCGTGTAGCGCAGGGCCTGGGGAATAGTAAAGGCGCCCTGCGCGCGCAGCAGCTGGCGCAGGTTCGTTCCGTCAATGAGTTCCATGACGAGGAAGCCCTGACCGGAGATGACACCCTGGTCGAAGACGGAGACGACACCGGGGTGAACGATGCGTGCTGCGGATCGTGCCTCGCGGCGGAAGCGTGCGACGAAGTCCTGGGAGTCCGCCAGGTGTGGGTGCATGACCTTGAGGGCGACGGGTCGATCAAGGCGTTCGTCCTGTGCGATGTACACGGTGGCCATGCCGCCACGCGCGAGCCTGCGCGTCACTCGGTACCGTTCGTCGACGAGGAGGCCGATCAACGGGTCCGTCTGGTCGAATGTCTGTTCATCGCTCACTTGCACGATTCTATGGGAGTTTTCGCGAAATTATCGGAAGTGCCCACCTCGGTGCGGCGCATGAATGGGGTAGTCTTGCGCTCATGACCAGTGTTGATATCACCGTGCTCTCCACCGACGAGGTGTGCCGTCTCCTCGGTATCGAAGAACGTCGCCTCAAGCAGCTGATCCGTGATCGTGTCCTCATCGAGGGGCGCGACGGTAACGGGGTGCGTGGCATCCCTCAGGAAGCGATCGTCAAGGGCGAAAACGGCTGGGAGCCGCTCCCATTCCTGCAGGGAACGCTCACCCTCCTGGCGGATGATGGCTTCACGGCCGAGGAATCGTTGGCGTGGCTGTACGCCGTTCAGGACGAGCTCGGCGAGCGCCCGATCGATGCGCTGACGTCGGGTCGCCATCACCGGGTCAATCGCATCGCCTCGACTCTGGCGTTCTAACTCACCGCCTCGGGCTCAGGCTCGCCTAGCGGTGAGTATCGAGCATAGCTCGCGCAGCATCGCGCGGGAATCGTCGTCGAAGGTCGAGGCTTCGAGCGCGGCGTGCCCGTCGGTGACCAGGCGCGCGATCTCAGCCTCGTGGGGGCCGCGGCCGTTGGACTCGACGATGCGGGTCGCCGCGCTGATCTGCGTCGCCGAGGCTTCGGCCACCCCGAGGACGTCAGTGAGCGTGCGCCGCTCGGCGGGGGAGGAGGCCTCCCAGGTGAGAGCCAGGAGGACCGTGCGCTTTCCTTCGCGCAGATCATCGCCCGCGGGTTTTCCGGTCACCGCGGGGTCTCCGAAAACGCCGAGGTCGTCGTCGCGTAGCTGGAATGCCAGCCCCCAGGGCGTCAGGATCTCTTCGAGGCTGTGGGTGAGTGCGTCCCCGTCGTCGAGCGTGGGCGCGCCGCAGATAGCTCCCAGGACTGCGGGGTGAACGACCGAGTAGTGAGCCGACTTATGGAGTGCGACCTCGAGCGCGTCACTGACGTTCAGTGCGTCCGTGCGTTCGGGGTCTACAGGGCTCTGCTCGGCGGCGATGTCGAGGTATTGGCCGAGTGCCACTTCTGCGTGCATGTCGGCAAAGCGGCGCGCGAACGTCCGTGCGCGCTTGTCGTCGAGTGTGAGCGCCTGCTCGTCTGCAGCGGCGGTCGCGGCGGAAAACAAAAAGTCTCCAACGAGGATCGCGGCGTGTGTTCCGAAATCTGACGACGAGCCGATCCACGAGTGCGATGCGTGATGGGTGGCGAGGCTTCGATGAGGAGTCGGCATGCCGCGACGCTCATCTGCCTTGTCGATGATGTCATCGTGAACGAGAGCGCTGGCCTGGTAGAGCTCGAGCGCTGCGCTGAGGTGGGGCAGGGCAACGTCTTCGACTGGAATTGCTGCCCCGAGCGAGTAGCCGATGTGCGCCATGAGAGCCCGGAACCGCTTCCCACCGGCAACGGACGCGAGCACGGCCTCGGAAAACTCCTCGGATCGGCTCGATGCGCCGGCGCGCGTCAGAAGGCGGGCGAGGCTCAAGGCCGTTGCCTCGTCAATGTGCGGACGCAGCGTCGCGAAACTGTCGCTCAGAGTCATGAGGCAACTCTAACTGAGGTTGTGCTCTGAGCGGAGGTCAATGCGGGGCATCCTCACACCTACCGTCAGGAAAACTACGAAGCAAAGCACTAGACTGGCCACGGTATGCCGATTTGCAATCGGCTCTGTTGTGCATACCCATCAATGAAAGGGACCCGTGTGAGTGCATCTCGCGCTTCGGCAAAGGACTCCGCGACGACTGAGGAAACCACGGAGGTGACGACCCCCGCGAAGAAGACGACGCGCGCCAAGAAGGCCACGGCCCCCGCGGCTAGCGCACCAGCCGAGGAGAAGAAGTCGGCCGCGAAGAAGGCGCCGGGGAAGAAGGCTCCCGCGAAGAAGACGACGAAGAAGGCCGACGCCGCCGAGGCTGATAAGCCCGTGGCGAAGAAGGCTCCTGCCAAGAAGACCGCGAAGAAAGCCGGCTCCGCCGTGGATGAGGCTGCGAAGAAGCCTGCGGCCAAGAAGCCGCGCGGTCGCAAGAAGAAGGACGAGGACATCGTCGAAGAGGTTGCCGTCGAGGAACTCGATGACACCGTTGCGGAAGACTTCGAGCCCACGGGCGACGATCTTGAGGATCCGGATCTCGAGGCAGACGCCGACGATGAGGAAGTGAGCGACGCCGAGGAAGAGGCCGAGGAAGAGGACCCGAAGGTCGCCGAGGGTGCAGCGTTGCGTGAACGCACCAACGCCGGCATTCATGTGAAGGGCGGATTCGTGGTCTCGGATTCCGACGAGACCGACGAGCCTGTTCAGCAGGTGACTGTCGCCGGTGCGACCGCCGACCCGGTGAAGGACTACCTCAAGCAGATCGGTAAGGTTTCCCTGCTGAACGCGGAGCAGGAAGTTGACCTTGCTCGCCGTATCGAGGCTGGCCTGTACGCCGAGTACAAGCTGAAGAACCAGGCCGACGAGATGACCAGCCGCGAGCGTCGTGAGCTGCACTTCCTCGCGCAGGATGGTCAGCAGGCAAAGAACCACCTGCTCGAGGCGAACCTTCGTCTGGTTGTGTCGCTGGCCAAGCGATACACCGGTCGCGGCATGCAGTTCCTGGATCTCATCCAGGAAGGCAATCTCGGCCTCATTCGCGCCGTGGAAAAGTTTGACTACTCCAAGGGCTACAAGTTCTCGACCTACGCCACATGGTGGATCCGTCAGGCGATCACCCGTGCGATGGCGGACCAGGCCCGCACGATTCGTATTCCCGTCCACATGGTGGAGGTCATCAACAAGCTGGCCCGCGTCCAGCGTCAGATGCTGCAGGACCTGGGCCGTGAACCCACGCCGGAGGAACTGGCCAAGGAACTCGACATGACCGCCGAGAAGGTCGTCGAGGTTCAGAAGTACGGACGCGAGCCGATTTCGCTGCACACGCCTCTCGGTGAGGACGGCGATTCTGAGTTTGGTGACCTGATTGAAGACTCCGAGGCTATCGTCCCGGCGGATGCGGTGTCCTTCACCCTGCTGCAGGAGCAGCTCCACAACGTGCTGGATACGCTCTCCGAGCGTGAGGCAGGCGTCGTGTCGATGCGCTTTGGTCTGGGCGATGGTCAGCCGAAGACCCTCGACGAGATCGGCAAGGTCTACGGCGTAACGCGTGAGCGTATCCGTCAGATCGAGTCCAAGACGATGTCGAAGCTGCGCCATCCGTCGCGTTCGCAGGTGCTGCGAGATTACCTCGACTGACGCGCAACCGTCATTCATGGGGGCTGGGAACAAACGTTCCTGGCCCCCATGACAATATCGTCACAAAGCTCGTTTGTGCGGGTGGCTCCATCGCACAGCGGGGTCCGATAGGGCAGGATGATAACATGCTTGAGGGTGCGTTGATTCTTGTTGTGACTGTCGTTCTTGTCCTCGTCGTCGCCGGTGGTGTCGTGGCGGTGCTGGCTCTGTCTCGTCGTAGCGCGGACGAGTGGAAGGGCGTCATCAAGCGAGAGAGCGAAGAAATCGCGGACGAGGTGAAGACTCATCATTCGCTGCCCAAGCGCGCCTCGACGTCCCCCGATGGTCCCGTGGTGCCGCGGACAGCTTCCCTGCAGTCTCTCCTTCAAAATGCTGAGTCACGGAGCGCATACTTCGACGCTGACCGCCTGCCGGGCATTGATCGGCTGGAGACAGTCACCGGCCGCGTGAGTGAACGTTTTGATCGCGGTCGTCGGGGTTCCGACGGGCCGGACACGTCAGTCCAGGAGTAGGCGCAGGCCTCAGGCAGTGATGCTGCGCTCAGGTTTTCTGTGAAGAGCGTCCATAGGGGATAATGACCCTATGGACGCTTTTATCTCCACTCTCCAGTCGCCGTGGGCGGTCGTTATCGGCCTGGTGGTTGCTGTGCTGATCGGTGTGCTCATCCGCATCGCTGCCAGTTCCAAGCGCCGCTCTACGGACGACGTCAGTATCCCCGTTCAGCCGCAGGTGTCTGCCGAAGCACCCGGTGACGCGCCCGCTTCTGCCCCGCAAGAAGGTGGCGATGAGCCTCGCGCTGGCCCGTCTGATACACCTGTGTCGGCGTCTGAGGAGCCTTCTGAGACACCCGCCGCTCCGGCCTCGTCCATCGAGCGCCCCGAACCTGTGCGCGGTCGCATGGAGCGCCTGCGTGAACGCCTCGCGTCCTCCGGTTCGCTGGGGCGCGCCATTCTCGGTGTTCTGAGCCGAGGCCAGCTCAGCGCCGCCGACTGGGAGGAGATCGAGGAATCGCTCCTTATCGCCGACCTCGGCCTTGAGGCTACCGACACGCTGATGGAGGCGCTCAAGCGCCGCGTCGCCGTCGAATCCGTCACGGACGAGGCGCGTATCCGCGCGATCCTGCGCGAGGAGTTGCTCGCTCTCGTCGGCCCCGACATGGATCGCTCCCTGAACCTTGAGCGCCCGGAGGTCGACGGCGACTTGAAGCCTGCCGTTGTCCTCATGGTGGGCGTCAACGGTACCGGTAAGACCACGACCGTCGGCAAGCTGGCGCGTATCCTCGTGGCGGAAGATAAGTCTGTGATCCTCGGTGCCGCCGATACCTTCCGCGCGGCCGCCGCCGACCAGCTCGCAACGTGGGGCGAGCGCGTGGGCGTGGATGTCGTACGTAGTGATCGTGAGGGTGCCGACCCGGCTTCCGTCGCCTTCGAGGCTGTGCGCGAGGGTGTGGGCCGTGACGTCGATGTGGTCCTCGTCGATACGGCGGGACGTCTGCAGAATAAGTCCACGCTGATGGACGAGCTCGGCAAGATCAAGCGCGTGATGACGAAGCATGCTCCGGTTTCCGAAGTCCTCCTCGTCCTCGACGCCACCACGGGCCAGAACGGCATGAAGCAGGCCGAAGTGTTCGCCGAGGCTACCGGCGTGACCGGTATCGTTCTGACGAAGCTCGACGGCTCTGCTAAGGGCGGCATCGTCGTGTCCGTGCAGCGCGCGCTGGGTGTCCCCGTGAAGTTCGTCGGCCTCGGCGAGGGCGCCGATGATCTTGCGCCCTTCGATCCGCAGGGCTTTGTCGACGCGATCGTGGGCTGCGCGCAGGGCTGAACCCTCCACTTACGACGCGCGCCTTGGCCCCGGTGAGGAGACTCCCGGGGCCGAGGTGCGCTAACCTGTGCCTAGTACAGCCGCCATCTTGGGAGTAAACACGTGTTTGGAAACCTGTCAGATCGCCTGACCCAGTCCTTCCGCAGCCTGCGCAGCCGCGGCGTCCTGACCGAGTCGGACGTCGATCACGCGATTTCCGACATTCGGCGTGCGCTCATCGACGCCGACGTCGCGCTCCCCGTCGTTCGTCAGTTCACCACGCAGGTGCGTGAAAAGGCCTACGGCGCGGCCCGCTCCAAGGCTCTCAACCCCGGTCAGCAAGTCGTCTCCATCGTTCACGAGGAACTCGTCGAGATCCTCGGTGGCGCGACGCGTGAGCTGACCTTCGCCGAGTCTGGTCCCACGGTGTTCATGCTCGCGGGTCTCCAGGGTGCCGGTAAGACCACGCTGGCGGGCAAGCTCGGCAAGTGGCTGCGCGAGGAGGGTAAGACCGTCCTCCTCGTTGCCTCGGACCTCCAGCGCCCCAACGCTGTCCAGCAGCTGCAGGTTGTTGGTGAGCGCGCCGGTGTGAAGGTGTGGGCACCCGAACCCGGCAACGGTGTCGGTGACCCGGTCGAGGTCGCGCGCAGCGGCGTCGAGTTCGCCCGCCAGAGTGGCATCAACGTGGTCATCGTCGATACGGCCGGTCGCCTCGGTGTCGACCAGGAGATGATGGACCAGGCGATCGCTATCCGCGACGCCGTGCGCCCCCACGAGATCATGTTCGTCCTCGACGCCATGGTCGGCCAGGATGCGGTCTCCACCTCCACGGCCTTCCGCGACGGTGTTGGTTTCACGGGTGTCGTCCTGTCGAAGCTGGATGGCGACGCGCGCGGCGGTGCCGCGCTGTCCGTGCGCGGTGTGACGGGCGCGCCGATCCTTTTCGCCTCGACAGGTGAGGGCCTGGATGACTTCGAGCGCTTCCACGCCGACCGCATGGCGGGGCGCATCCTCGACATGGGTGACATTCTCACCCTCATCGAGCAGGCCGAAAAGAAGATGGACGCCGAGGAGGCAGAGAAGGTCGCGGCCAAGGCGATGGCCGGCCAGCTGACCCTCGCGGACTTCCTGAGCCAGCTGCAGCAGATCAAGAAGCTGGGCTCCATGAAGAAGATGCTCGGCATGATCCCGGGTGCCGCACAGATGCGCGAGCAGATCGAAAACTTCGACGAGCGTGAGGTGGATCGTGTGGAGGCCATCGTCCGCTCGATGACCCCTGCCGAGCGCGAGGATGTCTCGATCCTCAACGGTTCGCGTCGCGCGCGTATCGCCCGCGGTTCTGGCACGACCGTCACCGAGGTCAATCAGCTTGTGCAGCGCTTCGAGGCGGCGCGCGAGATGATGGCGCAGATGGGGCAGATGGGCGGCGGCGTGCCTGGCATGGGCGCGCTTCCCGGACGCGGCGGCAAGGCCAAGCAGAAGGCTAACGCTCGTAAGGCGCAGGCTCAGCGTGCACGGATGAAGAAGAGCGCGCGTTCTGGTAATCCCGCGAAGCGTCGTCAGCAGGAGCTTGAAGCCATGCTGCCTCCGTCGGAGCGTAGCGCTCCCAAGGGCTCGTCCTTCGGCGTTGCGCAAGAGGCTCCCGCTGCGCGTCCGACGATCGATGATCTGCCGGACGACGTCAAGCGGATGCTCGGCCAGCTCTGAGGCATGGAGATCTCCGGGCTCGCCCTGTGGGCGGATACCGAGTTCGAGCGCCCGCAGTGGGTGAGCGGTACGTGGCGCGTGGATGGTGCAGTGATTCGTCGCGTGAGCAGCGAATGCACCGCGCCCTCGGTCGGTTTTATCGTCCCCGGCATGGTAGATACCCACTGTCATATCGGATACTCGGCAACGGGTTCGGTGTCCGAACCCGAGATGGCGGAGCAAGCCCGAGCAACGCTTGCGAGCGGCGTGACGCTCGTGCGCGACTGCGGTGTGCCGCTCGACAACTCGCCTGCGGCGCGCGCCACTGGCCTGCACCTGATCCGCTGTGGTCGACACGTCGCGCGCCCCAAGCGCTACATGCGCGATCTGCCGCTCGATGTTGAGGACCAGAGTGAGCTTCCCGACGTTCTCGCGTCGATGGCATCTACCTCAGACGGGTGGGTGAAGATCGTCGGCGATTGGATCGATCGCAGCGGAGGATCCGAGTCGGACCTCATGCCCCTGTGGGATCCCGCGGTCCTGCGTGACGCGGTCTGCGCCGTGCACGAGGCCGGGGCGAGGATCGCTGTGCACGCGTTTTCTCATCGCGTCATTGATTCGCTCATTGAGGCCGGTGTTGACGATATCGAACATGGAAGCGGAATCGATGCGGATCAAGCCAGTGAGATTGCCACGCGCGGCATCGCGGTGACACCAACCCTCCGCCAGGTAGAGCTCTTCAAGGACTTTGCCGCGCAGGCGGGGGAGAAGTATCCCGTCTACGCCGCGACGATGCGGGGCATGTACGAGATGCGCCGCGAGCACTTCGAGATGCTCGTGAACTCGGGAGTTTTGTTGCTGATGGGCACGGATTCGGGCGGCTACCAGGACCACGGAACTATCGTCGGCGAACTTGCACTTTGGCATCAGTGGGCAGCGCCCGCTCAGTTCACCATCGATGCAGCCACATGGGTGAGCCAGCGTTACCTCGGTTACCCCGGCCTCGTCGAGGGCGGTCCCGCTGATTTCCTCTTCCTGAATGAGGACCCGAGGATCGATCCCCTCGCATTGTCGAGGCCCACTCGCGTCACGCTTGGAGGAAGCACTGCGTGGGAGCGAACCTCCGACTGAGCGCCCGGCGTGATGGAATTAACCGACTCGTGCGACGCGGCGCACGTCCCTGGCTTGGGATATCAGTGCGAAATGTGGCATAATCGCTAGCTGTACCCGGCGGTTCGTAGACCCTCTCACTGCGTGCCGTCGTGTCCCGGTCCAATGCGACCCCTGTGTTTCCCACCTTGGGACGCAAAGGTCCACACCAATCTGAAATGGAGAGACCACTCAAGTGGCAGTTCGAATTCGCCTGAAGCGCGTGGGTAAGATCCACGCTGCCCAGTACCGTGTTGTCGTTGTCGATTCGCGCAAGAAGCGTGACGGCCGCGTCATCGAAGAGGTCGGCTACTACGATCCTCAGCCCAACCCGTCGATCATCCGCATCGACTCTGAGCGCGCCCAGTACTGGCTCGGTGTTGGCGCTCAGCCCTCCGACCAGGTCCGCAACCTGCTGGTCCTGACCGGTGACATCGCCAAGTTCAACGGCAAGGCCGACGCGGTTTCCCGCGTGAAGGTCTCCGAGAACGACAAGGCCGCCCAGGCCGAGCAGGCCATTAAGGACGCCGAGGCTGCTGCCGAGAAGTCCAAGGCCGCTGCTTCCGCCAAGAAGGCCGAGGAAGAGGCCGCCGCTGCCGCAGCAGCTGCGGAGGCACAGGTCGGCGAGCAGGCATCCGAAGAGGCCGCCGGAGAGGATGCCTGAGCATGCTCGCCGACGCGTTGGAGCACCTGGTCAGCGGCATCGTTGACCACCCCGAAGATGTCGAGGTGACGCCTCGTTCCATGCGGCGTGGCCAGCTTCTCGAGGTTCGCGTGAACCCTGAGGATCTGGGTCGCGTCATCGGACGCGGCGGTCGGACGGCTCGCGCGCTGCGCACCGTCATGGGTGCGCTGTCCACGCGTGGCACTGTCCGCGTTGACGTCGTCGACACGGATCGCGAGTAAGACTCGCACACGGCGCGAAGGGGTCCGGTACTGCCGGGCCCCTTCGTTGTATCCTTCGGGGGAGTCCCCGTTCATCGTGAGGAGAACATATGCAGCTCACCGCCGCTATCGTCGGTCCCGCCCACGGCCTGCGTGGAGAGGTTATCGTGGACGTGCGCAGTGATGACCCCGAAGTCCTGGCACCCGGTGCCCGGTTGGATGTTGCAGGGGAGAAGCGCTACCTCACGGTGAGGAGCGTTCGTGTCCATAAGGAGCGCGTGCTTGCCTCGTTTGAGGAATGCAATTCCCGTGAGGAGGCCGAGGCGCTGCGTGGTGCGCGCCTGCTCGTCGATGCTCATCCGGAGGAGGATGCCTGGTATCCGCATGAGCTCAAGGGGCTCGAGGCGCGCACTCCGTCAGGTGATGTCCTCGGTACCGTCAGTGGGCTCACGCCCGGTGCTGCTCAGGATCTCCTCCTCGTCGCCACTGATCGTGGCACGGTGATGGTGCCTTTTGTGACGGCGCTGGTCCCCACCGTCGACGTCGAGGGTGGCGTCGTCGTGATCGACGCGCCGCCGGGGCTCTTTGATGATGATGCAGTCTCGGAGCGCGAGGGGCACTAAGCTCGTGCGTTTCGATCTGATCTCTATCTTCCCCGACTACTTCGCGCCCCTGCGTCTGTCCCTGATGGGTAAGGCGGAACAGACGGGTCTTGTGGACCTTCACGCGCATGACCTTCGTAACTGGGCCACCGGCAAACATCGTAGTGTCGACGATACTCCGTACGGCGGAGGCGCCGGCATGGTGATGCGAGCGGACGTGTGGGCCCGGGCCTTGGATGAGGTACTGTCCGTCCCGCTCGCCCCCAGCTGCGACGAAGGGGCACAGGCCTCGTTCCGCCGTGTCCTCGCGATCCCGACGCCTTCGGGAACACCCTTGACGCAGGCCCGAGTGGAGGACCTCGCGCACGCCGACCAGATCATCGTCGCCTGCGGACGCTACGAGGGGATCGACGCGCGCGTCGCCGAGCATTACCGAGGCGCGGGGGGTGAGGTCGTCGAGTTTTCTATCGGCGACTACGTCCTCAACGGCGGCGAGGTTGCAGCAATGGTCCTGACCGAGGCGGTTGCCCGTCTCCTCGACGGCTTTATGGGCAACCCGGAGTCCCTCGTCGAAGAGTCGCACTCGGGCGCGGGGCTCCTCGAATATCCCGTGTACACGAAGCCGCGCGAGTTTCGTTCCCTCGACATTCCGGAAGTTCTCCTCGGTGGTAACCACGCGGCGATTGCGCGCTGGCGGCGAGACCGCGCGATCGAAAAGACGGTCCGCGTGCGTCCAGATCTCGCGCTCTCGCTGGACGCCTCGTCCCTGACAGCAGAGGACCGCGCGACTCTGGCCCACTGCGGCGTCGCGTATCCGCGGGCGGGTGCTGCGGAACGGCTTGATGTGCGCCTGGCTGACCTTGAGGACGTTGTCGCGGTCAGTGAACTTGCTGCGCGCACCTTCCCGGCCGCGTGCCCGGAGAACCTGCCCCAGGAGGCGATCGCCGAGCATATCGCCACGCAGCTGAGCCCCGACGTGTTTGACGCTCTTATTTCAGATCCCGAGCGTCACCGCGTGTTCGTCGCTGAGGTCTGGGGTGGCCTCGTCGGTTACGTGCTCACTCACGTCGGACCGGAGGCACTGCCGAGCGACCTCGTGCGCCCCGGGCGCGTCGAGGAAGGCAGTGCCTACCTGTCCAAGTGCTACGTGGACGAGGAGTGGCGGGGGAGCGGTGTTGCCGATGCGCTGATCGAGCGAGCCGTCGCCGACGCGGGCGAGGCTGGGCACACGTCTATCGTCCTGGGCACTAACCGTGGCAACAAGCCCGCACAGGCCTTCTACACACGCCATGGCTTCCGCAAACGCTCGAGCCGTACGTTTGATGTGGGAGGCGTGCGCAATTTTGACGTCGTCATGGTGCGTGATCTCACCGCATAATGCGGCGGCGCACTGGTAGATGTGCTCGAGGCTGTGGGATAATAGCCTGGATTGTGCGCGGTTCATCCTGCCGCAGGGGGACACCGTGGCGCACGATCACACGTCAGATGAGCGGGCAAGACCCGCCCAACCAGGCGCTTCCGACCTGCGGCAGATGCGTCAAGGAGAAGAAATGCAGAAGCTGGACGCCGTTGATGCGGCATCGCTGCGCGATGACATCCCCTCGTTCCGAGCTGGTGACACCCTCAAGGTGCACGTCAAGGTTATCGAAGGCAACCGCTCTCGTATCCAGGTCTTCCAGGGCGTCGTGATCGCTCGTCGCGGTCACGGTGTGTCCTCCACGTTCACCATCCGTAAGGTTTCCTTCGGCGTGGGCGTCGAGCGTACCTTCCCGGTCCACGCCCCCACGATCGACCACATCGAGGTCGTCACCAAGGGTGACGTGCGTCGCGCTAAGCTTTACTACCTGCGTGAGCGTCACGGCAAGGCTGCGAAGATCAAGGAACACCGTTCCGGCAAGGCCGAGTGAGGTCGGCCGGGCTCAAGCCTTGGCATTTTTCACGGAAAGGCCCGACACCGCGCGCCGGTGTCGGGCCTCGCCGTATCCTGGGATTGTTGACGTAACGACAAGGAGATTGCATGACCCCGACTGCAGGCCCGACTCTCGGACCGTTGCATGCGCCTTCGCTCCGAGATCGTGACCGTGCGGAAGCCCGTGCGCGGCGTAACCCGCTCGTGTGGCTGCGCGAGATTCTTCTGATCATCGTCGTTGCACTTGTGATTTCATCGCTGCTTCGCGCTTTCATCGTGCAGGTCTTCTGGATTCCGTCACCGTCGATGCATAACACGCTCGTTGAGGATGATCGGATCGCCGTCTCGCGTATCGACGCGTTGACGTCGAATGTTCGCCGTGGCGACGTCGTCGTTTTTATTGACACTCTTGGTTGGCTCGGTACGTCGGAGACGGCGGCACCTTCTGTTCTGCGTCGGCTTGGTGAGTTCACCGGGTTTGTCCCCGGTGGCGGTGAACAGACTCTCGTGAAGCGTGTGATTGGCGTCGGGGGAGACCACGTGACCTGTACGAGCGCGACCGGCAAGGTCAGTGTCAACGGGGTTGAACTGGATGAAACCTACGTTCCAGAGGGCCAGGTTCCCTGTGGTGAACGTAGCTTCGACGTTGTCGTTCCCGAAGGGCACCTGTGGGTGATGGGTGACAATCGTTCTAACTCTGCAGATTCTCGTTATCACATGGGGACGGGGCAGTCGCCCTACGTGCCTGTGTCCTCGGTCGTGGGCACCGTCCAGGCCGTTATCTGGCCGACGTCGCGATGGACGACCGACATCGCGCATCATGAGGTCTTTGACTCCGTCCCCTCCGCATCATGACCACAGCGTCGCGTGGGCTGGAGGTCTCCCTGGCCAGGCGCTGGGGTGTCGTCGCTGGCATGGACGAGGTGGGGCGCGGAGCTCTCGCGGGTCCCGTTGCCGTTGGCGTTGCGCTTATCGGCGTCGATGCGCCACCCGTCCCCGAGGGACTCACGGATTCCAAGGCACTCACGGCGCGCAGGCGCGAGGCCCTCATCGAGCCCGTGCGCTCGTGGGTGCTCGCCTCATCCGTCGGCTACGCGTCCGCGCAGGAGATCGATCAGTGGGGCATTATCGCGGCTCTGCGCCTTGCCGGGCGCCGTGCGCTTGCTGACGTAGCCGAGCAGGGCCTCGTCCCCGGCGGCGTTCTCTTAGACGGTTCCCATAATTGGCTCTCCGCCCCGGATGACCTCTTCGGAACAATCGATGGCCCCGAGGATCCTTTCGGGCGTGAACTTCCCGTGCGTATGCAGGTGAAGGCTGATGCTTCCTGCGCGGTTGTGGCCGCCGCGTCCGTTCTTGCGAAAGTTGCGCGTGATCACCTGATGCAGGGGCTCGACGACCCGGGATACGGGTGGGCTTCGAACAAAGGCTACGGATCTGCAGCGCATGCACGCGCTATCGCGCGCCTCGGTGTCTCGGATCATCATCGCCGCTCGTGGAAGATGCCGACGCAGGCCACAAAGTAGGGCGCGCCGGGGTGGCACCGCGGTGCTTGGGGCCTGGCCCGGCATGATGGGTTCGTGAGCGAAGAGATCGAAGGTTACGAAAACAATCTGGAGCTGGAACTCTTTAAGGAGTACCGCGACGTCATTGGGTTGTTCAAGTACGTTGTGGAGACCGAGAGGCGTTTCTACCTGTGCAATCACGTTGATGTAAAGGCCCGCCCGGTCGGCGGTGACGTGTTCTTCGAACTGACGCTGAGCGATGCGTGGGTGTGGGACATCTACCGTTCGTCTCGTTTCGTGCGCTCGGTGCGCGTCATCACCTACAAGGACGTGAACGTCGAGGAACTCTCGAAGCCGGAGCTCGACATCCCCTAAACGCTGCCTGACGCGAAGCACGCGGCTATCCACAGGCCTAGTTGCGAACCGTCCCCTATCCACAGGGGGCGGTTTTCGCGTTGTTGTGTCCTTGCAGTTGGGAGCACTGTGGGTGTGGAGGTGATCCATGATGGGATGCAACGTTCGGCCCGATCGTCGGGCACTGGGTACAGCGGGTGAATATACGGCCCGTGTGCTCCTGGAAGAAAAAGGCCTGCGGATTCTCGAATCGAACTGGCGTGATGGGCGCCGGGGAGAACTCGACATCATTGCACGCGACGATACCGATCCGCACGGGGCGTGGACCGTGGTGGTGGAGGTACGGACGAGGGTTGGGCGCAGTCGGGGAAGCGCGCTCGCATCGGTCGATCCCCGCAAGATAGCCAGGCTCCGCAGGCTGACTGGCGCGTGGTGTCGCGCCCATGGTCCTTTGTCCTCCCGGGTGCGTATCGACGTCGTTGCGATCACGGTGGATGCGCGGGCGCTCAGCTCCTGGCCCGCTGCCATGGACGAGGCCGTGGATCTTCGCGTACTGGGCGCCCAGGTGACGTGGTTGAGGGGTGTGCAATGAAGGGACCGGGGCTTGCTCGTACCTATTCGATGAGTGTCGTCGGCATTGACGGGCACCTCGTCGACGTGGAGACCTATGCAGGCGTGGGGCTTGTGGCGTTTACGCTCGTGGGGTTGCTCGATACCTCGGTGCGTGAGGCGCGTGACCGTGTGCGCGCTGCTTTCGAGTCGTGCGGATTGGACGTGCTGGACCAGAGAATTACCGTCAACCTCTCTCCGGCTGGTATCCCGAAGTCCGGATCCGCCTTCGATTTGTCGATTGCGGCATCAGTGGCGTTGGCCACCGGTCTCGTGTCGCCCGCCGCGTTTGAGGATGCCGTCATCGTGGGTGAACTTGCTCTTGATGGCAGTATCCAGCCGGTACGCGGTGTCTTGCCCGCTGTACTGGCCGCGCGGTCTTTGGGTGTGCGACGGGTGATCGTGCCGACAGCGTGTGCCCAGGAGGCCCATTTTGTCAGCGGTATCGAGGTGCTTGATTTTGAACACTTCGCTGACCTCATCGCGTGGGCCGGGGGCGATGCGGTCAAGGCGCCATTCCATGGGCGGCTCGGCATACGCCGCGAGGCTGCGGATCTCGGTGATCCGTTGGCGCTCGACATGGCGGATGTTCGTGGGCAGCCGGAGGCGATTGCGGCGATGGAAGTTGCGGCCGCCGGTGGTCATCACGTGTTTCTTCTGGGTGAGCCCGGAGCGGGTAAGACAATGCTCGCCTCGCGCCTTCCGACGATTCTTCCGGACCTGGATGCCGACACCGCGCTTGTCACGACCTCGTTGCATTCAGTCGCGGGTTTACTGCCCTCTGGCATGTCTCTCATGACGCGGCCCCCATTCCAGGCGCCGCACCACTCCGTGACGATGCCCGCGCTCATCGGTGGCGGCACCCGCATGCTTGTCCCCGGGGCCGCGTCCCTCGCGCACGGTGGGATTCTCTTTCTCGACGAGGCTGCCGAGTTTGCACCCTCCGTGCTGGACTCGCTCCGTGAGCCGCTGGAATCCGGTGCGGTTCACCTGCATCGCTCGGGGGTTCAGGCCCGTTATCCCGCTTCGTTCCAGCTTGTGATGGCGTCGAATCCGTGCCCGTGCGGTGGGGGACAGGGCGGACGGCGCTGCACGTGTTCGTCTGTGAACAGGAGGCGGTATCTGGCGCGTTTATCTGGCCCGCTGCTCGATCGGATGGACATTCGCATCGACGTGCACACACCGAGCCGCGCGGACATGTCGGCAACGATAGTCCAGACTTCCGACGCGATTCGCCAGCGCGTCATCGAGGCGCGCGCGAGGACACGACGGAGGCTCGCTGGCACGCCGTGGACGCTCAACGTGCAGCTTCCCGGGTCGTGGCTACGCCACCACTCGGGTATCGAAACGAAGCTGGTCGATGAACTCGATCGGCTTGTTGAATCGGGGCACTCCTCGATGCGTGGGGTGGACCGGATGTTGCGTCTGGCGTGGACGCTCGCCGATCTCGAGGGGGCTCCGCGCCCCACGTTTGACCACATCGTTGCAGCGCAGCAGCTGCGAAATGGAGCAGATCACTATGAATGAGACAGAACGATGGGAAGCCGCCTGGTGGTCGGCCGTTGCCGAGCCGGCCGACCCCTATGCCCGTACCGTCCGCCGGGCGTTGGGTGATCGCGCAGCCCGTGAGTGGCTTTGCAAACAGTGGGGTGGTGTTCCGGAACCTCTCCGTGGGTACCCGAAGATTGACTGGTTGACGCAGTGGAGTAGGTGGCGCGAGCGCGCTCTGTCTGTCGATATCGATGTCGAGCTTGCACGCGTCGCTCGAGCAGGGGGCGGATTCCTCATCCCCGCCGATCCGTGCTGGCCGGAACAACTCGTCTGTCTGGGTGAGGAGGAACCGATGGGCTTGTGGTTCCGGGGGAGCCTCCCCGCTGCCCCTCGTATGGGGGACTACCTGTCCATCGTGGGCGCACGTGCCTCCACCGGTGCGGGTAACCGATGCGCCCGCAACATGGCGGCATACGTGGCCTCTGCTGGAGTAACCGTTGTCTCCGGCGGCGCGATTGGGATCGATATCGAGGCCCACCGTGGAGCTCTGTCCGCGCGTGGCAGAACGATCTGCGTGCTTGCAGGAGGAGTATCCAACCCGTACCCGGCCGCTCACGGGAGTGACTTTCGCGCCGTCATTGAGGGTGGCGGCGCCCTTATCTCCGAGGTCACACCGACCGCGAGGCCCGCGAAGTGGCGTTTCCTGACACGCAACAGGCTGATCGCGGCGTGGAGCGCGGCGACCGTCGTCGTCGAGGCCGGAGCGCGTTCGGGTGCTCTCGCGACGGCGCGTCGTGCGATGGAATACGGCCGGGAACTCGGCGCGGTACCCGGAGCGGTGGATGCCCCGATGTCCGTTGGCTGTCTGGAACTGGCACGTAACGGTGCCACGATTATTCGCGATGGCCACGATGCCCTTGAGCTTGTGCGTCCCGTCAGTGCGCAGGGGACGGAACCTCTTTTCGGAATGCCGATCGAAGAAGACCGGGGCGTCGCTGCCCTGGAACCCATTCAGCGCCGAGTGTGGGAAGCGCTGCCCAGACGCGCACCGTCGTCGGTGGAGGCAATCTGCGTTGCGGCTGGCCTGTCACGAGCGGAGGTTAATCGCGCCCTCATGGATCTGTCTGTTGCGGGCCTCGTGTCGGGGTCGACGCGTGGCTGGGCGCGAGTCAGCACAGGCGCATCGTAGGATAGCTGCATGACACGCACGGTGGTGGAGCGCTGGGAAGAGTATCTGCGCCTCGGACGACGGATGAGTCCTCACACGATTGCCGCCTACCGTGCTGACCTGCGCTCGCTGTTGGAATTTCTGGCTCTCGAGGAGGAGGCCTCGCCTGAGAATCTGCGTGAAGAACTGACTGCGCGCGCTATTCGCTCCTGGCTCGCTCAGACGCTTGCGGCAGGGGGCGCACGATCGACGATTGCGCGCCACACCGCAGCGGTCCGCAACTTTACTGCGTGGGCGTTGCGAGAAGGAATCCTGCCCAGTGATCCGGCTGCCCTGCTGTCGTCACCGCGTGCCGATCAGCGCCTGCCTTCCCCGCTCGACGAATCGGACGCGCGGGTGCTCCTCAATACCGCTCGCGACGAAGCCATGAGGGGTGGGGCGTCACAGTTACGCAACTGGGCAATCCTCGAACTGACGTATGCGTGTGGCCTGCGAGTCTCCGAGGTCTGCGCCCTCGACGTGTCTTCGCTGAACCGTGAGGCACTCACCGTACGCGTCGTCGGTAAAGGAAGTAAGGAGCGCGTGGTTCCGTATGGGCCGCCGGCGGCGCAAGCCCTCGATCACTGGCTCGTCCGAGGCCGCCCGCGGCTGGCGAGAGAGGGGAGCGGCCACGCCCTCTTCCTTGGAGACAAGGGTGGTCGCATCGATCCGCGTGTTGTGCGCGCAATGGTGCACAAGATGGCTGCAGGCTCCGGCGTCCACGACATCGCGCCCCACGGGCTGAGGCACTCGACGGCGACTCACCTCCTGCAGGGTGGGGCTGATCTGCGCGCCGTCCAGGAGATGCTCGGGCATTCGTCGCTGTCGACGACCCAGCGCTATACCCACGTGGATACCGCACGGCTCAGCGCGATCTACCAGCGCGCGCACCCGCGAGCGTAAGGACCGGAGCTCAACCCCAACGTGCGGACCCAACGTACAGATGGAGCACCCATCGGGCCTACTGCGCCGATGCCTCGTCCCACGGGAGCAGGCGCGGGCGCCCTATTGTCAGGCGGATTGGGTCGATGTACGTGCGCCGACCGGTTTTCGCACCCCAGTGCAATGTCTGTGAGTCTGCCTCGACGACGCCGATCACGTCCCCTTTTTCGACGTGATCGCCGACAGTGACCGCGGGAGTGACGGGGAGGTAGGTCGACCAGATGTCGCGGCCGCGCACGCTGTGGCGAATCGAAATGACTCCACGCCCTGCTACGGGACCTGCGACGGTGACTGTCCCCGGTGCGCAGGCGTAGACCGGCAAGCCGACCGGGTACTTTAGTGTCACGCCGCGACGCCCGGACAGCCAATCGTGGGCAGGCGGTGCGAATCCTTCGACGATGGGCACCGGCTCGCCCGTGGGCCACTGCCACCGCTCGTCGTGTGGCGTTGCGCTTGCGGGCAGCGCATCTGCGGCGAACAGGGCGACAACGACAGTGACGATGAGTGAAGCTGCGGCGACACGGACGCGCGAAGACCTCTGTAAAACCATGACAACAGCGTCGGAGATACAGCCTTGCCTGTCTAGCTGTTTCGAGGCCCCTGTGGATAAGGAGGATCACGGAAATGCCCCTGTGGATGACGGGCGGTCGACACGTGTCCCCGACTGCGATCCCCGGCTTCGTCGAGGGCAAACCAGTAGGCAACGTCTCATCCGCTTAGTCTCGGACATTGACGCAGTTATGAGGTAGGATAGCCGGGCACTTGCCATGTGCAGGTGACTTCGCGTGTCATTATCACGACCCACGGGAAACCGCCAGGGTAGCGAGGCGCGGCGGCTTCGGTCCCTTCGGGGATGGTCGCCGGTCATGGCACCAGGGTGCGCCCAGCGCACAGCAAACCGATAACCCGGGGGAAACCCCACTGATCACTCGCGACTTGCGGGGAAAGGACGAACCATGGCAGTCGTTACCATGCGTCAGCTCCTCGAGTCCGGTGTCCACTTCGGTCACCAGACTCG
>CALHZX010000057.1 GCA_938040725.1 uncultured Actinomyces sp. | reverse complement strand
TCTTCGCGCCGTTGAGCAGGGTCTTGGTGGGGATGCAGCCCACGTTCAGGCAGGTACCGCCCAGGTACTGCTCCTCAACGAGGGCGACCTTCTTGCCCGCGTGTCCGAGGCGCTCGGCAGCCAGGTAGCCGCCGGGGCCCGCACCGAGGACGATGACGTCAAAATGCGTGTCACTCATGAGTATTCCTCTTTCCTCAGGCCAGAACGGTCACGTCGATGTTTTCGATGGCGGCGACCAGGTCGCGCAGGAAGCGCGCGCCATCCGCGCCGTCGATGACCTGGTGATCGATCGTCAGCGACAGGTTGAGGCGCTGCTCCACGCCGATCGAGCCGTCCGCGGCCACGGTCGGGCGCGGGGTGATCGCGCCGACGCCCAGGATGGCCGTCTGGGGCAGGTTGATGACGGGGGTGAAGGTCTCGATACCGAAGGAACCGATGTTGGAGACCGTGAAGGTGCCGCCGCTCAGGAAGTCGGGCGACAGGGAGCCGTCGATCGCGCCGCCGGCGAGGCGCTTGGCCTCGTCAGAGAAGGTCTTGAGGCCCAGGGCCTGCGCGGAGCGGATGACGGGGACGAGGAGGCCGCGCGGGGTGTCGCACGCGAAGCCGAGGTGGACCTGCTCGAACTGCGTGAGGACGCCGTCCTCCAGGTGAGCGTTGAACACGGGGTACTTGAGCAGGGTGCGCGACACGGCGAAGCAGACCAGGTCGTTGAGCGTGATCTTGTTCAGGCCCAGAGCCTCGTCGGCGTTCTTGACCTTCTTACGCATCGCGAGGATGCCGGCGGCGTTGGCCGTCGTGTTGAGGGTCAGCTGCGCGGTGGAGGTCAGGGACTCCATCATGCGCTTGGCGACGACCTTGCGCACGCCCTTGAGTGGGGCGGAGGTCGAGGCACCGGGGAAGTCAGCCGCAGCGGCGGGGGCTGCAACAGCGGCGGCGGGGGCTGCCTCGGGCGCGCGGCCCGCATCGGCGACGGACACGCGCCCACCGATGCCGGTGCCTTCGGTGGCGCGCACGCCAGCAGCGCGCGCGGCGGAGGTCAGGACGGGGCCAGCGGCGATCGCGGCGGCAACATCACGCTCGATGACGCGGCCGTGGGGGCCGGAGCCCTCGGAGATAGACGAGGCGTCAACGCCGTTGGAGGCGGCCAGGGCGCGGGCGCGCGGAGAGACGGCACCGGTAGCGCGCTCGGTCGCGAACGCGGGGGCGGCGGCCTGCTCGGGGGCGGCAGCCTGCTCGGCGGGAGCGTCGGCTTCGGCGGGGGCTTCGTCGCCACCCGGAACGAGGCCGGAGATGTCCTCCCCGGGCTCACCGACGATGATGAGCGGATCCTTGACGGGGACCTCGTCGCCTTCCTCCCACAGGAGCTTCAGGACGGTACCCTCAGCTGTCGAGGGCACCTCCATGGTCGACTTGTCGGTCTCGATGGACGCGAGCGTCTGGTCGACGGCGACGGTGTCGCCTTCCGCGATCATCCACTCGACGATGATGCATGACTCAACAGAGTTGCCCAGCTGGGGCATCACCACGATGGTGGCCATGTAATTCCTCCTAGACGATGCGCAGCTTCGTGCGCTCGGCCAATTCCTTGATGGATTCTTCGGGGATCTCATCGTCGGTGATGATTCCGGTGACCTCGTCGATCCCCATGAAGCTGACGAAGCCGGCTTCCCCATACTTGGAGGAGTCGGCGAGCAGCCACGTCTCTTGTGCGCGGGTGCGCATAATGGAACCGACCTGTCCACCCTCCACGAGTTGGGTGGTCAGGCCGCGATCAACGCTGAACCCGTCGGTCCCAAGGAACGCGACGCGTGCGTTGAAGTCATTGATAGCGCGCTCTGCGACCGGTCCCACGAGGGACTCGGACTCGGCGCGGAAGTGCCCACCCGTCAGCGTGATATTGAGGCTCGGGTTGGAGCGGGCGTTAGCGAAAACGAGTACGGAGTTGGTCAGGACCTGCACTCCGCGCTTGCCGGTCAGGTACTTGACGATGAGGGCGCAGGTGGTGCCGGCCTCGATCATGACGCGATCATCGTCGTGGATCATGTCGGCAGCGGCGCGAGCAATGCGTTCCTTGACCTCGACGCGATCGTTTTGGCGCAGGTGAATATTGCGGAAGGTGGTGGGGCGCGCGCCGCCGTGGGTGCGCACGAGGTAGCCCTGCTCGTCGAGGACCTTCAGCGAGGCGCGCACGGTCACGGGCGACACGCCCAGATCAGAGGCAAGCTGCGCGACGCTCACCTCACCCTCCCGGGCGAGGCGATCCAGGATGTAGTTCGTGCGTTCTTCTGCACGTCCCATGGGGCACCTCTTCGTGAATCAGCGACTTCTTTTGTCACTTTCTCTTTCGTTAAGAAAAGAATAGTCACTAAAACGAAAGTATGCAACATCACGAGAAGAACATTCACGCAGGTGCACACTGGGCGCACAAACGTTCAGAGCAACGCTGCCCATCCTTCATTATTCCATGATATTGCAGGGAGAAATGCGCTGGTGGGTAGCCCTCTCGGGCCACCCACCAGCTATGAAACTGTTTGCCAACTTCCCGGCTCACCATCCAGTTGAAACGAAAACGAAACGAAAGTGATCGTCACCGAAGCAACAAGGCGCGCCCTGGCGCGGCAAACGGGCTTTACTCCCCAGGCTGTCGAACGCCCACCGTGAGGAGCAGGTTGCCGTACAGGCGCTGCTCGCCCGTCGCGACAATGATGCCCACGTTCTCGTCGCGGGCGGCATCGTAGAAGTCCCAGCGGGAAATTTCACCGAACTCCACGCCCGGCAGAGCCGCGCGGAACTCGTCGTGGATCGGAATTTTCACCGGCTCGGCGTCGGGCGCGGGGGTCATGATCTCGGCGCGCTCGATCGGAATCGTGCGCTTGAGAACGTCAAGGACCTGGCTGACATCCAAGAGACCCGGAGCCAGGTTGAGGGAAATGAGTTCGCAGCGCGGGTTCACACCCGTCGTGTGCGGGTAGTTCGCGTCAGCCAGCAGGATCTTCGATCCGTGGCCGGCGGCCGCCAGCGCGCGCAGGAACTGCGGGTGAGTCATCGGACCATAGAGCATGAACGTGCCTTTCTTACAGGTGTGAACTGGCCCGGATGACCAGCTCGGGGTCGAGGACAATATCCTGGGAGCGTCCCCCGCCCATGAGCGAACGCACGAGGCGCACGGCCGTGCGTCCCAGGCGATCGAAGGGCTGGTGGATTGTCGTGAGCGGAGGCGCGTAGGAGTCCGCGCCGTCGATGTCGTCGAAGCCGACCACGCGCACGTCGCGTGGGACCACTCCCCCGCGCTCGTAGATGTAGCGCATAGCGCCGAGGGCAAGCTGGTCGTTCGCGGTCTGCACGCCCTCGGGCAGTCGCCCAGCCGCACGCATGACGTCGTAGCCATCGCGAGAGTCCCATGAGTCGGGCTGGAGCACGACGGGTTCGACGCCGTAGACCTGGCACGCCTGCTCATAACCAAGCCTGCGCATCTGAGCATCCGACCATCCGGCGGGTCCCGAGACGTGAACGACGTCGGTCAGCCCCTGAGCGAGCAAGTGCTCCGTGGCCAGGCGCGCGCCGCGCACGTTGTCGACGGCGACGGTCGAGATGCCGTCGAGCCCCTTTTCGCTCGTCAGAACGAGGACGGTCGGGAAGCGCTTGCCCGCCTCGATCGCGACGTCGATCGTCGGGTCCTGGCCGCCCAGGATGATGACCCCATCGACGTCGAAGGGAGCGAAGTCGTTGCGCAGCTGCCCGTCCGGCCCGTACGCGTAGGACAGGGACACGTGGTACCCGGCCTGCGACGAGGCGTTGAGGATCGACAGCAGCACGCGCCCGTGTCCGTGGAACATGGGGGCGGCCAGCACGACCTGCAGAACGTTCGTGCGCTTGGCCGCGAGCGCACGCGCCGCGTAGTTGGGTACGTAGCCAAGCTCGTCGACCAGCTTGGAGATCCTCGCCCGCGTCTTTTCTGAGACCTCGGGATCCCCGCGTACGACGCGCGAGACCGTGTTGGTCGAGACGCCCGCGCGCCGCGCGATGTCGGCCAGGGAGACTTTCTTAGCTGTGGGTCGGGACGTGGACATGGGTCGCTGCGCTGGCTGCGATGACGGAGGCGCGATCTTCCTCGGCGAGAGCACCGATGGTTTCGAGCTGGGCGAGGAGAGAACCGAAGGTCGAGGCCTCGATGGGGCCGCGCACGACGGTGACTCCCGAGATCTGGGCGGTCAGGTCGCACAGCAGGCGGTTACGTGCGCCGCCGCCCACGAGGTTGAGCTGGTCGGGGGCCCTCCCCGTGGCCTCGGTCAGCTCGCCGATCGCGCGGGCGTAGCGACGGGCGAAAGACTCGATGATGACGCGCACGTACCCGGCCATGGAGTCGGGGCGGGCCGCGCCCTGGGCGTCCAGGGCCTCGTCGATCTTGCGCTGCATGTCGCCGGGGGTGGCGAAGGCCTCCTCGTCGGGGTCGAAGGTGCCCGAGGCGGCGGGCAGCTCGCGGGCTTGGGCGACCAGCTCGTCGGTGTCGGTGGGCGTGCCCTCGCGCTCCCACTGGCGCTGGATCTCCTGAAGGATCCACATGCCGGTGATGTTGAAGAGGGGACGCACTCCCCCGTCGGTGCGGCCTTCGTTCGTAATACCGAGGTCGAAGGCGGCGTCGCTCATGAGGGGCTGATCCTCGATGGCACCCAGGACCGACCAGGAGCCGCAGGACAGGAAGTAGGCGCGCTTGCCTTCCTCGATGGGCAGGCCGTGGACGGCGCAGGCGGAATCGTGGGCGCCGCCGCGCACGACGGTGAGGGTCTCAAGGCCGGGCACCGTACAGGGGCCGACGACGGTGCGGTCGGCGGCAAGCTCGCCGAACCAGCCGCGCGGGATGCCGAGGCGTGAGAAGACCTCGTCGTTAAAACCGCGACCGCCGGGGGTGAGCAGGCCCGAGGTTGAGGCAATCGTACGCGACCAACCCACGACACCGGTGAGGCGGTACGCGAAATAGTCGGGCAGGAAGAGGGCGGCCGCGACGCGCCGAGCGTCGGCGGGGTTTTCCTGCAGGTAAGCAAAAAGCTGGTTCGCCGTGTTGATCGTCGCCGGCTGGTTACCGGTCAGGTCGAAGAACTCGCGGTCGCCAATGCGCTCGCGGAACGCATCCAGGGTGCGCGCGGTGCGCTCGTCGCGGTAGGCGACAACATCGCCGACAAGCTCACCATTCTCGTCGAGGGGAGCCCAGTCCACGCCCCACGTATCGATCGAGACGGCGCGGGCGTCGGGGAAGCGTTCGAGGGCCTTCTTCAAGCCGGTGATCGTCTCAGCCTCCATCGTGGCCACGTCCCACGTGAGGGTGCCGTCGTCCCGGCGGCGCGCCTCGTGCTTAAAACGGTGGATGTCCGTGACATCCAGGCGGCCATCGCGTAGCGTTCCGGCGAGGACTCGTCCGGACGCGGATCCAAGGTCAACAGCAAGTACGGTGGTCATTGAAGGTCTCCTCCAGATACGCCCTGGGTCGGCGTGTCCCGTCGTTGGGTTCTCGTGCAGCTTTCCTCAACGGCGAGGCCGGGGCTGCGTCCCGGGAAAAAGACCCCCGAGGGGGTGGCCCGGTCGGGCCCGGGGAGAGAGGACACCCGAGCCCGACCGGGAGTTGCATCAGCGGTACATCGGACCGAAGGTGTCGCAGGCGCGGAAGTCCGCTGCCTCGAGGGATTCGGTGCCGAACAGCGACCACGCCTTGGGACGGAAGATCCGCTCCTCGGGGACGTTGTGCATGTTGACCGGGATGCGCAGCATCGAGGCCAGCGTGATGAGCTGACCGCCGATGTGGCCATAGGAGATCGCGCCGTGGTTGGCGCCCCAGTTGTTCATCACGTCGTAGACGCTCTTGAACGCGCCCTCACCCGTCAGGTTCGGGACGAACCAGGTGGTGGGCCACTCGATGTTGGTGCGCTCTTCGATGGTGAAGGCGACCTCGTCGGGCAGCTCAACCGTGTAGCCCTCGGCGATCTGCAGGACCGGTCCGAGGCCGCGCACCAGGTTGAGGCGGCACATCGTCACGGGCATCTCGCCGGAGGTGCGGAAGTGGGTCGAGAAGCCGCCGCCACGGAAGTAACCGGTCGAGGCCGGGTGGAAGGTCGTGGCCTCGAGCGTGGCGTCGCGGTCCTCCTCGGTCAGCTCATACCAGGGCTTGATGACGTTCTTGCCGTCGCGCACAGCCTTGCCGGCGCCGTCCAGCGTGGTCGAGCCGGAGTTACGCAGGTCGAGCAGACCGGCGGCAGCGCGGCCCTCGGGCTTCCAACCGGTGGCCTTCTCGATGGACTCGGGGCTCCAGTAGGTGCGCACGTCGGAGAAGATCTGCGGCGTGTTGGTCAGCAGGTAGCCGAAGAGCATCGAGGCGCCGTTGAGCGAGTCGTTCTCGGTGGCCACGACGGAAGGCTGACGAATGCCAGTCCAGTCGAAGTTCGTGTTGAGGATGGTCTCCAGAACGTCACCGTTCGGGAAGTGGTCCGTCCACTGGCGCTGGCCCTGGAAGCCTGCCACGATGGCGCCGTGGCCGCCGGCCTCTTCCTCAAAGCCCAGCTCGGCCAGGCGCGGGTTGCCGTGCATGAGGTCGCGGGCGATGAGCGTCATCTTGGTGACGAACTTCCACCAGTCCTCGTGCTTCTCCGGGTACTGCCACTCCGGCGGGTTCCAATCCTTGCCCTGCTTGAAGTTCTCGCGGATCCACTGGTACGCCTTCTCGTACTCCTCGGGATCGTAGATGCCCTCATCGATGCGGCGGGTGAACTCGGACATGTCGATGTACTCGTTGCGCATGCCGAGGTAGGAGCCGAAGAAGTCGGGGTTCACAACAGAGCCGGCAATACCCATGGAGACGGAGCCCATGGAGAGGTATGCCTCGCCCTTCATCTGAGCGACGGCCAGACCGGCGGTCGCATAGTCGAGGAGGCGGGTGCGCACGTCCTCGGGGATGGAGGTGTCGTCAGCGTCCTGCACGTGCTCGCCGTAGATGCCGAAGGCGGGGATACCGATCTGAGCGTGGCCTGCCAGGGCGGCGGCAAGGTACACGGCGCCGGGGCGCTCAGTGCCATTGAAGCCCCAGATGGCGTGCGGCATCGCCGGATCCATGTCGGTGGTCTCAGTGCCGTAGCACCAGCAGGGGGTGACCGTCACGGTCAGGCCGACGTTGTTCTCGCGGAACTTGGCGGCGCAGGCCTGGGCCTCGTGGACGCGGCCGATCGTGGTGTCAGCGATGACGACCTCGACGGGGGCGCCGTCCGGGTAACGCAGGTTGGAGGTGAAAAGCTCGGCGACGGACTTCGCCATGTTCATGGTCTGCTCTTCGAGCGACTCACGAACGCCCTTACGGCGGCCGTCAATAGTGGGGCGGATTCCGATGCGGGGGTGGTTTGTCATTATTCCTTCATCCCTCATGATGACGTCGATGTCGGAGCGCGGGGGCGCTCGCCCCCTCGGATCCTGTGAATAAAAAGGTGCCGGGTCCGCGGGTCCCACCCCACGTGAGTGGAGCAGGACCCGCGGCGGGCCACCGGTTCAGTTTGTCACGTCCCCGGCCCCGGCCTCGTGCCCGATGGAGCTATCGGCTCACTCGTACAGGTTCGCCTTGATGTCGGCGTTGTCGATGTTGGTCTTGTCGTACCACGCGAAGCCCGAGTCGATAACCTTGGGCAGCTCGCCCTTGTTGATGGCGACGACGGCAGCCTTGACCGTGTAGTAGCCGATCTTGACGGGCGACTGGGTCACGGCGCCAGCCTCGGTGCCGGCCTTGATGGCGTCAATCTGGGTCTTGCCGGAGTCGAAGCCAACAACCGTGACCTCCTTGCCGGTCTCCTGCGAGCCCTGGACGATACCGGAGGCGGCAGCCTCGTTGGAGCCGTACATGCCGACGATGTCGTCGTTCGCCTGGATGATGGCCTTGGAGGTGTCGGCGGCCTTGGTGACCTCACCGGCGATCTGCTCGTCGAGGAGCTTCAGGTCCGCGGGAGCGTTGGCCTTGAAGTACTCCTTGAAGCCCTCGCAGCGCTGCTTGCCCGTGGTGGAGGTCGAGTCGTGGCAGACCATGCCGACCGAGCCCTTCTTGCCCTTGAGCAGCTCGATCATGTGCTTGGCGGCCTCGGCGGCGGCGGCCTTGTTGTCCGTCTGGACGGTGGTGACGGGGATGTCGGAGTCAACCCCGGAGTCGAAGGCGACAACCGGGATGCCCTGCTTGTTGATCTCGTCGAGCAGGTCGGCGGCAGCCTTGGAGTCGAGGGCGGCGAAGCCGATGGCGGCCGGGCCGGAGTCCAGAGCGGACTTCAGCTGGTCGGTCTGCTCGGTCACCTTGGTCTCATCCTGCGGGCCGACGAACTTGACCTGGTAGCCCAGCTCCTCACCAGCCTGCTCGGCGCCTTCCTTCACGGCCTGCCAGAAGCGGTGCTGGAAGCCCTTGGAGACGAGGTAGATGGTCTTGGTGCCGTCGCCCTTGACCGCAGCCTTCTCCCAATCCTGAGCGTTGGCGGAGGTGTCAACCTTGGTCGCACCCGAGGAGTCACCGGTCTTGGTGTCAGTCGCGGGAGCGGAGGAGTCCGACGAGGTCGTGCAGGCAGCCAGGCCCAGGGCCATGGAGCCGACAGCGGCGGCGGCGAAGATACGTCCGATGGGGCGCATTGGTATTCCTTTCGTGGGGTGGCGGGGTCATTCCCGCCCTTGGGTGTGTGGACCGACGTCGGTCCACGATGGGTGAATTGAATGGGTAAGAATCAGGCGGCGTTCTCGCGAACGCGGCGGATGTTGTCGATGACGACGGCGAGCAGCAGGACGATACCGGTGACGACGAACTGCCATTCGGCGGCGATACCCATCATCGTCAGCCCCTTCTTCAGGGTCTCCATGATGATCGCGCCAACCAGGGCGCCGGGGATCGAGGCGCGACCACCCGACAGGGACGTACCACCGATGACGGCCGCGGCGATGACGTTGAGCTCCATGCCCACGCCCTCAGCGGGCTGGACCAGGCCACCACGCGAGGAGTAGAGGACCGCGCCAATAGCCATGAAGGCACCCGCAACGACGTAGATGATGATCTTCCACAGGCGGACGTTGACGCCGGAGAGGCGGGTGGCCTCCTCGTTCGAGCCGATCGCGAGGGAGTAGCGGCCGAGCAGCGTCTTGTTCATGAGGAAGGTCGCCAGGACCGTGAGAACCACGAAGATCAGAACGGCGTTGGCAACACCGGGGATGATCTCGCCACGCGCGATGGCCTTGTAGCCCGTGTTCGCGATCGTGATGGAGGACTTATCCGAGATGATCAGCGCGAGGCCTCGGGCAACCATCATCATTGCCAGCGTTGCGATGAAGGGCGGCAGACCCAGGATCGAGACGTTCAGGCCGTTTACCAGACCGATCGCCATGCCGATCAGCAGCGTCAGGATCAGGCCAGCGCCCAGAGGAAGGTTCATCTTGTCGCCCGCCAGGAAGATACCGGCCATCACAGCCACGAGGCTCATGCCCGTACCGACGGAGAGGTCAATGCCGGAGGTCGCGATGACGAACGTCGCACCCAGCGCCATGACGCCCGTGTAGGCCGACTGCAGGACGATGTCCAGGTAGATGTTCGGCTTCGCAAAGCCGTTGGCTGCAATGCTGAAGAACAGCAGGATGACGAACAGAGCAACCGTGACGAGCATCAGCTGCATGTTGTTCTTCAGGAAGGTCTTGACAGGCGACGGCGCCTCCAGGCCCTTGTTGTCGACGACGGTGCTCACGCGACTTCTCCGTTCGCTTCTTCCTGGCCGACGGTGGCCAGTTCCATAATGTTTTCTTGGGTGGCTTCCTCGTTGTTGAGGGTGCCGATGATGCGGCCGTGGGCCATGACGGCGATGCGGTTGGCCAGGCGCAGGACCTCGGGCAGCTCCGAGGAGATCACGATGATGGCCTTGCCCTGCTTCGCCAGATCCTCGAGCAGCGTGTAAATTTCATCCTTCGCGCCCACGTCGATGCCGCGCGTCGGCTCGTCGAAGATCAGGATGTCGGTGTCACGTTCCAGCCACTTGGCCACGACGACCTTCTGCTGGTTACCGCCCGAAAGGCTGCGCAGCTCGACGTCCACGGAGGGGGTGCGGGTACGCAGCTTCTTCACGTAGTCCTGGGCGACGTTGCGCAGCTTCTTCGTTGCGACGACGGTCGCGGTGGTGAAGTGGCTCATCGCGGCCAGGCCCGTGTTGAAAGAGATGTCCTTGTCGAGGAGCAGGCCGTACTGTTTGCGGTCCTCAGACAGGTAGCCGATGCCGTTCTTGACGGCATCATTTGCGCCCTTGATGGTGACCTTCTTGCCGTGGACGTAGATGTCGCCTTCGGTGTGGGGGTCAGCACCGAATAGGGCTCGGGCGACCTCGGTGCGTCCGGCGCCGACCAGGCCCGCGAAGCCGAAGATTTCACCCTTCTTGACCTCGAAGGAGACGTCGTGGACGACCTTGACAGTCGAGAGGTGCTCGACGCGCAGGACGGCCTCATCGGAGATCGGCTTGGTCGTGGGTCGTGCGTCTGCGGGGACCTCACGGCCGACCATCATTTTGACGACCTCGCTCATCGGGGTCGAGGCCGTGTCCACCGTACCGATGTACTTTCCATCGCGCAGGACCGAAATGCGGTTGGTGAGCTCGGTGAGCTCGGGCATGCGGTGCGTGATGAAGATCAGGCCGGTCGTGGGGCACACGAAGTCGCGCACCAGCTCGAAGAGAGACTCGGTCTCGGTCGTGGTCAGAGGAGCCGTGGGCTCGTCCATGACCAGGATCTTCGAATCGAAGGACAGCGCACGCGCGATTTCCACCATCTGCAGGCGCGCAACCGGCAGGTCACGGCAGTAGGCGGTGGGGTCGATGTTCATGTTGAGGCGCTCGAAGAGCTCGCGCGCATCACGAACCATCTTGCGGTCGTCGACGTAGCCAAACTTGGACGTACCGGGTCGACCGATGTACAGGTTCTGGGCGACGGTCAGGTCAGGAACAATGTTGAGTTCCTGGTGGATGATCGACAGGCCGAGGTCACGTGCGTGCTCCGGCGACTGAATGTCGACCTTCTCCCCCTGCAGCCAGATCTCGCCGCCCGGGTCGGACTTGTGGATACCGGTGAGCACCTTCATGAGCGTGGACTTGCCCGCTCCGTTCTCACCACAGAGACCCAAGACTTCACCGGGTCGAAGGTCGAGGTCCACGTCGGACAGCGCCTTCACGCCGGGGAACGTCTTTGAGATCCCCTTTAGCTCTAGTAATTTCGTCACTTCTCACCCCTTGGGTACCAGTAACTTCTCTGTTTCTGGAGTTTTCTTCCCCGGCGTCGTTAACGCTAACGGTCATCGTTCCGGAGAATCGCCCTCTTCGGCGTCTCCTTTAGAGTAGAGCATCACAGGGGTCTACGCGACCCAAATCGAATAACGCGTAACCAAATCGTAATCAAATTTCAGCGAGCGTCAGCCTGACAATTCCGCAGTATTCTGCAGATTTTCAATGATCGTTCGCGCGACACTGTCGAGCCATTCCTGCTCAACGGCGCATTGCTTGAGATGAAGTTTCCCCCGCTCCAGATCGTGAGGCATCCCCTCTTTCTCCCACTCAGAAAATCCTTCACCACGGATAGTTGTCGGAAAAGTTCCGTGAACGTTCACGACGCGCCACCACGGGACTCCACCGCCCCAGTCATGCATGATCCGCCCCACAACGCGCGGACCGGTACCGACCGCCTGCGCGATCATGCCATACGTTGCCGCACGCCCCGGCGGAATCTCCTCCACAACCCGCAGGACGGCTTCAACGAGTTCTTCCCTCACAACTCTATTTTCTCCTTACCCGCACACGCCGCGTCATAACGCGCAGCATTCACAGCTCGATCATCTTCTCCACGGCCCACAGGACCGCCTTCGGGTCTATCGGCACCACGGCGAGGTCTGTGTCCGCCAGCGGCTCGGGTTCGCGTTCGGACGACTCGACGGACTGCGGCTTCGCAACCTTCTGGTCGTCACTGGCGGATGCAACCGCCCCCTCCGCCACACTACGCCTTCTCCTCAGGCTGCAGCGCATGCTTGGGCGGCCACGGCCTCGTCGAGAAGCCTCATTCGCCTCCTCCTCGCCTGCCCGAGCCGAAGCCTCGTCCCCCTCCTCGGGCGGCGTCCACCGCGCGTCGTCAGACTCCCGCGAGAATGCGTTGCCCACCTGGTACGTGACGTCGGCACAATCCAGGACGCGCAGATGCGCCCAGGGTTCCTTCCACGCACTCTCGGCACGTGAGACCACGAAAGCAAACGCATGATAGTCCCCCGCACGCAACGCATCGGCGACGGGCACCCCCTCAGGCGCGACGCCAGAGATTCCGCGCAGGATACGGAACGTGTTCCACAGAGGCTTCTCACCCAGCTCCATCGCCTCGGCAGGTAGCCAGCGCAGGCCATCCACTTTACCCTTGCGCGGGCCGAGGCGCGTGAACCCGCGAACAAAACCAACAGCCTCGCTGGGGAGGATCTCATCGACCTTGACGACGCGCGTGCGGTGCAACTCCACGAGAGCACGATCCCCACTCAGCCACAGTCGCATGAGCCGAGGCTTTTGCGCGGCCTTGGAGTGGAGCACCCATACGTCGAGTCGCAGCTTCGCCCACGAGGTCGGGGCCAGCTCGTGCCTCGGCTGAGCCACGTCGCTGGATGCTTCCAGCATCGCCAGATAGCTACGCTTATCAAGCATGACCTTCCCCAGCTGGCTGTCGTGGAAACGCCGAGGGAAGGAGGCTCCCTGTTCCAGGCTCCCCCAGATGCTCGCGGCCGTCACGAGACGGTCAGCGTCACCACTTCCTCGTGGGCGATCCACCCATTCCCGCCAACGCTCCCCGAATGCCGCATAGCGCTCTCGCATGCGCTTCTCACGCTCGGCCGCGCTCTCTCTGGGAGCAACCGGCCTACGCTTCTCCTTGCGCGGCTTACTCACGGCCTTGATGATCGCCTGGATAATCGTGGCAGCGACAAAGGCGATGATCAGGATGTGGTAGAAGTGATCAGCGATCGCCTGCATCTACTCACCCCTCCCCGATCAACAAAAAGCCCCGAGTTCATGAGAACTCGGGGCATCTGCTCCTGCGACTGGATTCGAACCAGTAACCGTCCGATTAACAGTCGGATGCTCTGCCGTTGAGCTACGCAGGATTGCGACAAGAGAAAATGGTAGCAGAGACTCTTCGGAACTGGCAAGCCAGAGTGGGTTCAAAGCATATGCTGCGCATCACTGCCATCGAGTTCGGGGGCGGGTGCGCTCACCCCCACGTCGGATTCTCGAGGTTAATTCCCTGACGCCTCGCAGCCGACTCAATCGCGTCGGCAAGCCACTGCGCGAAGCCAACATACTGCGAGTCATAGTGAGCCCGGAATCGCTCGTCATGGATGTACCCGCGAGACATGATGTAGTGCTTGGCAGGCGTGACCGGGAAGAACTCACTGAGGGCTTCTCTGTGCTCCTCGACGAGGCTTTCCGCCTCCTCGCTATCCGGAGCTACGCCGTCACGGATCGCATCGATCATCCTGCTTTCGATGTCATGGAATCGCTCGGCGTTGTCACGCCAGTCGGCGGTTTGCCACGCAGCAGTGCGCCTTCGCGATTCACGCCAGTCGTCAGTGTCACCATAACGCTCTTTGGCCTCGCTCTGGTGCGCCGCAAAGTCGGCCTCCCCCAAGATCTCCCCGATTTCTTCCACGGTAAGCTCGTTGTCATTCATTGCATCCTCCAACAGCATGTCTAATGCTTCTATCATTGCGTCCGTCTCGCGACGATGAGCAAGAAGGCTCTTTCGTTGCCTCTTGAGGTGTTCGATCTCAGAGTCTCCACAGTCGAGGAGAGCCTTGATGTCCATCAGCTTCATCCCCGTCGCCCGGTAGATGACAATCCTCTGGACACGCACGCAGTCCTCGCGCGAATAGAGCCGGTAGTTCGACCAGCTCCGCGCGGTGGGAGCGAGGAGCCCCTGCGCCTCCCAGTGGCGCAGCGTTCGCACCGTCAGCGAGAATCGCTCGGCGACCTCTCCAACCGTGTAGAGGGTTGTGTCATTGCTCATGACATCGATTCTGATCCCTGACGCCGCGTCATGGTCAAACGGAAGAGAGTGTCCGTGTCCTGGTCACGCGGAACAGTACGCCAGCATCAGGGCATATCAGGCCCGTCGCGCGAAAAAACTCGCCCAGCACCAGGTCCATCTGGGCCCTCGCGCGAAAAAACTCGCCCAGCACGCCATAAACCGCGATTGTTAGGCCATTTGTCCCTCGCTGGGCGAACTTCTTCGCGTTTGCGTTCACGTTAGATCGCACAGGGCGAACTTTTTCGCGCCCAGAGCACAGGGAAGTCATGACTGTGAAACCAACGGCATCACTCAACGCCCGCCCCGGTACAAAACTCTCCCAACAACCACCGACGCGCACCCTTGGCGGTACAAAACTCTCCCTGCACGCGAAAACACGGCTGTTTTTGCCCAAAATGCATCAGCAGGGAGAATTTTGTACCGCTCGCAGAGCATAGAAGCCGAGCAGGGAGAATTTTGTACCGGCCATCGCGAGCTCACGCCTCCACCACCGATAACAAGCCAAAGCCCGTGGGCCCTCCTGTGGGGCACGGGGTGGAACCGACATGGTTGACGATGCGGACAGGTTATAACGATGCGGATAGGTTACGACGATGCGGATAGGTTAATAAGCTATCCGGATGCTCATAACCTATCCAGATAGCAATAACCTATCCGTATGCGCAGCATGCGAGGAATCCCTTGCACGAGGCTCCGGTGTCTATGGGCGATGGCAGGACCCGAGCGAAATAAAAGTCGCGCATAGTTTCCCACGGTCACTTTTCGAGACCATCCACAAACGCTGCAATTCCAACGATCTGAATTCATGGTTTGAAGTAGCCGCAGGGGAATTACGTGCGACATCGCTTTGCCGCGGGCGAGGGGACGCAACACACAGCACGCCACGCGTCACTGGTGTGGAGGGCGCCGGAGGGTCCGAAGGGCCTGGCTGTGGTGCCCGTGGGCGGTGGCAGGGCCTGGCCGGACAACGAGTCGACGCGCCGAGCGAAGCTCGCAGCGCGGGCGGCCGGGCCCGACGGCGCCCGGAACACCAGCGGCGCCACAAGTAACAACGAGCAGCGCGGACAGCTCGCGGGCGGGCCCCCGCCCACGGCGCAGCCAGGCCACGCACCCGGGCCCGACGGCGGGCGGGCCGCCGCCCACGGGCGCACCAAGCAGCCCGGCCCGCGCATGCGTAAAACCCCGCCCCGCGGATGCGGGACGGGGATTCGCTACCCAGTCGGGTATGAAGTCTGAACGATTCAGACGGGGAAAGTCACTTAAGGGTGACCTTGCCGCCGGCCTCTTCGATCTCAGCCTTGGCCTTCTCGGCGTCTTCCTTCTTCGCGGCGGGGAAGATGGTGGAGGGCGCGGAGTCAACCAGGTCCTTGGCTTCCTTGAGGCCCAGGCCGGCCAGGTTCTTGACGACCTTGACGACGGCGATCTTCTTGTCACCGGCGGACTCGAGGACGACCTCGAACTCGTCCTTCTCTTCGGCGGCGGGGGCGTCGGCGGCCGGGGCGGCAACGGCGACGGCTGCGGGGGCAGCGGCCTCAACGTCGAAGGTCTCCTCGAAGAGCTTCACGAAATCGGAGAGCTCGATGAGGGTCATTTCCTTGAAAGCTGCGATGAGCTCGTCATTGGAGAGCTTAGCCATGAGTGGCATCCTTCCTAATTGGCCTGCACGAGTGCAGATTGTTGGGTAGTTTCACGCAGCCAGGGTGGCGGCGTGAAACATGGCCTGTCTCGTCAGGCCGCCTCGCCCTGCTTTTCGCGCAGAGCATCGATGGTGCGCACTGCCTTGACGGGCAGAGCGTTGAATGCGAACGCCGCCTGACCAATCTTGGCCTTGAGGACGCCTGCGGCCTTGGCCAGCAGGACCTCGCGGGACTCGAGATCGGCAAGCTTCTTGACAGCCTCGGCGCTCAGCTGAGCGCCGTCCATCGCGCCGGACTTCAGCACGAGGGCGGGGTTGTCCTTAGCAAAATCACGCAGGGTCTTGGCAGCCTCAACGGGCTCGCCGGAGACGAAAGCGATGGCCGTGGGACCCTTGAGGTCCTCAGCCAGGAAGTCGAGACCGACCTCCTTGGCAGCCAGGCGCGCCAGCGTGTTCTTTGCCACGGCGTAGGTCGCGTTCTCGCCCAGGCCGCGACGCAGCTGCTTGAGCTGGCCGACGGTCAGGCCGCGGTACTCGGTCAGCAGGACAGCGTCGGCTGCGCGGAAACGCTCCACGAGCTCGGCAACTGCTGCCACCTTGTCGGACTTCGCCATGGTCCTCCTTCCAGATACGTGACCGTAGGTAAGAAAAAACCCGACACGCAGGATCGTGTCGGGCATACGCTCGGTTGCAGCAAGGCTGCTCACTCACCTGCGTTGGATTTTCCTCCACTAGCGTGGACACCAACGGTCTTCGGCACGGATCAGCTTAACAGGTCCAGCAAGGGCACGCAAGCAACGGGGCGAGCATCACAGACGAGGCCGGGGCCGGCCGCGCGCACAGTCCGCCGCTGGGCAGATGCGCGAGGCTGGCCCCGCCCCACTCAGACGAGCTTCCACCCCGATGCCCGCGAGCGCGCGTCCCAGAAGGCCCGGTATTGGCCGCCCGCCTGCGAGTAGAGCTCTGCGTGCGTGCCGATCTGGGCGACGCGGCCGCCCTCGTCGAGGACGACGATCTGGTCGGCTGCCGTGATCGTGTCGAGCTTGTGGGCGATGACGATGAGTGTCGCGTCGCGTCGCAGGGCGGCCATGGCGTCGGTGATGCGTGATTCGTTCTCGGGGTCGAGGGCGCTCGTGGCCTCGTCGAAGAGGACGATGGGCGCGGCCTTCAGGAGCGCGCGGGCGATGGAGACGCGCTGGCGTTCCCCTCCGGACAATGCGCGGCCTCCTTCCCCGACGCGGGTGTCCCAGCCGAGCGGCAGGCGCTCGACGATTTCGCTCACTCCGCTCAGGCGTGCCGCTTCTTCGATGTCCGCTCGGGTAGCGTCGGGGTTTCCGACGCGAACGTTGGCTTCGAGGGTGTCGTCGAAGAGGTAGACGTCCTGGAAGACGAGGGAGAGCTGCGCCATGAGGTCGGCGGTGTCCCAGTCTCGCACATCTTCGTCGCAGACGCGCACGCTTCCCGCGTCCACGTCGTAGAAGCGCGCGATGAGGCGCGCGATCGTGGTCTTGCCGCAGCCGGAGGGGCCGACGATCGCGGTCATCGTCTCCGGTTCGACGCGGAAGGACACGCCTCGCAGGACGGGGTGGTCGGCCTCGTAGGAGAAGGACACGTCCTCGAGGGAAACCGACGAGCCCGTCGAGGCCGGGGTCTCGTCCGCGCATCGCACGCCCTTGGGGGCGGGCAGTTCGGGGGCGGAGAGGATCTCGTGGCTGAGATCCAGGACGGGGCGCCGGGTTTCGAAGGCTGAGGTGAGCTGCCCAATACTGACGAGGATCTGCGTAAAGCGCAGGAGCAGACCAATCGAGACGATGGCTTCTACGGGGCTGACGCTACCGGCGACCGCGAGCATCCCAATCGCAATGATCAGTGAAACAACAACCACCTGAGCGGCCATCCCATTGACAACCTGACCGATGGTTTCACGCATCAGTGAGCGCCGCGCAACAACCCCGTAGGCGTCTTCAGCCCGTTGAAGAGGCTCATAGGAGTGTGAGCGCCCACACGCACGCAGCGCCCCCTGCTTCGTCGCGTATTCGACGATGCGGTGCGACAGCTCGCGGGCGGGCGGCTCCGTCAGCGCGGACCCCGACTGCAGGCACCGGCGCGCCACCCACACTCCCCCGCCGATGACCGGGATCGCTGCCACGCACACCAGTCCCAGGACCGGCGAAAACACGGTGATGCCAACGAGCATCGTCGCCGAGGTGACAATCGCGGCGATGAGGGGCGAATACATGTGCGCGAACATCTCACCTAACAGCAGCAGTTCACGTGAAACCAGGCGTGACATTTTACCGGCCGTGTCCGCGCGGAAGGACCCGAGCGGCAGAGAGGCCACCTTGTCGCCGATCGCGCGGTGCATGTTCGACAGGAAGTCGAAGGCCACCGAGTAGGAGCGCATGGCGAGCAGGTACTCGACGATGAACGAGGCGACGGCACACACGCCCAGCACAACGAGCCAGGCACGCAGGCTCATGCCCCACGCGGGATTCCCCGAGGTCAGGGCCAGCGCAGCCGGAATAAAAGCGACCAGGGAGACGCCGCGCACCGCGCCAACGATGCAGGAAAGCATCGTCACCTGGCTGAAACTAGCGCGTCCCGAAGATGAGAGGGGTTCGCGCAGCCGGGAGATGAGGTCGAGCATGTCAGTGTCCTTTCGCGGGTGCGCTCATGCGACGCATGTAGGGATGATCGGCGAGCTGGTCGGGCGTGCCCGAAGCGATGAGGCGTCCCGCGTCGAGGATGGCGATCTGGTCGACGCCGACGATGGATGCTGTGCGGTGCGCGATGACCAGGACCGTCTTTCCCTGGACGAGGCGGGTGAGCGCCGCCTGAATATCAGCCTCGGCTTCCGGGTCGGTGAAGGCCGTGGCCTCGTCGAGAACGAGGATGGGCGCATCGACGAGGAGGGCACGCGCAATCGCGATGCGTTGTGCCTGACCACCCGAGGGATGCGCATCCTCCCCGATGACGCTGTCGAGGCCTCGGGGCAGGGAGCGCAGGTAGTCGTCAATACGAGCGGCCCCTGCGGCCGCCCACACCGCTTCGTTGCTGGCGTCCGGAACTCCCAGCGCGATGTTGTCGCGCACGGAGATGTCAAGGAGCTGCGGATCTTGGAGGACGAAGGAGACGTGTCGGTAGAGGACGTCCGCAGCGATGTCACGCGCATCGATCCCTCCGATGCGGACAGCCCCCTGATCCGGGTCTGCGAAGCGCGCGACCAGTGTCGCCAGGGTGGACTTGCCAGAGCCGGAAGCCCCCACCAACGCAGTAATACTGCCTTCGGGCACGCGCAAACTGACATGATCCAGGGCGAGTGTAGAGCCGTAGGAGAAACAGACGTCGTCGATCTCAATATCCGCCGTTGTCGGCACCACAGTGCCAGTGGCGGGCAGGGGCGTAACAGAAAGCAGGTTAACAATTCGTAACGCGGCCGCCCCCGCGATCTGGTAGATCCAGGCCGTCGTCCCCAGCACCTCGATGGCCGCCGGGATGACGAGAGCGATGAGCGCGCAGGTGATGACCTGGACCGGACTCACAATCCCCGCGGCCGCTAGCGCCGCCCCTCCGGACGTCGAGATGAGCAGGATCAACGAGGGGGACACGCTGGCCTGGCCGAGCGCAGAACCCCTTAGCATGGGTCCGCACCAGTCGCGGTAGAAGCGGGAAAAGTCCTCGGCAGCCTGGGTAAAACGCTGATGTGAGCGCCCCACTGTCCCGAAGGCCTTGACGACGCTGATGCCGGAGACGAACTCGACCATGGTTGCCGACACACGCGTGAGGTGTCGGTCCATCTGCGCTGTCTTGTCCCCCATGCCTGCCAGCATCCACGCATATATGAGTCCATAGATGGGCATGGTGGCGATCGAGAGGAGCCCGAGTCGCCAGTCGACGACGAAAGCGTAGATGAGCAGGGACAGGGGTGCGCTGATTGCGGCCGTAGATTCGACGGGCGCGTGTGCGATGACTGTGTGGACGTCGTGCGTGTCGTCCTGGATGGCTTTGCGCACGGCCCCCGAGTTCGTGGAGGTAAACCAAGCGAGGGGTGCGCCGGACAAAACCTTCACCATGCGAGAGCGCACGATGTGTCCAAAGCGCACGTCCGCGAAGTGGGTGACGCCCAGTGCAAGGAAGTAGATTCCGTAGCGCGCACCAAATGCTCCGATAAGCCACATAAGCAGGCTGATAACCTCACCTCGGTCAGGTGAGACTCCCGAGCGCGCTGCTGCAAGAAGCACCTCGCCTAGCTGGACGAGAATGACATAGGGGGCGACCGCGAGCGCACCGTAGAGGAACCCGAGCACTCGGGCAACCATCATGGACCCACGGATGGGGGCGGTCAGTTCCTTGAAGGCACGCTGACCCGCCAGGTGAGCGGCACGTGGGTCGTCGCTGTGCTTGTCGTCAGTGAGTGGGGCACTCGGGGCCGAGGCAGTGGCGTCCTCGCGCTCGTCGGTATCGGTCATTGGGGGTCTCCTTCGCGTGCACGCTTGGTGCCCGTCTGTGTCAGTGTGATGAGTTGGTCCGCGCAGGCCGAGGCGAACTCGCCGTCGTGGGTGACGACGATGACGGCCGCGCCTTCGTCTGCGATACGGCGCAGGGTCGCGGTAATTGAGTCAAGGTGCCGGGCATCGATTCCTGACGTGGGTTCGTCGAGGATGACGATTCGGCGCCCAGTGGCTCGCGCAGCTGCGATGACGAGGCGTTGTTTCTGCCCTCCCGAAAGGCTGAGGGGGTGGCGGGCCTCCAGGTGAGCGAGGTCGAAGTCAACCAAAAGCTTTTCCCCGGCCTCGCCGCTCGCCTCCGAGGCCCCGATCGTCAGCTCGCCCGCTAACGTGTCGGAGAACAGCTGCCGCCCGGTGTCCTGCATGACGAGCGCGCACGCGGCCCGTCGCTGCCGTCGACTCGTCGTCTGTCCGTCCAGGGTGATCGTTCCGGAACTGGGAGCAGCCAGACCGCATAGCACACGCACGAGGGTCGTTTTTCCGACGCCGTTCTCTCCTGCGATACACGTGATCTGCCCGGCAGGAAAGTCGGCGCTAAACCCTTCGAACACGGGAGTTTTCCCGTAGGAGAAGCTCAGATCCCGACAGGACAGGCCCGCGCTCGCATCAGCCGAAGCCTCGTCCCCGGAGTCCCTCGAGCACACCCAGGCCTCGGGCGGACCGGGATCCACGAGGGAACGCAGTCCGAGCGACTGTCGCTGCACGTCATCCATCGCATAGAACTCCTCACCACTCCACGCACGCGTGACCTCTCCGTCCTCCATGAGGAGAACCTGGTCGGCAAGCCCCCGCAGGAAGTGGAGGCGGTGCTCGACGACGACGGTCGTCATCCCCTGCTCTTTGAGAACTGTGAGAGCGCGTCGCACCTCGGCGATGGCATCCGGATCCAGGTTCGACGTCGGTTCGTCGGCCAGGAGGACCGGGGCACCCGACGACAACGCGCAGGCGAGCGCCACCTTCTGCAGCTGCCCGCCCGACAAGGTCGAGAGCTTGCAGTCCATGAGATGGGTGATGCCCATGAGTTCGGCGGCGCGCTCACTGCTCTCGATCAGGGCCTCGCGGTCGCGGCCATAGTTCTCCCCGCAGAAGGCCAGCTCCTCGGCAACGGTGTCACAAAAGAACTGGGTGCGCGGATTCTGGAAGACCGACGAGCACAGGCGACCGACCTCGGTCAGGGGGACCTCAGCGAGGTCACGACCGTCGATCCTCACCACGCCTTCCAGCTCTCCCGGCGTCATCTGGGGGACGAGGCCAGTGAGCGAGCGCATGAGCGTCGACTTCCCACAGCCGGAGGACCCGCACACGAGAGTGAGAGTACCCGGACGGGCAGACACATCGACCCCGCGTAGGGCCTCGACGCGATCTCCCGTCAGCTCACTGACGTAGGAGAACGACACGGATTCAACATTAATCATGGGAGTACTCCGAGGTGAGCGCTGACCTCAATGGCGATAACGCCGGCGACGCACGTCAGGGCGAGTGTGTCCCAGACGCTGGCCCTCAGCCGCGTGAGCGAGGTGGGGCGCGTGGGTCCGCCCATGCCTCGGACGACGCTCGACGCCGCCAGGTCGTCGGCCACGCGCGCGATGGAGGACAGCAAGGGGACCAGGAAGCGCTCAGCGATCACGAGGGGATGACGGAGAACTCCGCGTACCCCAAGGTCGACGCCGCGCATTTCCAACGCCTCGCGGATGGCGACCGCCTCGGCTCCAACCGTCGGGAGGACGCGGAACGCAACAACGAGGGCATCGACGAACACTCGCGGCAGGTGAACGGCACGCAGGGCTGCCTTCATCTGACCGATTCTCGTCGTGCGGTACACGTAAAGCGCGATGCCGAATCCCGCGAAGAAACGCGCAAACCAGTAGAGGATCGCGGCGCACGTACCGACGACGAGAATCACGCCACGCGGCGAACCCACGGCCTCGAGCCACGCGACAAGGAGGGGCGAGCCGAGACTGGATGCATCGCACACGAGGCACCACGTGGCCACACGCACAGCCGTCCCGCCGCCGACCTCCCACGCAAGGGCCGCGAGAACGAGCAGCTGCACAGCCAGCAGCGTGGACGTGGGGCTCGCGCGCATGACGAGCGCGTTGAGCACGAGGAGGGCGAGGAGCTTTGTGCGTGGGTCAAGTCTGCTCGTCGCCTCGCCTGGGGTGGCCTCGGCGGGCGAGATCTCAGGCAACGCCAGCCTTCGCGAAGTGCTTGCGCAGCAGGAAGCGCCCGAGGAGCCCACCGATGCACGCGATGATCATCGCGACGACGAGCCATCCTCCGACCACTGCGGGACTAAAGAGGGCGCGCATGGCGTCCGCGTAGTCCTGGCCCATTGAGGACGCAACATCCGCATAGTAGGAGTCGGGAGCGAAAAAGATCGGCGCAAGCGGGCCAATCATCCACAGGGAGATCAGCATGTATGCCGCGATGTTTCGAGGGGCACTCACGTAGCCGCCGCTTCGAGCAAGGAGATCAGCCAGCAAGCCTAGAACGAGGGTGACCGGCACGGTCACCCACGAGTGTCCGGTCACGACCATCAGGAAGGCGACGACGCCTCCCATGATCGTCAGTGTGCCGAACATACGCGAACGCACCAGCATCAGCATGATGACCGGACCGTTCAGGATCAGACCGATGATCCAGCCGACAAACATGAATGCGGGCCCGAAGAAGCCGAGCATTCCCGAGCACCACATGAGGACAAAGTAAACGGCGGTGAAAGCACCAATCGTGACGGCCGAGCGCGCCTTTGTGACACCCGAACCCGTAACCTGAGACATTGTCGTGACCCTTCACGAACATAGGATTATAGAAGCGAATTAAGGGTACCCTACTTTATCCATATAGAAGGTGACCTACGTCCCTAACAGAGGTCACATGCCACCCAGACGAGCACCGGCAGACCTTGAGACAAAAGGCGGGTCCCCGCGCAGCAACGCTGCGCGGGGACCCGAATTGCTTCGTCAGCGAGCGACGCTCACTTCTCCAGCAGGTCCTTGACCTTGGTGACATCCAGCGGGATGCCGGGGCCCATCGTCGTGGCGACGGAGCCCTTGATCAGGTAACGGCCCTTCGAGGAGGACGGCTTGAGACGCAGGACCTCGTCCAGGACGGAGGTGTAGTTCTCGGTCAGCTGCTCGGCACTGAAAGACGCCTTGCCGACGATGAACGCCAGGTTGCCGTGCTTGTCGACACGGAACTCGATACGACCACCCTTGATCTCCTTGACAGCCTTCGCGACATCCATGGTCACGGTGCCCGTCTTGGGGTTCGGCATGAGGCCACGGGGGCCGAGGACGCGGCCGAGGCGGCCAACCTTGCCCATCAGGTCGGGGGTAGCAACGGCAACATCGAAGTCGGTGTAGCCCTTGGCAACCTTCTCGATGAGCTCGTCGCCGCCGACCTCGTCGGCGCCTGCATCAATCGCTTCCTGAGCGCGCGGACCAACGGCGAAGACCAAGACCCGGGCGGTCTTGCCGGTGCCGTGCGGCAGGGAAACGGTGCCACGGACCATCTGGTCCGCCTGGCGGGGATCGACACCGAGTCGGAAGACAACCTCAACGGTCGAATCGAACTTGGTGACGGTGGTCTCCTTGGCCAGCTTCATGGCCTCGAAGGGGGTGTACAGCACGTCCGCGTGGACCTTCTCGGCCGCTGCGCGGTAGCTCTTGGAGCGCTTGGTCATTCTGCTTCTTCTCCTTGCAGTCGTGGGTGTCGGGCAGCGCCTGCCCTACCACGGGGGGTTGGTTGAGGTCAGCCCTCGACGGTGATGCCCATGGAGCGGGCGGTGCCGGCGATGATCTTGGCCGCAGCCTCGACATCGTTGGCGTTGAGGTCAGCCATCTTGGACTGGCCGATTTCGCGAGCCTGATCCATCGTGATCGAACCAACCTTGACGGTGTTGGGGGTGCCGGAACCCTTCTGGATACCAGCAGCCTTCTTGATGAGCTCAGCGGCGGGCGGCGTCTTGAGGACGAACGTGAAGGAACGATCCTCGTAGACGGTGATCTCAACGGGGATGATGTTTCCACGCTGCGACTCGGTGGCCGCGTTGTAAGCCTTGGTGAACTCGACGATGTTCACGCCGTGCTGGCCCAGAGCGGGGCCGACGGGCGGTGCGGGGGTTGCGGCGCCGGCTGCGATCTGAAGCTTGATCAGGCCGGTGACCTTCTTCTTCGGTGCCATGAATGCGGGTCTTTCTTCTGAAGTTCTGACCGACGGGTGCCGGTCAGGCGGAGCGTCGGGCACTGCTCACTGGGTTTCAGCGGGCATAGTGCGCCCTACGCACACAAAAGTGAATCATAACGCGATTCCGGGCTTGATCCCAAGTCCGGGTGCGTGATGTCACTGCTCAAGCTTCTCCACCTGGTCGAAGCCGAGCTCGAGCGGCGTCTCGCGCTCGAAGATGGTGACGAGAACCTTGAGCTTCTGGGTCTCGGGCATGATCTCGGAGATCGTGGCCGACATGGTCTCGAAAGGTCCGTCGGTGACGGTGACGATCTCGCCGACCTCGAACTGGGTCTGGACGACCTGGACGGGTGCGGGCTGATCCTTGGCTGCCTCGGCGGCCTCCTCGAGGACGTTGGGCGTCAGGAGCATGACGACCTCGTCAATCGAGAGCGGGACCGGGTTGTGCTGGTCGCCCACGAAGCCGGTGACGGCGGGGGTTTCCTTGACGACACGGTACGAGGCCTCGTTGAAGTCCATGCAGACAATCGCGTAGCCGGGGATGCGCACGTGACGCACGCGCTTCTTCGTGGTGCCGCGGTACTCCATGACGTACTCGTCCGGGACCTCGACGGCGAAGATATAGTCTTCCATGTTCTGCGTGGTGATGCGCTGCTCGAGGTTCGCCTTCACCTTGCGCTCGTGGCCAGAGTAGGTGTGGATGACGTACCAGTCGCCGGGAGACATGTAGAGCTTGCGGCGCAGCTTGGCGATCGCTTCCTCTTCGGCCGAGGCGGGGGCCTCGTCGTCCGATTCGGTCTCCTTCTCAGCGACTTCCTCGGCCACCTCATCGACGACTTCCTGGGCGTCTCCGTCGGCCAGCGCCTCGGCACTCTCCTGCTGCACCTCTTCCTGGTGCTCCTCGAAGGACTGTTCCTCGGTGTAGTTTTCGTCGCTCACGACGTTTCCCTCCTGCAAATGGGGCCGAACCGTAGAAGAAACCCGCCTGCAGTTCCCTGCGGGCGGGTTCGTCGGTCTCAGCCGAAGATCAATGCACTTAGCTTACCGAATCCGAAGTCGAGTAGGCCAGCGAAAAGCATGATTGCGGCGACAAACACAACGACGACAACGAAGTACGTCCAGGTTTCGGATCCCGTCGGATAGGTCACCTTCTTCATTTCGTCGATGACCTGCTTGAAGAAGAGCCAGATGCCCCCGAAAAAACCGGGACGCTTATTCTGTTCCTTGTCGGCGTCACCACGCTTACGGGTGGCAGCGCTCTTAGTGCGATCTCGGCGCGAGGATTCAGCGTCCGAGGCAACACGATCGGCCATGGGAATCCTCCTACGAAAATGATCAGCCTAATCCGCAGGGCAGGCGGGACTCGAACCCACAACCGCCGGTTTTGGAGACCGGTGCGCTACCAATTGCGCCACTGCCCTACGCAGGAAAACCTGCCTGACGAACATTAGTGGATAAGGCGGCGCTTTGTCCAACCGAGATGTGCGTCCGCAGGTCGCGTGCCCCGTAATGCCAGCCCCGACCTCGCAAATGAGAGGTAGCCCACGCGCGCATTCTGTGCGCTCCCCGCCACACGCGCGCGCGACGTGGGACCATGGAGGGGTGACCAATACTCCTCGCACCCGTGTCTCTGATCGTTTCAACGCCATCACCCCGTCCGCGACCCTGGCCGTGGACGCGAAGGCCAAGGCCCTCAAGGCCGCCGGCCGCCCGGTGATCGGCTTCGGCGCCGGCGAACCCGACTTCGCCACGCCCGACTACATTGTCGAGGCCGCCGTCAAGGCCGCCCGCAACCCCGCGATGCACCGCTACACGCCCGCCGCCGGCCTGCCCGCACTGCGCGAGGCCATCGCTGCTAAGACCCTGCGCGACTCCGGCTACGAGGTCTCCCCCGCCGACATCGTCGTCACCAACGGCGGCAAGCAGGCCGTGTTCCAAGCCTTCGCCGCACTGCTGGGCCCCGGCGACGAGGCCATCCTGCCGACCCCCTACTGGACCACCTACCCGGAGGTCGTCAAACTCGCCGGCGCGACCCCCGTCGAGGTCTTCGCAGGCGCCGACCAGGACTACAAGGTGAGCGTCGAGCAGCTCGAGGCCGCGCGCACGCCTCGTACGAAGGTCCTCCTCATGTGCTCGCCGTCCAACCCGACGGGCAGCGTCTACACGCCCGAGGAGCTGACCGCGATCGGCCAGTGGGCCCTCGAGCACGGCATCTGGGTCATCTCGGATGAGATCTACGAGCACCTGCTGTACGAGGACGCGCAGACCGCGCACATCGTCAAGCTGGTGCCCGAGCTGGCCGACCAGGCCGTCATCCTCAACGGCGTTGCCAAGACCTACGCGATGACCGGCTGGCGAGTGGGCTGGATGATCGGCCCCTCCGACGTCATCAAGGCCGCCCTATCCTTCCAGTCGCACCTGACCTCCAACGTCAACAACATCGCCCAGGAGGCCGCGCGCGCCGCCGTGTCCGGTTCCCTGGATGCTGTGAACGAGATGCGCGTCGCCTTCGACCGTCGCCGCCGCACGATCGTTGACATGCTGCGCCAGATCGACGGCTTCGACGTTCCGACCCCCAAGGGCGCGTTCTACGTCTACCCCTCCGTCGAGCGCCTGCTGGGCCGCGAGATCCGAGGCCGCGTGGCCAACACGTCGGGCGAGCTCGCCGACCTGATCCTCGACGAGGTCGAGGTCGCGGCGGTTCCCGGTGAGGCATTCGGCCCCTCCGGCTTCCTGCGCTTCTCCTACGCCCTGTCCGACGACGACCTCGTCGAGGGCATCACCCGTGTGCAGGAGCTCTTCGCCTGATGCGCGTCTCATTCGAACGGACAGACGAGGAGACCCCCCTCGGGACGGTCCTCCTCGCCCACGGGTACGCGGAGCACAGCGGGCGCTACGCCCACCTGCGCTGTGCGCTCACCCGCGCCGGCTACGACGTCGCCTACTACGACCACGCGGGCCACGGGACCTCCGAGGGTCCCCGCGCCCGCGTGGACGTCGGCGCGCTGATCCGCGACTTCGGTGACGCGCGCCGGGCGGCCCTCGCCCACGCGCGCACGCCGGAGCTGTTCCTGTTCGGACACTCGATGGGCGGCATCATCGCGGCCGCCTCCACGATCCTGGACCCAACCCGGCTGCGCGGCACCGTCCTGTCCGCGCCCGCGCTGCGTCCCCTCCCCCACGTCTCCCCCTCCCAGGCGCGCAGGCTCCTGCCGATCGCCAGGCTGCGCCCCGGCCTCGTCGTAGCGAAGGGTGCATCCGACATGGCGGTCTCCCCCCTGTCGCGCGACCCGCAGGTCCAGCGCGACTTCGACGCGGACCCGCTCACCTACAAGGGCGGCGTGCCGATCCTGACGGGCGCCACCATGATCATTCAGGGCGACGAGGTCATCGCGCGCGCCGGCCGCCTGGCCTCGCCGACGCTCGTCATGCACGGGTCGCACGACCTGATGGCGGACCTGCGCGGTTCGCGCGAGCTCGTGCGCGGGGCACGCGCGGCGCACCCGGACGCCGACATCCACCTGCGCATCATTGATGGCGCCTACCACGAGCTCCTCAACGAGCCCGAGGGCCCCGGCCTGATCCGCGACATCATCATCTGGCTCGGGGAGCACTAGGCCGTGGAAGTGCCCGCTGTCCCTAACCTGACGGCTCCGCGCCCCACCCCTGCGGGCAGGCGCGACCTCGCGACCCTCCCCAAGGCCCACCTGCACCTGCACTTCACGGGTGCCATGCGGCCCACCACGATGGTGGACATGGCGCGTGCTCAGGGCGTGCGCCTGCCCCCTCACCTACTGCACATCGACGCCGCATCCATGCCGGCCGACGGGCGCGGATGGTTCCGTTTCCAGCGCGCCTACGATTCCGCGCGCCACCTCGTGCGCTCCGAGGCTGCAATGCGTCGCCTCATCCGCGAGGCCGCCGAGGACGACGCCGCCGAGGGCTCGGTGCGCATGGAGATCCAGGCCGATCCCACGTCCTACGCGCCCTACGTTGGCGGCATTACACCGGCCCTGGAAATCATCATCGACGAGGCCCGAGCGGCCTCGCGCGATACCGGCGTCGATATCGGCGTGATCGTCGCGGCGTCGCGCATGAAACACCCGTTGGATGCGCGCACGCTCGCGCGCCTGGCCGCGTCGTTCGCTGGGGACGGCCCCGGCGAAGTCGTTGGTTTTGGCCTGTCGAACGACGAGCGCGTGGGTTCGACGGCTTCTTTTGCTCCGGCGTTCCGCATCGCGCGCCGCGCCGGGCTCGTGGGCGTCCCGCACGGCGGCGAACTCCTGGGCCCGTCTTCCGTGCGCGAGGTCGTGTCCGCTTTGGCGCCCGCCCGCCTCGGGCACGGGGTGCGCACCAGCGAGGACCCGGACCTGCTGAAGGCCGTCGTGGACGCGGGTATCGCCCTGGAGGTGTGCCCGACGTCGAACGTGCACCTGGGCGTCTACACGGACTTTTCGCAGGTGCCGCTGCCGACTCTGATCTCGGCGGGTGCTCGTATCGCGCTGGCTGCCGACGACCCACTCCTGTTCCGCTCGCGCCTGGTCGCCCAGTACGAGGTCGCGCGCGACGTGTTCGGACTGTCCGACGAGGCCCTGGCAGACCTGGCGCGCTCCTCGATCGACGCGTCGCTGGCCTCGCCCTCGCGCAAGGCGGCCTGGAAGGCCGACATCGACGCCTGGTTGGCGACGCCCGCGGTGTAGTACTGCGGCGCCCGCGAAGTAGTGAGTAGTGCTTGTGTGGGGTGCGCCCACTTCCCCCGCAATCTCGCATGCAATTCCCCCACACCTCTTTCAAACATTGAAACCAGAACGTTGATATTCCGCGGTTTTCAGGGCGTGCTTCAAAACACGCTCCGGGGAATTGCATGCGAAATGTGGGAAGCCCTCTCTCAGTCCGGTTGTTTCTTTCCCATCCAACCGCCCGAGTCGACCACCTCGGGACGACCACAGACCCCGGCCTCGTACCTACCGACGATCGCTTCACCAATAGTGCAAGCGTGCACTATCATGGAGACATGAGCCGGTTTCAACGTGACGATGCGCCGTCCCTCGTGCGTGCTGCACGTCAGGACGCGTCCCTCACGCAGGCCGAGCTGGCGGGGATGACCGGGATGAGCCAGTCGACCCTCGCGCAGATCGAGTCCGGCAGGCGCGCGGTATCCACTGACCTGCTCGAACGCATCCTCCGCGCCGCCGACTACCGCCCCTCCGTACCGCTCGCCCGCTACGCGTCCTCGATCAGCGGCTACGCCCAGGAACGAGGCCTCGGCGCCCTCCGCGTCTTCGGCTCGGTCGCCCGGGGCACGGACGGATTCGAGTCGGACATCGACCTGATTGGCACGCCAACCCGCGACCTGTCACTGTTCGAGTTGGCGGACATCGCCTCGTTCACGAGCGAACTCACCGGCTTCCCGACAGAAGTTCACGTGGATACACACGTGCCCGAAGCACTGCGAACTGCCCTTGACGAGGCCGTGGCACTATGAGTGACCCTGCTCCCTTCACCCCTCGGCCGCGAGTGGCACGCAGACACGCGCCCAGTTTCGACGCTGAGAACTTCCTGCGCGAACTCGACGTCATCGCCCATCGCGTCGAACGGGTTGCCGCTGTCCCCGTCGAGGCCTTCAGCGCCGATTGCCCGGAGTATGACTCCGCTTGCATGGTGATCATCCGGCTGGCCGCGTTCCTGGAGCGCGAAGAGTACGCACCCTACATGGATGGCCTGACTTCCTCTGAGAAGCGCGCCCTGCGCACGACCCGCAACATCGCGGCGCACTCGGGGTACCAGAGCATGGACGACCAGCTCCTGTGGACGGCCGTCACCCGCAACGTGCCCGACATGATCGAGCGCCTGCGCGCCGCAGCCTCACGCGGATAGGTTACGAGCACGCGGATAGGTTACGAGCACGCGGATAGGTAATGAACACGCGGATAGGTTACGAGCACGCGGATAGGTTACGAGCACGCGGATAGGTTATGAAGATGTGGATAGGTTATTAACCTATCCGGATGCGCATAACCTATCCGGATCGTGACAACCTATCCGCATCGTAACAACCTATCCGCGAAACGGATCCGCGAGCGCAGAATCAGCGCAGTTCTCCCACAATCTCGCGTGCAATTCCCCCGCGTCTCTTTCAAACTTTGAATTCAGAACGTTGATATTCCGCGGTTTTCAGGGCATGCTTCGAGACACCCGACGGGGAATTGCATGCGAAATGTGGGGCGGCACCTCGATGGGATCTCCGGAAAGATGCCAACAACGGGCTGGGCGCACAACGGCCAGGCACACCCGCTACCAGGTGATGCCGACCGTGACCGGCTCGGGCACCAAGGTGACGCCGAACGCCTCATAAACACGCTCGCGCACGGCGCGGGCCAGGGCCTCGATGTCGGCACTGCTCGCGCCGCCCCTGTTCGTCAGGGCCAGCACGTGCTTCATGGACAGGGACGCTCGCGGCGGATCCCCGGCCTCAGGCAGGTGGAAGCCCTTGGAGCAACCCGCGTGATCGATGAGCCAGGCGGCGCTCGTCTTGACGAGGCCCTCCCCCGCGCCGAAGCGCGGCGCGCCCTCGGGCAGGGACGCGGCCACGGCCTCGGGCAGGATCGGGTTCGTGAAGAAGGAACCGGCGCTCCACGTGTCGTGATCGGCGGGATCGAGGACCATGCCCTTGCCGCTGCGCAGATCCAGGACGGTGGAGCGGACGAGGGACGCGTCGGCGCGCCCCCCGGCTTCGACGCCGAGGCGGCGCGCCAGCTCGGCGTACATGACGGGGGCGCTGAGGGCCGAGCGCTCGAGACGGAAGTCCACGGAGAGGACCACCCAGCGGCCGGTGGGGCCCCAGGGACGGCCGCCCAGGCCGGGCTGGCCGATGCTGCGCTTGATCGCCGAGGAGCGGTAGGCGAAGCCGAGGTCGGAGGGCAGCAGGCGCACGACGATGCCCGTCAGGCGGTCGTAGGCTTCGACGCTCTCGATGGTCTCGGAGACCTCGTGGCCGTAGGCGCCCACGTTCTGCACCGGGGAAGCGCCGACGGTTCCGGGGATGCCGGAGAGCGCTTCGACGCCGGACAGGCCCTCAGACAGAGTCCAGGAGACGAAGGCGTCCCAGACCGTTCCCGCGCCGGCGCGCACGACGACAGACCCGGCAGGGTCCTCGTGGATGATGGAGGCGACCTCACCGAAGGGCTGCACGTCGACGACCGTGCCCTCGAAGGGCGCGTCGGAGGCCAGCAGGTTCGACCCTCCGCCCACGACGAGGAGCGGGCCGCCAGCGGCATCGGCCGCGGCGACGGCGTCCACCAGGGCGTCGGCGGACGTGGCGGGCACGAGGCGGGCGATGGGCCCACCCACGCGCAGGGTCGTCAGATCAGCAAGGGTCCTCATGTCCCTAAGCCTAGTCGCACAGCGCGCGTTCGGCCTAACCCCGGCAGCGCGACGGGCTCAGTCCATCGTGATGACGATCTTGCCGCGCACGTGGCCGCTCATCAGCTCGCTGTAGGCGGCGCGCACCTGCTCCAGCTCGAACGGATAGGTACCCGCGATGGTCAGGCTCACCGTCCCGCGGTCAATAAGGTCAGCGACCGTCGCGATGTCGGCGATCTTCCCGTCGCGACCACCGGTAAAGCGCGCGCGCCGAAGGGCGATCGCAGGCGTCGGCACGAGGCTCCCCACGCGCTCTCCCGGCACACCGAGACTATGGGCCAGCGACGAGTATCCGCCGAAGCAGTCGATGAAGGCAGTGACGGGCGAGGGCGCCGCGTCCTTGATTTGTTGCTCCAGGCCCTCGCCATAGGCCCCGGGAATCGCGCCAAGGGACCGCAGGTAGTCGGCGTTAGAGGGACCGGCGATACCGATAACGCTCGCCCCGCGGGCGAGAGCGAGCTGCGTGACGAGGCCTCCCACACCCCCGGCAGCTGCCGCGACAACGATAACGTCACCCGCCTCCGCCCTCACACGGCGGAGCGCACCCATCGCGGTCTGCGCGGCCACGCCCAGGCCACCGGCGGCCTCGAAGCTGACGGAAGCGGGTTTGGGGACGACGTTGGCGGCCGAGACAAGGAGTTGGGTCGTAAGCGAACCGTACGCGCGGGCCTGCCAGGGCGCGGCACGCAACAGGCCAATAACCTCGTCCCCCACTCCCATGTTGCTCACCGCCGGGCCGACGGCCGTCACGACGCCGGCAAAATCCTGTCCCACGCCCCGTAGCGGCCGCTCCTTGCCGCGAGCGAACCAACGGGCAGGGTGAACGATGGTGCGGAGGACCTCGAGGGGCCTCGTCAATCCACCGAAGAGCTTGTAGTCAACGGGGTTGATGCCGGCGGCCCGCACCTTCACGAGCACCTGCCCCTCACCGGGCGCAGGAAGGGATACCTCGCCTTCCTCGAGCACCTCAACGCCTCCGAAACGACGGTATCCGATCATTCGCGCCATGATTCTTCTTCTCTCGTCGAAGCGACACCGAGCGCCGCGTCACAAGCGCGCTCGTACACCAGGATACGCCCGCGCAGCCGCGGACGGAAGGCTCAAAGACAGGCCAGAGGCACCGATTGACTAGTCGCCGAAGGCAAGGTCCGTGTGCTTCGTCCCGCGACGGTCGGGCACCTGCCCGGCGAGGACGATCGCGAGGAGGACCGGCAGGGCAACGAAGGCCAGCGCTCGGTGGTAGCCGATATGGTCGGCAATGAGGCCAAGGAGCGGCGGGCCGATGAGGGCCGCGCCGTAGTTGACGGTCGAGAGCACCGACACGCGCGCGGGCGTCATCACGGGGTCGACGGACAGCGCCGAAATGCCCAGGGGGAAGCCGAGGGCCGATCCGATGCCCCACAGAGCAATGCCCGCGACCGCGAACAGGTGGTGCGGCGCGAATGCCACGAGCAGCAGTCCCACGACCGCGCCGGTGAAGGTGATGCGCAGCAGCTTCGGCGAGCCCAGGCGGGCCTCGAGACGCGGGGACGCGAAGCGCACGATCGTCATCATCAGTAGGAAGAACGCAAAGGCAGCGGAGGCCGCCGCCGTCGAATAGCCGTAGCCGTCAACCATCGACAGGTTGAGCCAGTCGTTCGCCGCGCCCTCCATGAGGCCCGCGCTCATGACCATGAGGGCGATGAGCACGGTCTGCTTTTCGCGCCAGGCGACGCGGGTCAGGCCCTTCGCCTTGTTCGACTGGGCCTCTCCCCCATCACCCTTGTCCTGAGCGGGCGCGAGGGCTGCGACCTCCTCCTTCGTCAGGTAGAAGCCGACGGCGGTGCCGCAGGCGAGAAGCTCGAGGGCCGCCAGGCCGAAGAGGTGGGCTCCGAGGGGCAGCCCCATCTGGGCGGCGAGCGCACCGAGGAGCGCGCCACCAAGCATGCCGACCGCGTACATCGCCTGGATGACGGGCACGACGGTGCGCCGCACGGCAGCCTGCACGAGGCCTGCCTCGATGTTCATGGTCGCGCCCCACAGGCCGTTGCCAGCCGCGATCAGCACGAGGCCGGCGGTGGCCAGCGGGATCGACACGTTGAGCGCGCCAAAGCCCGCGCAGACGATACCGAGAGCCCAGATGAGCACGCCGATGCGACCCGAGGCCCGCGCGCCGATTGTGGTCACGATCGGCCCGGAGGTCGGCAGGGTCAACAGAGAACCGAGGGAGGCGATGAGCAGCATCGTGCCGATCGTCGCCGGAGTCAGCCCGAGGTCGTCGCGCACGTCGGGCAGGCGCGAAAGCCACGCGGAGGTACCGAAACCGAGACACACGTAGACGATGCCGGTAGCGCGAAGGGCGGCGTGAGCGCGAGAGTACGGGACAGACATGCTGGGTAATATACGCGCATTCCCGCGAGAAAAACGCAGTGCGCGGGCGGGTGTTGGTCACCCGCCCGCGCACTGTCACAACAGCGACAGGATCAGCCCTCGACGGCCGCCTTGAACCACGTCGTGATCGACGTGGGGTGCGTGATGGCGGTACCGACGATGACAGCGAAGGCGCCCGCCTCAATGGCGGCGGCGGCCTGCTCGGGCGTGTGAACGCGGCCCTCGCAGATCACGGGGACGTCCGGGAACGCGGCAACGACCTCGCGCAGCAGCTCCAGGTCGGGGCCGTCGGTCTTGACGCGGTCACCCGTGTAGCCGGCCAGGGTCGTGGACACGATGTCCACACCCGCGTCGACGGCGCGCTGGGCGTCCTCGAAGGAGCCGCAGTCAGCCATGACGAGGGTGCCGTCCTCGCGCAGAGCCTTGACGGTCTCGGCGAAGCTCAGGCCGTCCAGACGCGGGCGGCCCGTTGCGTCCAGGGCAACGATGTCGGAGCCGGCCATGACGCAGGCGCGGGCGTGGCGCAGCGAGGGGGTGATGTACACACCCTCGTGGCCTTCCTTCCACAGGCCGATGACGGGCACGTCGACGCGGCCCTTGATCGCGGAAATGTCGGACAGGCCCTGGCAGCGGATGGCGGCGGCGCCACCGATCTCAGCGGCGCGGGCGATCTGCGCCATCGTCTCGGGGTGGCGCATGGGCTCGCCCGGGTACGCCTGGACGGAGACGATGAGCTTGCCCTTCAGGTTTGCGATAAGCGGATGCATGGTGAACTCCTATGCGTGCAGGAAGAAGGAAACGGCTCCGAGCAGCGGCGCATCGCCGCCGAGGGAACCAACGAGGATGGGGGTGTCGGCGACGGGCGTCATCGCGGAGGCTGCGAAGCCTTCGCGCAGGGCGTCCCACCAGATGTCCCCGGAGCGGGTCATGGACCCGGAAAGGATGACGACGGCCGGGTCCACGCAGTTAACCAACGAGGCCGTGGCCTCGCCGAGCGCGAACGCAGAGCGGGAGAAGCAGGCGGCCGCCAGGGCGTTGCCGGATTCGGCGAGCTCTTGCAGGGCGCGCCCACCGTCCACCTCGGGGTCGTCGCCGGAGCGCAGCGAGTTGTACCAGGCCGTGATGCCCGAGCCGGAGCAGAAGGACTCGATGTGTCCCTTGCGGCCGCACGAGCAGGTCATGTCGGGGGCGAAGTGGTGGTGGATATGGCCCACGTGTCCTGCGATGCCGCGCGACCCGAAGGAGACCTGGCGGTCCTCGACGAGGGCGCCGCCGATGCCGGTGCCCACCGCGATCGACAGGACGGAGCGGTAGGGCTGGCCGGCGCCGAGCGTGGCCTCGCCCAGGCCGTGCGCGTGCACGTCGTTGAGGACGCGCACCTTCAGGCCGGTTGCCTCCTGAAGCAAAGCGCCGAGGGGGGTACCTCCCCAGCCGGGCATGGTACCCGTCGCGGAGACGATGTCGCCGGTAGAGGGGTCGACGACGCCGGCGCTGGCGACGGCAACACCCGCGACCTGCGGGTGAGAAGCAACCAGGGACGAGGCGAGGTCACAGATGCGGGCCGCCACGTCCGCTCCGCCGCGCATCGCGTCGGTGGGGATCGATCCGCGCTCGGTGACCTCGTAGGTGTCACCGGCCCAGGCGATGCCCCACCCGACCTTGGTGCCACCGATGTCGAGGGCAAGGAGCGTAGTCATAAGGATCCTTACGAAAAGTCAGGTGTATAAGAAAATCGACGAGGCCGGGGCGCGCGCCCGAAGGCGCGCAATATGCGGAAAGGAACTGCCCCGGCCTCGTCGACGTATCAGGAAAGCAGGTCGACCGCGCGCAGCACGGACGCGACATGCTCCATGTTGTCTCCCTCAATGGCGGCAACCGGGCGCGGCATCTCAGGCGAATCGAAGACGCCGAGCAGGTGCAGGGCGGCCTTGAAGGCGCCGACGCCCGCACCGAAGCCCTGCACGCCCTTCACCTGGACGATGCGCATGAGCTCCGCCAGGCGGTCCTGCTCGGTGCGCACGGCTTCCCAGTCGCGGCGCTCGTAGGCCTGCCACTGGCGCACGTAGCCCTCGGGGTCCACGTTGGCCAGGCCGGGAACGGAGCCGTCCGCGCCGGACATGTAGGCGCCGTCGACGACGACCTCGTGGCCGGTGAGCAGCTGCATCGGGTGACCGGCAGCCTCGTTCGCCAGGCACAGCCAGCGGAACGCGACGTCGTCGCCGGAGGAGTCCTTGACGCCGTCGATGACGCCATCGCGGCCCAGGCGCATGAGCAGGTCGGGCGACAGCTTCGTGTGCACGCACACGGGGATGTCGTAGGCCCACAGCTCGAGGTTGGTGTTCTCCTTGAGGATGCGGAAGTGGCGCTCGACCTCGGTCTCGCCGCCGAGGGCGTAGAACGGGGCGGTCGCGACGACGCCCGTGGCGCCGCCGATCTCTTCCACGGCCTTGATGTTCTCGATGACGCGCTCGGTCTCGGTGTCGATGACGCCGACCAGAAGCGGGATGCGGCCGTCGACGATGCGCACGGCTTCGCGCTGGATCTGTGCGCGGCGCTCGGCGGTCGAGAAGGCGACCTCACCGGTGGAGCCGGACACGAACAGGCCGTCGAGGCCGGCTTCGATCAGGCGGTTGATGTGACGCTCGAGGGAGGGGACGTCGAGCTCGCCGTCCTTGAGGGGAATGGCCAGGGGCGGGACAACGCCACGGATCTTCGAAGACATAATGAATTACTTCTCTCCTTCGAGGTTGGGGTGCAGGAGCGAGGGCGCGGCGCCCAGGAGCTTGCGGGTGTAGGGGTCCTTCGGGTCGGTCAGCAGCTGCGCGGCTGGCCCTTCTTCGACGACCTTGCCGCCGTTCATCACGGCGATTCGGTCAGAGACGTATCGCACGGTCTGGATGTCGTGCGAGATGAAAACCATCGCCAGGCCCAGGTCCCTCTTGAGGTCCGTGAGCAGGTTCAGGATCTGAGCGCGCACCGACACGTCGAGCGCGGAGGTGGGCTCGTCGGCGATGATCGCGTCGGGGCCGATGGAGAGGGCACGGGCGATGGCCACACGCTGACGCTGGCCGCCCGAGAGCTGTCCGGGGAGCGCGTCGAGGGCGCTCGACGGCAGACCGACGAGCGAGATCAGTTCGCGCACACGCTTGGCTCGCGAGGCCTCATCCCCAATGTGGTGCACGCGCAGCGGGTCAGCGAGCTGATCGGCGACGTGCATGCGGGGGTTGAGGGCCGTCGCGGGGTCCTGGAAGACCACGGAGACGACGCGTCCGATCTCCCGGCGGGCGGCGGCACTGCGCTTCGTGACCTCCTTACCATTGAAGAACACCTTGCCCTTCGACGGCATCTGCAGGCCGCACATGACGTTCGCGGTCGTGGACTTGCCACAGCCAGACTCGCCGACGATGCCGAGCGTCTGTCCGCGCTCGATGCGCATGTTGACGCCACGCACCGCGTGGACCTTGTTGGGCTTGAACAGGGAGCCGGTACGCGAGGTGAAGGTCACCTCGACGTCCTTCAGTTCGATGATCGGGGTGTTGTCGCTCATCGCGTTTCCTCCTGACCGTTCGTTTCCTGCGCGGAGGCATTGGCCTCGTCGCGGGGCGGGAGAGCCGCGTACACGTGCTCGGGACCGACCTCGGTGAGGACCGGGCGGATGTCCAGTCCGTAATCGGGGTGCGAGGACCGGGGGGCGAAACGATCACCCTTCGGGAAGTCGCGAGGCGAGGGCACGGTGCCGGGAACCTGGTGGAGTCGGCCGGAACCGGACTCGATCGAGAGGACGGCGCCCAGCAGGCCGCGCGTGTACTCGTGGGTCGGGTGCGTGAGCAGTTCCTTCGTGGGGGCCTGCTCGATGACCTGGCCGGCGTACATGACGGTGATGTGGTGTGCCACCTCGGCGACGAGCGCCAGGTCGTGGGACACGAAGATCATGGCGAAGCCGAGCTTCTCACGCAGCTCGTTGAGCAGAGAGATGACCTGCTTCTGGACGGTGACGTCCAGGGCGGTGGTCGGCTCGTCCGCGATGATCAGCTTCGGGTCGCGGGTCAGGGCCATGGCGATGAGAACGCGCTGACGCTGGCCGCCCGAGAGCTCGTGCGGGTAGGACTCGAGGGTGCGCTTGGGATCCAGGCCCACAAGCTCGAGGAGTTCCTCGGCGCTGCGGGTGCCGCCGCGGCTGGTCAGCTGCTTCATCTGAGCCTTGATCAGCATGGCGGGGTTCAGGGACGACAGGGCATCCTGGTAGATCATGGCCATCTCGTGACCGAGCAGCGCGCGACGCTCCTCGGCGGACTTGGACAACAGGTTCTCACCCTCGTAGAGGATCTCGCCCGTGATCTCAGCCTTGGGATCGATGAGGCCCATGATGGTCAGGGCCGTGATCGACTTACCGCAGCCGGACTCACCCACGAGGCCCATGGTCTCGCCGGGGCGGACCTTGAAGGACACGTGGTCGACGACGTTGACGTCGCCATGACGATCAAACTTGATGCACAGGTCCTTGACCTCAAGCAGCGGGGTCTTCTCCAGGTGCGCCTCAAAGCGGTCGGTGCGCTTCTCCTCGACGGTCTCGAGGTCGTCGAGGCGAGCCTGCAGGGATGCGGCCTGCTCGGCGTAGGCGCGGCGCGGGTCAAGCAGCAGCTTGTCGGCCTCGCGGTCGGAGTCCTGATCGACCTGGGCGACAGCCGCCGACGCAGGTGCCGCCACCATGGCGTCGGTGATGCCCTCAGACAAAATGTTGAGGCACAGGACCGTGATCATGATGAACAGGCCGGGGAAGAACGCGGTCCACCACTTGCCCAGCAGAACCGACAGGTTCGACGAGGCCTCGGACAGGACGTTGCCCCACGTGGCCACGGTGGTCGCCTGGAGGCCCGAACCGATGAAGGTCAGGGAGGCCTCGAGGATGATCGCGTCGGCGACGAGGACGGTCGCGAACACGAGGACCGGGGCGGCCGTGTTACGCATGACGTGCTTGGTGAGGATCCAGGGAGCGCGGGCACCGGAGACGATCACCGCACGGACGTAGTCCTCGCCGTAGGCGGCCATGACGTTCGCGCGAACGATACGCGACAGCTGCGGGATGTACACGAAGGCGATCGAGCAGATGATCACGACGACCAGGCCGAAAGTGTTGCCGGACTTGGACAGCGTACGACCGAAAACCAGGACGGAGACGGCCGCCATAGCGATACCGGGGACCGCCATCACGATATCCATAACGCGCATGATCGCTTCAGAGAAGGACTTGCGCACCACGGCTGCAATCGAACCGATGATCGCACCGAAGAAGAGCGCGATGAGGGTCGAGCACAGGCCGATCAGCAGGGAGAAACGGCCGCCGTACAAGACGCGAGCGAGAATGTCGCGGCCAACGTGATCAGTTCCGAACAGGTGCTCGCCGGACGGGGCGCTCCACTTGTCGAAAATCTGATCGGGACCGTAGGGAGAAATGAATGGCGACAGGACCGAGGCGAGGACAATGAGGGCAAGGATGCCCATTGCGATCTTCGATCCGGTGGACATCGCACCGATGCGCGAGAAACGCGCGCCCTTCGCGGTGACCTTGCCGAGCTTTTCTTTCTGATTCATGCCTCACACCGACCTAATACGCGGATTGATGAGCAGGTAGAGCATGTCAACGATGATGTTGACGACGATGAACGCGATCGCGACGACGAGCGCGCCACCCTGCACCAGGGTCACCCAGTTCTCCTGGATGCCCTTGAGCAGAACCGCCTTACCCATTCCATCGATGGAGAAAATAATTTCGATGACGACCGCGCCACCCATCAGGTAGCCGATGCGCAGGCCGAGGACGGTGACGGGCGTAATGAGCGCGTTACGCAGCACGTTGCGGGCCACGACGATGCGCTTGGGAATACCGGCACCCACAGCGGTGCGGACGTAGTCCCGGTCCAGTTCCTCAACCATTGAGGTACGCACGACTCGGGTCATCTGACCGATGACGGGAACCGCCAGTGCGATAGCCGGAAGGAGCATCCGCAGGAACCAACCGCTCGGGTCTTCGCTGAATGCGGGCAGCGGACCCGAGACCGGGAGCTTCTGGACAAATCCCAGGACTAGCAGCGCTGCCAGCCAGAAGGACGGGGTGCCGATGCCGACCACCGAGAACACGCGGATGACCTGGTCGGGCCAACGGTCGCGGTAGAGGGCGGCGAGAACGCCGAGCGGAAAGGAGATAATGACGGCGAAGAACAGGCCGAGGAAGGTGAGCTGCAGGGTGATCGGGAGAGCCTGAGCGACCAGATCGGTCACGTGGTTGGACGTTCCAACGCCATAGGTACCAAGGTCACCGTGGAGCATGTTCCACAGGTAGTGACCGTACTGAACGAAGAAGGGGTCGTTGAGGCCGTGCTGCACACGGTACTCTTCGAGAGCTTCGGGGGTCGCGGTCTCGCCCAAAGCCGAGTAGGCCGGGTCGATCGGAGACAGCGACATGATGAAGAAGACGAGGAAGGATACGCCGACCACCATGATCGGCAGTGCCACCAAACGTCGTCCGATGAGTCGCAGAAGGTTATTCACTGCTAGACCTCCATTTCAACGGATTTTGGCAATAAGAAAGGAGGGGTGGCGCCCGACTGTGGCGTCTGCCTCAGGGTGGGGCTCCACCCCTCCTTTCTTCGTGGTCCCTAGGGGACTTACTTAGCGCTCACACCGAGCAGCTGCAGGCCGGTGGAGGAGATCGGCTGGAATCCTTCCACCTTGGCGGGGTTGGATCCAGTGATCATGTTGCGGAACACGAGCGGGAAGATCACGGTCTTCTCAGCGAGCAGATCCTGAGCCTCGCCCCACTTGGCCTTGGCGGCGTCACCGTCGAGCTGAACGGCCTCGTCCATGATGGACTGCAGCTTGTTGAAGGACTCAGGGTCCGAGGTCTGCCAGCCATCGCGCTTCTTGGTCCAGACGTTGTCACCGTTCCACCAGGAGATGATGATGCCGGGGTCGGTGCCGAAGACCGAGGGGTCGCCGGGGGCCAGGACGATGTCGTAGGTGGGGTTGTCAACGTCGGTGACGTTGGCGTAGAGGTCAGACGACGCCATCTGCGTGTGGTTGACCTTCAGGCCCAGGGCCTCCAGGTCGGACTTGATCTGGGGAACCAGGGAGAGGATCCACGGGTGGTCCGTCGTCACCAGGTTGACCTCGAGGCCGGAGACGCCAGCGTCACTCAGGAGCTTGGTGGCGGCGTCCTTGTCGTAGGACAGATCGGTCGAGGGCTTCTTGTAGGCGGGGTTCGCCTCGGGCAGGAAGGAGGTCGCCTCGACGGCCTGGCCTTCGAGCGAGGAGTTGATCAGCTTCTTCTTATCGATGGCCTTGAGGATCGCGCGGCGAACCTCGGGCTTGTCGAAGGGGGCCTTCTGGGTGTTGAACATCAGGAAGGGGTTGCCGTAGCCGGGCTTGGACTCGACGTTCCAGCCGGTGCCCTTGAGCTGGTCCTGCGCGGAGGCGGGAACGGCTTCCATGACGTCGACCGTGCCACCGATGGCGGCGGCGAGACGGGCGGAGTCATCCTTGAGGGACTGCCACTTGAGGGTGGCGACCTTCGCGGGCTCGTTGCCGGTGTAGTTCTCGTTGGGAACAGCGGTGATCTCGGTCGCCGTGATGTTCTCGTACTTGTAGGGGCCGGTGCCGATCGGCTTGGCCTTGAGCGAGTCTTCGTCCATCGAGGCGGGGACAACGCGGACGTTGACGAAGCGCTCCTTCAGGTTGGAGAAGGGGTGCTTGAGCTTGATCGAGATGGTGTTGTCGTCCTTGGCTTCGACGGAGTCGACGAAGGTGAAGAACTGACGGTAGATCGACTTTTCGGAGGTGGCGCGCTCGTAGGAGGCTACGAAGTCGGCGGCGGTCACGGGGGTGCCGTCGGAGAACTTCGCGCCGTCGCGCAGCTTGACCTCGTATTCGGTGTCGGAGATCTTCTCCGGGTCACCGGCGGCCAGTGCGGGGCTGACGGAGTAGTCGGCCATGTTGAAACGGTACAGGCCTTCGAGGACCTGCCAGTTCGCACCCATGCCGAGCGCCGAGGTGGTGATCGGACCGTAGTCGGTGGTCTCGTAGGCGACACCGGCGGTGATCGTGCCCTTCGGCCCGTCGGAGCCCTTGGATCCGCCGTCGGTCGAGGTGGTGGTGGAGGATCCGCCGCCGCACGCGGTCAGGATCATGGCGGCAGCCGCGGTCAGTGCAGCGCCAGTTGCGAAGTGTTTACGCATTCGCATGTTCTCGCTCCTCATCTTCGAGAATTGGGACGTGCGGTTCTGTTGTTCCGCTCGCTATACTGATTCTATGTTGTCAGACAAATTAGTGCAAGCGATATCACCCCAATCGCCACCAACAACCGATCAGAACCGACATGCATCAGCACCGATCGACTCAAGATCCTCGGTAACGATGGATGCGATCAAGTCCTATATTTTGCGACATGGATTACATCCTGGTGACCGCCTCCCCACCGAATCAACACTGTGCACCGACCTCGGCGTTTCGCGCTCATCCGTGCGAGAAGCGCTCCGTCGCCTCCAGGCACTGGATATCGTGACAGTACGCCAGGGTTCAGGGTCCTACGTCGGTGAGATGTCGATGCAGCCTCTCGTCGAAACCCTTGTCCTGCGAGCCGCACTGGATGAGATCAACGGAGCTCAATCCCTGCATGCGATCATCGACACGCGCCGAGCACTCGACCTCGGGATCGCCGCACCCCTCACGCGCGCCATGAAGGGCACGACGAACCCACACCTGTGGGAGCTCGTCGAGGCGATGACTCAGTACGCGCAGTCCGGATCGACATACCTGGAGCAGGACATCGCCTTCCACTCCGGCCTGCTGGCCTACGTGAACAACGAGCTCATGCACCAGCTGGTGGCCGCCATGTGGCTGGTCCACCAGAGCGTCACCCCTTCGCTGGCCGCAGCGTCGCGCCAGGAAATGGAAGCCACTGCCGAGGCCCACGCAGCTATCCTCCGGGCGTGCGAAGCAGGCGACCTGGTAGCGTACACCGCCGCCGTCGAGGCACACTACGCTCCGCTCCTGTCGATCATCGAAGGTCGCTAAACACACAGAAAAATCCCGGAGCGCTGCGGGGGCACGCGCACCGGGATTTTCTGTATCCGCTCACAGGGACACTGCCGCCTCCCAGAGGCCTCGGTCACGCTCGAAGACCACCACGGCCTCGGCCCCGACAAAAGTCACGTCGCAGTAACCGAAAGCGCCACTCCCCAAGGAGGACACCACCTCGGCGCGCACCTCACCCTCCCACGGCGGGGCCAGGCGCAGGATCTCTCCATCCGCGCGCGCGTCGCGCCGCCCGGGATGCACAAACAGGCCACCGACCATGCCCGCGTTGCAGCCGGGGTCCTCCAACTCCCAGAGGCGCCCGCCCTCCCAGGTGCGCCCATCGCCCCACGCGAGGGAGCGAGCACCCGAGCCCCTCCCCTCGAAGCCCTGGATGCGGCAGTTCGCGACGAGGCGGCCATCCCACGCGCTCAGAGTCGTCTCGTCGAGGAGCACTCCCCCGTCGCCGACGAGAGGTTCCGCAGCGCCAACCAGCCGCCCACCGCGCGCGTACACGACGCGCACGTGCGTCTCATCCCCCGTGCGCACGACGTACGGCAGCGCGACCGCGCCATCCACCGCCACAGTGCCACCCGAGGTCGCAAACAACGCATCAGCCCCCGTGAGCGCGTAGAGCTCCTCCGTCATATCCACATAGGCGAGGTCTTCGGGACCGCTCCCCCAGGCCCACCAGGCGCGCAGGCGCTCACCATCCGCGCGAGAATCCATGTAGCCCACGCGCCCATCCGTCGACGCGAACGCCAGATGCAGGAGGCCGTCACCATCGACGCCGACGCACGCATCCGAAGAAACGGACGGACCGCCAGCGGGGAGCGGGCGCGGCTCACTCCACCGCCCCTCGTCCGCACGCTCCATCCAGCAGATGCGGTTCGGATTCGGCAGGTCCGACGCCATCGTCAGCCCATTAAAGTCAGACCCCGTGCCCGAGGCCGGGGCGGGGCGCTCATCGAAAAACAGGACAGTGCGCGCGTCCGCGAGCGTCACGAGGCCGGGGATACGCACCTCGCCCGCGCCCTCCGGGGCGACGATGCAGCGGACATCAACGGAGTCAGTCATATGCCCAGGATAAACCAAGGCAGACGCGCGCACATACAAAGAACCCCGGGGAACCAGGTTCCTCGGGGCTTTGAGACGGAAGCCGTCAGCGGGTCTCGCGGTGCGCCGTCGACTTGTGGCAGCGCGGGCAGTACTTCGCCAGCTCGAGACGATCCGGCGTGTTACGACGGTTCTTCTTGGTGATGTAGTTGCGCTCCTTGCACTCCGAGCAGGCCAGAGTGATCTTGGGGCGAACGTCCTGGGACTTGCTTGCCACGGTTGTTTCCCTCGCTTAGTTTCGTCGCTCGTGCGACCTGTCGGATGAAAGAGTTGGTAGCGGGGGCGGGGCTCGAACCCGCGACCTCACGATTATGAGTCGTGCGCTCTGACCAGCTGAGCTACCCCGCCGCCGGTAGCGGATGACTCCGCAACCGGAGCCCCGAAAGGGAATCGAACCCTTGACCTTCTCCTTACCATGGAGACGCTCTGCCTACTGAGCTATCGGGGCAACGCCGGAAAGCCTATCGCATCTCCGAGCGCCGAAGCAATCTCGGAGCCTGAGAATGACATCACAGGCGTTACTCACTGGAACCAGCGAGTGGTGGCAGGTGAGGGATTCGAACCCCCGAAGCACGAAGCGTCTGATTTACAGTCAGATCCATTTGGCCGCTTTGGTAACCTGCCGTGCGCCGCTCTCGCGGTGCCGTGAAAGAATAGCATTAAAATAGCTCCGAGCGCCAATCGGAACGACGATTGGCGGGATTTCAACGAAAGGTACACCCATGGCAGACTCCTCCTTCGACGTTGTCTCCAAGCTCGACCGCCAAGAGGTCGACAACGCCGTCAACCAGACCGCCAAGGAGATCGCCAACCGCTACGACTTCCGCGGCGTCGACGCCGCCATCACGCTCAGCGGCGACACGATCGCGATGGAAGCAAACTCCGCTTCCCGCGTCATGGCAATCCTTGACGTCCTACAGTCCAAGCTGATCCGCCGCGGCCTATCCCTGAAGGTTCTCGACTACAAGGACCGCGAGCCCAAGGCTTCGGGCAAGCTCTTCAAGCTCGCCTGCCCCCTGAAGGAAGGCATCCCGCAGGACACCGCGAAGAAGATCTCCAAGCTCATCCGCGAGGAAGGCCCCAAGGGCGTCAAGGCGCAGATCCAGGGTGATGAACTTCGCGTTTCCTCCAAGTCCCGCGACGACCTGCAGGCCGTCATCGCCCTCCTCAAGGGCCCCAAGGGCGAGGAGCTGGACGTCGCACTCCAGTTTATGAACTACCGCTGATCGTTGCGAGAGCAGAGGGCGGGCAGCCGGTTTCGACCGGCCGCCCGCCCTCGTCTCTATACCTCAGTAGCCCGCAATCTTCTCCAGCCGCGCAATTCGCTCATCCATCGGTGGGTGCGTCGACAACATGCGCATGAGAGACTCCCCACGGAACGGATTCGCAATCATCATCGCCGCAACGTTACGCGTCCGTGGAGTGTCCTCCATCGGGCGCCGATCCGTCGCCATCTCCAGCTTGCGCAAGGCTGAGGCGAGAGCCAGCGGATCCTGCGTGAGCATCGCACCATCCTCATCCGCATCGAACTCACGGGTGCGTGACAGCGACAACTGAATGAGCATGGACGCAATCGGAGCCAGGAAACTCATCGCCAGGAGGCCGACGACCCCCACTCCCCCGCTCTCTCGGCGATTCCCACCGCCAAAGAACAGCAGTGTCTGCGCAATGGTCGTAATCACGCCGCCCATGGCCGCGGCGACAGAAGTCGTCAGAATGTCGCGGTTGTACACGTGCATGAGCTCATGCCCGAGCACCCCGCGCAGCTCACGCTCATTCAAGATCGCCAGGATTCCCTCCGTACAGCACACCGCGGCGTTGTTCGGATGACGCCCCGTCGCAAACGCGTTCGGTGTCAGCGTGGGGGCGACCCAGATCGTCGGCATCGGCTGCTGCGCTCGCGCAGCCAGCTCGCGGACAATCGCATAGAGCTCGGGCTGCTCCGACTCACTCACCTGATACGCGCCCATCGAACGCAACGCAATCGTCGCGGAATTCCAATACGAGAACGCCGTCTGGGCCAGCCCAATGCCCGCAAACACAACAATCCACACCATCCGGCCTGTACCCGAGGCGATGAGCGCTCCGATGGCGAGCAGCAGAGTCCACATACTCCCCAGCAGGAGGGTCGTCTTCAGACCGTTGTGATAGTTGCGGTGCACCATATGCGCGATCCTATGGGGGTTACCTGAGAAGCACCTGAGAGCCAGCCGAACCTCCAAGGGGAAGAAAGCCACCCGACCGGCGGTTAGCGGAAGCTGCGCGGCTCGCCACAGCCTCGTTCCCACACGCAAGGCGAGGCCGCGACCGGAAAACCCGGCCACGGCCTCGTCCAGCTCAGGGGCGCGTCAGTTGCGACGCCCCGGACCCGTATAGTCGTCGAAACGCTCGGGGGCGGTGGGCACACCCATCTCACCCATCTCGCCAATGTGGTCCACCGTCGTGGGGTCCACCTGCGCGCCGCGCGAAATATCCGTCATGGCGCGACGCGAGACAACCTTGACGCGCTCACGCGTACCACGGCCACCCGGAAGCTCGCCGTACGCCTCGCCCAGCGCCTGCTCGTAGGCATCCAGTAGCTCCCAGCCCTCCCAGGTCGTAAACTCGACGCCACGGGACTCCAAGAGCGCCACCATGGCCTCGTGCCCAACCTCGGCGGTGTTTGCGTGCAGACGGCCCGCGCCCGCATCCTCCACGAGGTGGGAGATCGTCTGCTGGGCGTCCGACTTCGTCGAACCGATGAGGCCGACAGGGCCGCGCTTGATCCACCCGGTCGCGTACACGCCCGGGATGACCGGGGCGGACTCGTCCTTCGTGGTCTCACCCTCGATGACGCGACCCTCCACGTTCGGCACAACGCCGGCACGCTTGTCGAAGGGCAGGCCCGGGATCGGCGACGAATAGTAGCCCACCGCGCGGTACACCGCCTGCACGGGCCACGTCGTGATGACACCCGTGCCCGACACGCTTCCATCGCCGTTGAGCGCCGTGCGCTCGGTACGCAGAGCCTTCACGTGGCCGTTCTCGTCAGCGACGATCTCGACCGGGGCCTGGAACAGGTGGATGTGGATGCGACGCGAGGCCGTGTGCTCCTCCGGATCCGCCATCGCGTAGCTCGTCAGGGTCTTGACGACCTGACGCTGCTGGTTCGACGCGCGCAGCGCCTCCTCCGAGCCCTCATCGAAGTCGAAATCCTCTTCCGAGACGATGACGTCAACGTCCGGAACCTTACCCAGCTCGCGCAGCTCCAGCGGCGTGAACTTCACCTGCGCGGGGCCGCGGCGACCGAACACGTGCACGTCGGTAATCGGGTTCTCAGCCAGGGCCTCGGCCACGTTGGCCGGCACCTCGGTCTTAAGCATGTCCTCCGCGTGCTTGGCCAGCACGCGGGAGACGTCCAGCGCCACGTTGCCCACGCCCAGGACCGCGACCTCGCGGGCCTTCAGCGGCCACGAGCGCGGGTAATCCGGGTTGCCGTCGTACCAGGACACAAAGTCAGCGGCACCGTAGGACTCGGGCAGATCCACGCCCGGGATGTCCAACGGGTGATCGCGGTCCGCACCCGTCGCAATGATGATCGCGTCATAGTGGTCGCGCAGGTCGTCGATCGTCACATCGCGACCCACCTCAACGTTGCCGAGCAGACGAATGTCGCCACGCTGAAGGATCTTGTACAGCGCGACGATGATCTGCTTGATACGCGGGTGATCCGGCGCGACGCCGTAACGCACGAGACCGTAAGGCGCGGGAAGACGCTCAAACAGGTCGATATTCACCTCGAGCCCCGACTTGGACAGGATGTCCGACGCGTAAATACCAGCGGGACCAGCGCCAATAACGGCGACGTTGAGCGGTGCCAACCGAATTCTCCTTCTACGACCGCGCGCGAATGCGCGCACCTGGGGTCTCAGTTTAGCGCCCCGATGCCAAGGGCAACCTTAGCTGAGATCCCTCACACACCTCAAGGCTCGTCCGCGCATGCAACGAGGCCGGGGCCAGTCGCGCTCGCACGCGCAGCCGGGCCCGGCCTCGTCAACGTTCATCAGACCAAGCGATCCACCATCAGGTTCGCAAACGCCTCCAGCGCGGTCTTCGCCTCCCCCTTGGGCAGCGGCGCCAACGCGGCGACCGCCTCATCGGCCCACGTGCGCGCCAGCTGACGCGTCTCCTCGAGCACGTCGTGACCGCGCAGCTGCTCAACCACCGACGCAAGGGACTCGTCGGAGGACAAATCCCCTGTCAGCTCGCGCAGGATGCGCGCGCCGGCCTCGTCGATCGTTCCGGCCGCCTCACGGCGACGCAGCAGGAGAACGGGCAGCGTATCCACGCCCTCGCGCAGATCCGTGCCGGGCGTCTTACCCGACTGCTCGCCCGACGACGCCAAATCCAGCACGTCGTCGGCGATCTGGAAGGCGACACCCACCTTCTCGCCGAAATCGCTCACAACGTCAGCCACCAGCTGGCCAGCGCCCGACAGGAGCGCGCCGAAGGACGCAGCGGTCGACACGAGCGAACCCGTCTTATCCGCCAAGACCTGAATGTAGAAATCGACGCGATCCGCACCGTCCGTCGGACCGAAGGTCTCGTTCAGCTGGCCCTCGCACAGGCGCTCGAACGTGCGCGCATGGTGAGCAACCATCTGCGGGCCCAGCGACGCCACCAACAGCGACGCGCGAGCAAACAAGATGTCGCCGGCCAGGATCGCGCGGTTATTCCCCCACAGGTGCTGCGCCGAGGGCACACCACGACGAGTGGGAGCCGAATCCATGACGTCATCGTGATACAGGGACGCCAGATGCGTCAGTTCGACGGCCGTCGCAGCCGTGATGACCTGGTCATCCAACGCGCGCTCGGGATCGCCCAGCTGCGCACACACGAGGGTCAGCAGCGGACGCATCCGCTTGCCGCCCGCGACCGCGAGGTGGCGCGTCAGCTCATCCGTCAGATCACGGGAGGACGACACGGCGTCGAGGAGACGACGCTCGACGACCTCGAGCCCCGGGGTAATACGGGACTCGAGGTCGGGAACATGAAGATCGGGTGTTTGAGCACTCACGGGATCAGTATGACGATCTTTTCGAGCAGACTCAACACGGGACCGGGGAAGACGCCCAGCACGATCGTTCCGAGCGCGCACACGATGATCGCCAGAGCGGACAGGCCCTCCGACTTGACCACGACGGACTCCTCACCGGGGTCGGTGAAGAACATCAGGCGCACGAGGCGGAAGTAGTAGAACGCGGTGATCGCCGAGGCCACGAGGCCCACGATCGCAAGCCAGCCGATGCCGCCCTTGATCGCGTCGGAGAAAATCACGAACTTACCAACGAAACCGCCCGTCAGCGGGATGCCCGCAAACGAGAGCAGGAAGACCAGCATCGCACCCGCAATCCACGGGTTCGTGCGGCCAATGCCCGCCCACTTGCGCAGGCTCGTCGCCTCGCCCAGGACGTTGCCGTCCGCGTCGCGGCCGCGCACCAGCGAGACCACCGCGAAGGCACCGACCGTCGCCAGGCCGTAACCGAGCGTGTAGAACAACACATGGCCCGTGCCGCCCTTCTGGATCGCGAGGATACCCATCAGGATGAAGCCCGCGTGAGCAATAGACGAGTAGGCCAGCATGCGCTTGACGTCGTCCTGCACGAGACCGGCGAAGGTACCGACGACGATCGTCAGGACCGCGATCGCCGCGAAGACGTACAGGTAGTCCCACTGCAGGTAGGCGGCCACAGCCTGGTAGAAGCGGGCCATCGCGGCGAAGGCAGCGATCTTCACGGCCGCGGCCATGAAGCCCGTCACCGGGGTCGGGGCACCCGTGTAGACGTCGGGGGTCCACGCGTGGAAGGGCGCGGCACCCACCTTGAACAGCAGGCCAACCATCACGCAGAACACGCCGACGAGGACCATCCAGTCCATGCTCGTGTTCGTCGAGATGGCCTGCCCCAGCTCCGAGATGCGCAGCGAGTTGGAGAAACCGAAGAGGAACGCCGAGCCCATCAGCATGAAGCCCGAGGAGAAAGCACCCAGCACGAAGTACTTGAGGGCCGCCTCGTAGGACAGCTGACGGCGACGACGCGCGGTCGCGGCCATGATGTACAGGGGCAGCGACATGACCTCCAGGGCCACGAAGAGCGTCACGAAGTTGTCCGCCGCGGGGAAGATCATCATGCCGCCCAGCGAGAACAGGGTCAGCGGGAACATCTCGGAGCGCTGGTAGCCCTTGCGCTCCGACAGTTCCTCGGCAGCAGAGTCCGGGCGATCCGAGGGCTGACCGGCGAACGCGCCGTCACCAACGGTCGTGCGGTCGGCCATCACCAGGACGGCCAGGAAGCCGATGATGACGAGCACCGACTGGGCGCCGATCGTCAGCGGGTCCTCAATGTACTCCCCCAGCGAGGCCGGGGCGGCCACGACGGGAGCCCAGCGCAGCGAGAGCATGACGCAGGCACCGGCGGTGGCCAGGATCGACAGGCCGATCACGATGGGACGGCGAGCCTTCGCCGGGGCGAAAGCCTCAACGAGGATGCCGAGGACCGCGCCGCCCAGCACGATGAGAATCGGCGCGAGGCTCAGCCACGGAACCTCGGGGGCCTGGAAGTTAGCCATGGGTAGAACGTTCACTGTGCGCTCCCTTCAACGGCGGCGCCGACCTGCGAGTTGGTCAGGTCGAGGTCTGAAGCAACCGGGGTCAGGGCGCTCACGAGGGGCGCCGACCAAATACCAAGGATCAGCATCGCGGCCACGAGCGGCACCATGACGCCGCGCTCGCGCATCCCCAGGTCCGCCAGGTCCTCCTTACCTTTGCCGGGCGCGCCGGTGAAGACACGCTGGTAGGGCATGAGCACGTACATGGCGGCGATGACGACGCCGAGGACCGCGAAGAGCGCCAGCGCGCTGCTGACCGACCAGGTGCCCATGAGCACGAGGTACTCGGGGACAAAGCCGGACAGGCCGGGCAGCGCGATGGAGGCGAGGCCGCTCAGGAGCCACAGGCCCGCGAGCACCGGGGTCACGCGCTGCATGCCCACGTACTCGCGCATGTCCTGCGTGCCACCGCGGCGCGAGAGCCAGCCGGAGAGCAGGAACATCGCGGCGATCGACACACCGTGGGCGACCATGTAGAACATGGCGCCGACGAGCGCGATCTGCGAGCCGATGAAAATGCCCAGGACCATGAAGCCGAAGTGCGACACCGACGTGTAGGACACGAGGCGCATGATGTCGTTCTGGCCGTTCGCCGACAGGCCACCCCACAGGATGGAGATGACGGCGAGGATGCACATGACCCACTTGGCGGACACAGCCGCGCCGGGGGTGAGCTGCAGGCACAGGGTGATCATGCCGAAGGTGCCGATCTTGTCCAGGACGCCGACCAGCAGCACCGAGGTGCCGGGGCGGGCGACGGCGGCCGTATCGGGCAGCCACGTGTGCACCGGGACCATGGGTGCCTTGATCGCGAACGCAACCATGAAGGTCACGAAGATGATCATCTGGACGACGAGCGGGGCGCTCGGCAGGATCTGGGCGAGCGTATCGATGCGGAAGAACGTCGACACGTCCTGCGCTGCCTGCGAGCCCATCGCCCACAGGTAGAGGATGCCACCGAGCATCACCAGTCCACCGAACAGCGAGTACAGCAGGAACTTCATGGCGGCCTTGTGGCGGGCCGCCTCGTCACCGACGCCGTAGCGTCCGATCATGAGGTAGAGCGGCACGAGCATCGCCTCGAAGGCGAAGTAGAAGACCGTCAGGTCGTAGGCCGCGAAGATGACGACCATAAACGCCTGAAGGGCCAGGACCAGCGCCGGGTAGGCGCCGCGGTCCGCAGCCTCGTCCTCGTCCCAACCCGCAATCAGCACGAGCGGCACGAGGCCGAGCGCCAGCAGGACCATGACCAGGCCCAGCGAGGTGACGCCGAGCGACCAGGTGATGCCGATCTGGGGGATCCACAGGTGGGACTCGTACACCTGGTACGAGGCCGAGGCGGACCAGTCGAACACGGAGGCGGCGACGTACACGCCGAGCGCGAGCTCGACGAGTGCGATCACCAGGGCGATGACGCGCCCGGCGGCGCGCCTCAGGGGCGGGACGAAGCCGAGGAGGGCTGCGCCCGCAGCCGGAACGGCCACGAGGACGGACAGCCACGGGAAGTTAGCAGCAA
>CALHZX010000056.1 GCA_938040725.1 uncultured Actinomyces sp. | reverse complement strand
GCTGGATGCCCCGGTAGGGCCACAGGTCCGAGCCGCACACGCAGGCGGCCTCGAGCTTGATGATGGCGTCGGTGGGTTCGATGACGTGGGGGACCTCGCGGTCCTCGACGCGGACGTCCCCGGCGGCGTGCATGACGACGCCGCGCATGGTGGTGGGCAGGGCAGGAGCAGAAGCAGTCACAGGTATGTCCTCACATCAGTGCGGGTTGATATGTGAAGACTAAACGCGCGTCTCGACGCGGGTCCACCGCCTGGCAGGTTCTGTCAGGGCCACCCAGCGGCTCTGTGGGGTAGCAGTATCGGCTTGAGGGCTCGGCGTAATCGGCGTGAGCGCGGGCGAAGACCGGTGCCGACGAGTGGCAGTGACGATCGCGGGCGCTCGCGGATGATCGCGCTCGGCCGAAGCCCGATTGCGGGCCCTTCCAGTCCCTACCCGGCCACACCTGCCGGCGTCGTCGCAGCGGTCCCGCGCGGAAGGGGCAGAACCAGCGGGGTCCCGGTGAGCGGGTCGGAGATGACCTGGACCGCCAGGCCGAAGACCTCCTCGACCATCCGGATCGGCACCGGCACGATCCTCGGTGGCCCGAGTCGAGCGTGCTCCGGGCGGAACGGCGGGGCTCGTGGGGTGTTGTTTCGGTGGTGTGATGGTTGGTGGATTCGTGCGAGGTCAGGTGGTGCGGATTCATCTGAGGTGGACGCTGCCGCGACCGCGAGCCAAGGTGTTTCGCTCAGGTGGCAGATGGCCATCTCAGATGGACGATTCGGCGGTGGCCGGCTGCAGTTCGGGGCGATCGGATTGAGCCAGGCTTGATCTGCGCCGGCTCACGTAGCCGGATGCGAGCGGGCCTCACGTAGCTGAAACGATGTCCCGGGCCCGCGGGGCCTGCACGTGTGCGGTCGGATCTGCTGGCGCGGGACGCTCTGGAATCCGTGCTGGGAGGTTGAGGTTGCTGCCCTGTCCGTAGGGTGCTGTTCTGGGTTTTCCACAGGGTTCGAGGGCGCTCTGGTGGTGGGCGTGTTTGCGCAGGTAGAGTCAATATGCCGCCCGGCCGGACAGGAGTGCTCGGTGGGTGGTTTGGTGGAGTTGTTTCGGTGGCGAGGAGGCTTCCGCGATGAGTACGTCCCTACGGCCCCCTGCGCCCGCAGATGCGCAACGATCAGCAACTGGTCGTAGCCGGCCTGGTTCACGCCTCGAGCTGAGCCGGGCGGCGGCCGGGCTGGCGGCGGTGTGCGTGATGGCCCTGGGGCTGACGGCCTGCTCGTTGAAGGACGCCAAGGCGGAGGCGAGCGTGAGCGCCAGTGCCAGCGCCTCGGCGGCCGTCGCCCGCGCCGAGAAGGGCATCGCCGACGCCAACGCCTCCGCAACCGCATCACGCGAGGCCGCCCTGACCCCCGAGCTCAAGGCCCAGCGCGACGCCGCCCTGGCCGAACCCGCACCCACCAAACCCTCCAACATGAACGAGGAAAGCGACATGGGCGCCATAGCCAGCGTCTACTACTTCCTCGACCTCTACCGCTACGCCTACGTCACCGGAAACACCAACGAAATTGAAGCCATGAGCGAAGATCAATGCAAATTCTGCCGCTCAACAATCGACAACGCGACGAATCTGCACAACGCAGGAGGATGGAACGACAAATGGGAGCAAGAGGTTACGAACATCAGGTACTACGAAAAACTTGAAGGATACGACTTCAATAGGGTTGAAGTTTCCGTGAGTCATCAAACGATCACGTCTCACCCAGGGGGAGGGGCAGCTACTGAAACGTCAAGCCCGACCAAGAATGAGGTACTTGACTTTGCTGTGCGCTACGCAAATGGTCGCTGGCTGATTGGCGGAGTAAGGGTTGAGTAAAATTGAGTCGTTGCACCACTGCTTTAATCATCGTTTTAACCTCCGCCTTTCTAATGACTGCCGGAAGCGACTCCTTGGCATTACCTTCTGAAACCAAAGGAAGTTACAGTGTCGAAAATCAGGACAATACCCCAACTGTTCGCGGAGAAAAAAGCGAGACTATCACACAGGAAGGCCCATCAGATTCTGGTGAACCAGCGGCGCCGCCTCATCCGACCGTGACGGCTTCTGACCCGTCGATGTGGGAGGGCCAGCCCCACCGGGACTGCAGCCCAAAGCCGGGCAAAGGCCTACAAGACGCCATGGGATGCGAGTTCGGACGGAAAGCGACCGGGCCACAAGACAACACTCCCGATACCGGCAACGGCAGCGACCCCCGCACGGTCACGCTGACCACCCGCCAGGCCGCCACCCTCATCGCGCAGGGC
>CALHZX010000055.1 GCA_938040725.1 uncultured Actinomyces sp. | reverse complement strand
TTCGGCGACGAATCAGTTTCGCCCTACTGGGATGTGCTGCGAGGCATTTCCGTCGCCTGGGCGAAGGAAAGCCTGCGCAGCTTCGCAAGATCGATGCCGTCCTTCGGGTCGGGCGAGAGGACGTAGTGCTTCCAGGTGCGTGCGCGCTGGCCGTTCCATGGGATGTCGTTCCCGAAGTCGCTGCGCGTCTGGTCCATCTCACGCCACCAGTCGAACGATCCGTAATCTTCCAGGCCGTCGCGAACTCCCTTAACGGGTACGTCGATGTTCACGAAATCGGTCGCAAGGGCACGTTCGCCCTTCTCGAGATACCTCTGGATGAACCGAGCGCTCGTGTGTCCCGATATGCACTTCACGTACGGCATCGCTACAAGCTGACGACGGCGTGCCGGGTGATGCCCTTTACGTCGTTCCGGAGGTCGACGACCGCGGCGTTGAGGTCCTCGAGGTTTCCCTCGGCCAGGCGCAGCAGCCGGCGGGCCTCCTCGGCCCTGAGGCTCCCGCGCTCGGCGTAGTATGCGATTCGGTTCAGCGCGTGCACCGCCTGGTTGTAATGGTTCCCCCAGCGCCGCATCTCGCACTCGAGTCTCGGGAGGGAGGCACGATCGAGGACCACGGCGGTGCGGAAGTCTCCGGAGACGCAGTCGCCGGGCAGCTGGACGAGGGCCCGCACGAGCTCAGAGGGCGTCATCTGCTTGCTCTTGGCGATCCGGTCGACGCGCGACCTCTCGCCGTCGGTAAGCCGCACGTTCAGATATCTGGTTCGCTTGGCCATGGTCTTGCTCCCTTGCATCGGGTGTGCTTCGGCTCCCAGGGGCGCGGGGAATCCCCCGCATGGAGGGCGCCGGCGGCGTCCTCCATGGTTCGGAGCCAGGGCGGTCCTTCCAGCAACCCCAAGCAGTTGCCGGAAGGCGTGGATGGCCGCCCTGCTCCGAGAAGCCCTATGTCGCGATGCGTTCGTGTCACGACATAGGAAGCTTGCTACCAATGGGATTGTACCATATACAGCACAAAAACGTGCTGCCACAGACTAACACAGACTAATTCTGAGCTGCGTTTTCCATGAATGCAGCAAGTATAATGAGGTCACTTGATACATACCATCTACGCCAGTTTCGGGAAGAAGTGAGCTATGAACAGAAAAACGATTTTCGTCGCATTCGCAATAGAGGACGAGAGACAGAGGGACTTTCTCAAGGGCCAATCTCTCAATACCCGCTCGCCCTTCGAATATGTGGACATGTCCGTCAAAGAGCCCTATGCGTCCGCATGGAAAGAGAAGGTGAGGACGCGCATAAAGAGATCGGATGGTGTCATCGCCTTGATAAGCGACAACTCGCTTCGGTCGAGCGGCCAGAAGTGGGAGATACAGTGTGCCCGCGAAGAGGGGAAGCAGGTGCTGGGAATATGGGCCTACAAGGATGACCGGACCGACATCCCAGGGGTTCGGACCATTTCTTGGACATGGCGCTCCATCGAAGACTTCATAGACAGCCTGTGATAGCCGTGAGCGGAAACAGGATGGCCCTCGTCGTCGGCATCAACCATTACGAGCATGTGAAGTCGCTATCAGGATGTGTTGCTGACGCTAAAGCGGTCAATTCTTTGCTTGAGGCGAATGGCGACGCGGGCAGGACCAAGAACTTCGATACGAAGCTGCTCCTTGCGGAGAACGCCGAATCGGTGACGAGAGGGGATTTGAAGGATCAGGTTGAGAGGCTCTTCAACTCGAATGCGGAGATAGCCCTTCTCTACTTCTCCGGCCATGGCTATGTCGAATCGACGGGCGGCTACATAATCACGTCCGAATGCAAGCGAGGAGACGACGGCCTGTCGCTTCGGACTCTGGTGAATTACGCAAACAACTCTCCGGTTAGGAACAAGGTCATCATCCTTGACAGCTGCTTTTCGGGGGCGGCGGGCGATATCCCGAGTCTCGAAAGCCATGCGGCCATCGCTGACGGAGTAACGATACTCACTGCCTCGAGGAGAAACGAGACGGCCCTTGAGGTCGGTGTGCACGGTGTCTTCACCGGTCTGCTTGTCGACGCACTGGAAGGTGCGGCAGCGAACCTCACGGGCGACATCACCCCCGGAAGCGTTTATGCCCACATCGATCAGTCGCTCGGAGCATGGGAGCAGAGGCCGGTTTTCAAGACCAACACGGAGAGCTTCGTCTCGCTTCGCAAGGTCACTCCTCCGATACCGATAGAGGACCTGAGGCGCATTCCGGAGTTCTTTCCCGATGAGGGGCATGTCTTCCAGCTCGACCCGTCGTTCGAGCCTCGGAACGAGGGCAGGACCCCCGACATGCCGCCAAGCGACGAGGCCAACAACAAAGTGTTCGCAATTCTGCAGAGATACAACCGGCTCAACTTGCTCGTTCCTGTCGACGCCGAGCACATGTGGAACGCGGCTATGGAAGGCAAGGGCTGCAGGCTGACCATGCTTGGCGAGCACTACAGGCGTCTTGCGCTCAAGAAAGCTATCTAGGCTTCATTTGCGGAGACGGGCTTGTTGAGCATGAACAACCCGGCCTATCGGAAGAGCGTCGGATCCTCAGAAGCCTCTTCGATGAGAGCGGCTGGCGTCCCGTTTTCCGGCGGCCGTTTGCATGGTTCATCATGCGAGAAGCCTGGATGCCAGCTTGTGGACCTGTCGCGCCTCTTTCGAGTCCAGCTCCCACGAGGCCAGCTCTGCGGCGATCAGGTCCGAGTGCCTTTTGCTGATATCCCTCAGGGCGTTGCCAACGGACTTCCTGACGTAGTCGCTCGCGTCCTCCCTGAGCGCGGACAGCCGGCGAACGGCCTCCTCGGGGTGCTCCCTAAAGTAGTCCCTGTCCGTCCAGATTCTCAGGCCCTCCGTCACCGCCCGCCTCACGTTGGGCTCGTCCGAGGACAGCCACTCGTCGATTATGGGAAAAGCTTCCTCGTAGCCTCTGTCGCCACAATACCGATCGAAGGACTTGGCGAGAATCTCCTGGACTCTCCAGTCCTCGTCACGAGAGACAATATCCTTGAGGATACGCAGGGCATGCTCATCATGCGCCGCGAGGTAGCCGAGTAGGAATGTCCCGTACATCCTTACCTGGACGGTTTTCGATTCTCCTGCCGACCGCGCCAACTCTGCGACATCCGAGGCGTCTCTGGATGCAAAGTCGGCGGCAGCACACCTCTCGATTTCCTTGAAGCCGTGCTCGACTCCCGCAAGGCTGGATGAAATTTCCTCGATTCTGTGGTTCATTCGGCCTCACTCCCCCTGCGCAACAATATTGACCAGTGCTACACGTCCATCAAGTTCCTGGAATACTTTATGCTTGCGGTCCATCTCGTTTGGGAAAAGAATACCATCTCGACGGCACGGAAAGAGCTCCCGAGTTTTTAAGGCAAGGCCGGGAGCCGAAGCTCCCAGCCTTGCGAGCTTTTAGAGCTCGCAAAGTGCGTTACGATGATGGCGGAGAAGGGCCCTGTTGTCGTTGAGAATCAGCATGCTTATCAGGTCGAACCTGATCGCGCAATCGCCGGAGTCGAGGTGCTCGGTGAGGTAGGATGCCGCCAGTCGCTCGAGGGAGTCGCGATCGGGAACTTCCTCGGGGAAACCTTCACCGGTGTTCTGGCGGACCTGGCAGCTGATGAAGACCATGTCGTCCTCTTCGCTGGCGATGAAGTCGATGGTGTCGCCGCCGTGCGCCCAGTTCTCTTCGAGGATCTCGAATCCCCTGCGCTCAAGATAGCTCTTGATGCCCTTCATTGCCTTGGTGTCGATGGTTTCCATGGTTGACCTCCTAAGGTTTCGGCCCGCCCCTGTGGCGGACCTTGTGGCTCGCATGCCATCAGGGTTCCCGGAGGTTGCAAGGGAGGAAGCAAAACCCTTAAGGGCTCGAGTTTTCGAGCATTGGACTTGGGAAACCACTTGAAAAGTTTTTGCGGCCCTTGCGGCCGTAGGGGTCCTCGATGAGCCTGCAGAGTCCAAGGAGCGACCCGGGGAGCGAGCCGGCGCTCAGGAGGCCTGGAAGCGCGCTCAGGGCATGGAGTGCAACGAGCCGAAGGGCAGAGGGTTCGCTCGAAGATCTGGGCAACGAGGCCTCATGGCTCAATCGCAAATAGAGGCGAGCGCATCATCGCCATGCAATCATGACGTTAGCGGCGCTCCAACCCGATGATGCCCTCGAACCTCTCCGCCACGACATCGGCGGTTTCCTCAGCGCGCAGCTCGGTGAACTCGCGCGTGAGCCGGGCGATGGCCTCCATGAGCTCGCTGCCGACCCCGCAGCCGGGGTCGATTCGCCTGAGCTCCCGGAGCACGTCGGCCATGTGATCTCGCAAGGCCAAGAAGATCCTTCTGTTCGGCACCACGGTGATGCCGTCCTCGCGCAGGCGGGCCATGATGAAGTCCTGCTTGGTCATGCCTGACTCCGCGACCACCTCGTCGAGCCAACGGCTCTGCGCCGGCGTCATGCGGAACGCAACGGTGACGCTCCTCGCCCTTCGGTCGTTGGGGCAGGGCATCAGTCTCTCCCTCCCTTGTCGAGGGCGCGTGCGATCTCCCCCTGCTTGTCGGGGAAGAGGTACGCGTACCTGAACGTGACGTCGGTGCTCTCGTGGCCGAGGCGATCGGCGATGGCCACGGCGGAATAGCCCATGTCGATGAGGAGGGACACGTGGCTGTGGCGCAGGTCGTGGATGCGGATGCGCTTCACGCCAGTGGCCTTGCAGCCTCTCGACATCTCGTGATGCATGCGGTCCTTGGTGAACGGGAACATGCGCTCGTCGTGCGCCACGGGATGCCCCTGGAGCCAATCCGAAAGCTCGTCGACGAGGAAGCCAGGCATCGCCACGGCCCTCACGGACTTGGGCGTCTTCGGATCGGTGACGACGTCGCGGCCCTTGAGCCGTTGGTATGACTTGTTGACGGACACGACGGCCCGCCTGAAGTCGACGTCGTCCGGCGTGAGGGCGAGTAGCTCGCCGACCCTGAGTCCGCACCAGTAGAGGATCTCGAACGCGCAGAAGCTGTCGGGCTTGTCCGCCACCGCGTCTGCGAACCTGAGGTACTCGTCCTTCGTCCAGAAGAGCATGTCGCCGGCCTTGTTGGATCCCATCTTCGCCGTACGCGCGCACGGGCTCCTGCGCAGGCCGTAGAAGCGCACGGCGTGGTTGAAGATGGCCGCGAGCTGGTTGTTGATCGTGCGCAGGTACGTGGGCGAGTAGGGCTCGCCGTGAGCGTTTCGCATCGCCATCAGCCCGTTCTGCCAGCGGATGACGTCGACCGACTCGATCTCGTCCACGCGCATCTGCCCGAAGATCGGCAGTATCTTGTCGCGGACCATGTACTCTTTTCCGATCCACGTGCTCTCGCGCAGGCGGGGCTTCATGTCCTTCTTATACACCTCGAAGAAGGAGGCGAAGGTGGAGCTCACCGACCCCTCGGCGTCGGCCCTGCTCCCATCCTCCCATTCGAGCGCCGCCTGCTCGGTGGGAAAGCCGCGCTTCGTCCTGTGGCGCCTGTTCCCGTCGTAGTCTCGGAACCAGAACTGGGAGGTCCACGTCCCGTTGTTCTCCTGCCGCACCGACATGCCGTCCTCCTTCCATAGAGCACGATAACGTGCTGTTTCATCCTAGGAATATATCAGCACGATATTGTGCTGTCAACTATTGCGCACGGACCGTGCTGCTGTAGAATCCGTCCCATGGAATGACGGGCTCGGGGACGGAGGCGGAATGGGCGTCGGGGAGCGCATAAGGCGCTGCAGGAAGGCGGGGGGCTACACCCAGAGGGGCCTCGCGGAGGAGATCGGCGTCACCGAATCAGCCGTCCGCAACTACGAGCTCGGGCTGCGCACGCCGGGCGGACCCCAGCTCGAGGCGATCGCCAGGGTGCTGGACGTCGTGCCGGAGTCCCTCGCCGACATCGGCCCCGCCACCGCGCGCGGGGCGCTCGAGATGCTCTTCAGGCTCGAGGGCGAGATGGGCTTCAGGCCCATCGAGACGGAAGATGGCATCGGCGTAGCAGTAGATCCAAAGGTGGAAGGTTCTCAGAAGCTCTCTCAGGCGTTGAAGGCATGGGCACGGATGCGAGCCGACTTTGACTCCGGCAAGGTCTCAGAGGCGGAATACGAAGCCTGGAAGGCATCCTTCAAAGGCTAGGCGACAGCGATCGCATGCCAATCACGAGGTCCTGCGGGACCTCGTTTTTTGTTGTCGCAATTTACTCCCCAGCAAAGAAACCGGCACCAAAACCCCTGAAGGCAGGTTTTTGGGACGTAGGTGGTGAGTAAATCCAGGCTCACGATTCGGGTTTTCGCACGGGTTTTGGCACTCCGGGCGGCGTTTTTCCGAAAAATCTACTCCCTAGCAGCGACCTGCGCCTTTGCGAAAATCGGCCTTCAAAAAAGCCACTGAGTTCAAACTGAGTTCCAGTTTTGGGAATCGGGACGACTCGGACGCAAAACGCTATAAAAACGCGCGTCGGCATCGTCCATCTATTGGCACCTTTTAGCATTTAGTGCGAACCAGTCGCATCCCGTGGACAAAACGGGGCGGGCTTGGGAGTAAATGCGCAGGCAGACAGGCAAAGAGGAAACCTCTGAAATCGATGATTTCAGAGGTTTCCCGAAAAGCTCTCTCACCAGAATTGGCCGGTGGCTTGCGCGTTACCTGCTACTGGATGAGACCAGATGCCACTAGATAGGACAGATGATAAACGCCCAGCTCAGGGGCCTTTTTATTCCCACTCGATGGTGGCCGGGGGCTTGGAGGTCACGTCGAGGACGACGCGGTTGACCTCGGGCACCGAGTTCGTGATGCGCGTGGAAATGCGGGCCAGGACGTCGTAGGGCAGGCGCGTCCAGTCGGCCGTCATCGCGTCCTCGGAGGACACGGGGCGCAGCACTATCGGGTGGCCGTAGGTACGGCCATCCCCCTGGACCCCGACGGAACGAACGTCGGCAAGCAGAACCACTGGGCACTGCCAGATCTCCTGATCCAGGCCGGCCGCCGTAAGCTCCTCGCGGGCGATCAGGTCCGCGGCGCGCAGGATATCCAGGCGCTCGCGCGTGACCTCGCCAATGATGCGGATGCCCAGGCCGGGACCCGGGAAGGGCTGACGGTTCACCAGGTAGTCGGGCAGACCCAGCTCGCGGCCGACCGCACGCACCTCGTCCTTGAACAGGGTACGCAGGGGCTCGACCAGCTCGAAGGTCATATCCTCGGGCAGGCCACCCACGTTGTGGTGGCTCTTGATGTTGGCCGCGCCCTCGCCGCCGCCGGACTCGACGACGTCGGGGTACAGGGTGCCCTGGACGAGGAACTTCACCTCGCCACCGGCAGCGCCAACCTCTTCGATGACCTGCTTCTGGGCGGCCTCGAAGGAGCGGATGAACTCGCGGCCGATGATCTTACGCTTCGCCTCGGGCTCGGTGACGCCGGCCAGGGCGGACAGGAAACGCTCAGACTCGTCGCACGTGATGACGCGAATACCCATGCCGCGCGCGTAGTCGTTCTCCACCTGCTCACGCTCGCCCGCACGCAGCAGGCCATGATCGATGAAGAAGCAGGTCAGCTGGTCGCCGACAGCCTTGTGCACGAGGGCCGCAGCCACGGAAGAGTCCACGCCGCCGGACAGGGCGCAGATAACCTGCGCGTCACCGACCTGCTCGCGGATCTTCTCAACCTGCTCGTCCACGATGGAACCAGCGGTCCACGTGGGCTTGATCCCCGCACCCTCGTACAGGAAGTTCTTCAGCGCGTCCTGGCCGAACTGGGAGTGGCCCACCTCGGGGTGCCACTGCAGGCCGTAGAGGCGACGCTCGCGCGACTCGAAGGCAGCGACGGGGGTCTCGGCGGTGGAGGCGGTGACGGTGAAGCCCTCGGGCGCGCCCTGGACGGCGTCGCCGTGGCTCATCCACACGATCTGATCGTCGGGGGTGCCGCCGAACAGGCAAGAACCCGCAGAAACTGTGGCCTCGGTGTGCCCGTACTCGCGGGTGCCCGTGCGACCCACCGTGCCACCCAGGGCGTGAGCCATGGTCTGGAAGCCGTAGCAGATGCCCAGGACGGGCACGCCGGCCTCAAAAATCGCAGGATCGACGGAGGGCGCACCCTCCTCGTACACGGAAGACGGGCCGCCGGACAGGATGATGGCGGCGGGCTCCTTGGCGAGCATGTCCGCCACGCTCATGGTGTGGGGGACGATCTCGGAGTAGACGTTAGCCTCACGCACGCGGCGGGCGATCAGCTGGGCATACTGCGCGCCGAAGTCGACGACGAGGACGGGATGCATGTCAGTAGCGTTCACCCTCCCCATGCTACCCGCGCTCACCCCGCGCCGTCGCGCACCATAGCGCATGTCACCGCGCTTTTGTCCGCGGATACGGCGACGGCCCCGCCCCCGGGTGGGGACGAGGCCGACTCGCGTGACGCTGGAGCGCGCGGCTCAGCGGAAGATGGAGCGCAGCACCGGGAAGGCTCCGGTGGCCACGGCAGCCTTGACCAGGTCGCCGATGATGAAGGGCACGAAGCCCTTCATCAGACCCTGCTCAAGGGTCATGTGCGCGAAGGGAATCATCCAGGCCAGGCCCAGGATGTAGACGGAGAAGAGGGACACGAGAGCAGTCGGCGCCATGGTCAGGATGCGGCGGTCGGCGCCGCGCTGGGCGGCCAGACCCGCGATCGCGGCGACGAGCAGGTAGCCGAGGATGTAGCCGAAGGAGGCGAAGGCCCAGCCGACGTTCGTGCCGGTGAAGACCGGGGCACCGGCGACACCGAGGAGGGCGTAGGCGGCGACGGAGACGAGGCCTCGGCGCGCGCCAAGGGCCGCACCGACCGAAAGGGCACCCAGCGTGCCGAGCGAGACGGGCACAGGCGTGAACGGCAGCGGGACCGAAATACGGGCCAGCACGATCATGGCGACCGTTCCGGCGGCGATCAGGGCGATTTCGCGGGCGATCGTGCCACCGAGGCGGTCTGCGAGGACGCGGTTTTCGCGCGCGGCAACGGGGGAAGCGGTCAGGGTGGTCATACGACACCTTTCAACAGGGCCAACAGCCTTTCATTCAACAATTGAACAATATGCTGCCCGCCACTCCCCTGTCAAGCACACGGAGGCAAATCTCAGGGGGCGAGCGCCACACCGGCGCTCGCCCCCTGAAGCCCATGAGCGGGTGTGATCATCAGTGCGCGAAGTGGCGCGTTCCCGTCAGGTACATCGTGATGCCCGCAGCATTCGCCGCGTCAATCGACTCCTGGTCACGCACCGAGCCGCCGGGCTGAACAACAGCCTTCACGCCCGCGTCAATGAGCACCTGCAGTCCATCCGCGAAGGGGAAGAACGCATCCGACGCGGCGACCGCACCAATGGAACGCTGCTCGGGAGCCTCGGCCACAACCTCGGACGCGCGAGCGCCGCCCGCGCTATCCACGGTGGACGCCGCCGCGTCACCCGTCGAGCGCGAGCCCAGCGTGTTCGCACGCTCGACCGCCAGCTTGCAGGAGTCCACGCGGTTCACCTGGCCCATGCCAACGCCCACCGAGGCGCCATCCTTGACCAGCAGGATCGCATTCGAACGGACCGCGCGCACCGTGCGCCACGCGAACTCCAGATCCGCCAACGTCGCCTCGTCGGCGGGAGCGCCGGCCGCGAGCGTCCAGTTCTCCGGGGAATCGCCCGGCGCGTCGATGTCGTCGCGCTCCTGGACCAGCAGGCCGCCGCTGATCTGCTTGAACTCGTACGAGCCGCGAGCCGGGGGCTCAACCTGCAGGACGCGTAGGTTCTTCTTCGCGCTCAGCACCTCGAGCGCACCCTCCTCGTAATCGGGGGCCAGCACGACCTCGGTGAAGATCGGGACGATCTGACGGGCCAGCTCGACGCTCACCGGGCGGTTCACGGCGATCACGCCGCCGAATGCCGACACGGGGTCGCATGCGTGCGCGAGGCGGTGTGCCTCGGCCACGTCATCGGCCACCGCGATACCGCAGGGGTTCGCGTGCTTGATGATCGCGACGCAGGGACGCTCATGGTCGTAGGCGGCGCGCAGGGCGGCGTCGCCGTCCGTGTAGTTGTTGTAGCTCATGGCCTTGCCGTGCAGCTGGCGCGCGTTCGCGATGCCCGGGGCCAAGGCCTCGTCGTCAACGTCTTCGTCCTCGAAGGACTCGTCGATCTCGCGGTACACGGCCGCACCCTGGTGCGGGTTCTCGCCGTAGCGCAGCGACTCCACGCGCTCGAACGCGTCGGCGACGAACACGGGCATGCCCGAGGCCTGCCCCTCCTCCTCGGGGACCTCCACCACGTAGTCTTCCTCGGTCTGGTAGCCCAGGGACTCCAAGAACGCCGCGTCGGAGGCGTCCAGGTGAGACTCGGCGGCCTCGTCGAGGGTCTCGCGCACATCCTCAAGATCCAGCTCGTCGGCCAGCCAGCCAGCAATCGCCAGGTCGTAGGTCGCCGTGTGGGCAAAGGCCTCGGCGGCCAGGACTCGGCGCTGCTCGAGAGTGAAGCCTTCCCCCGCCACCGCCTCGGCCACGTCCGCGTAGCGCTCAGGCGAGGTCACGACGGCAACCGACGGATGGTTCTTCGCAGCGGCGCGCACCATGGACGGGCCGCCGATGTCGATCTGCTCGACGCACTCATCGAAGGACGCACCAGAAGCGACCGTCTCCTGGAACGGGTACAGGTTGCACACGACCAGGTCAAACGCCTTGATCCCCAGCTGCGCAATCTGCTCGCGGTGCGCGGCCTTCCGCTGATCGGCCAGGATGCCAGAGTGAATGAAGGGGTGCAGGGTCTTCACGCGCCCCTCGAGCACCTCGGGGAAACCGGTCACGTCGTCGACCGGGGTGACGGCCACGCCAGCCGCCGCAATGCGGGCAGCCGTGGAGCCGGTAGAGACGATCTCCACTCCGGCCTCGCCAAGCGCGCGAGCAAGATCCTCCAAGCCTGTCTTGTCATACACAGAAATCAAGGCCCGCTTGATGGGGCGCACGTCAATGGGTTCCAGGTTGTCCAGGGAGACGGACATAGTTCCTCCAGGTTGAGACCAAACCCAGGCGCCCAGGCGGGCGACGCCTCGCGGGAAATACAGCCGCTCCCCGGTGGTCATCCACCCTCGCCAGTCGCGGCACCTCCCAGTCTAGTTCAGGCCCTCGCGCCGCGTCGCCTTCGCCCCGGGGTCATCCGCGTCACCCTCAGCCTGCGCGGACGCATCGTCCACGGCCTCGTCGACGGCCGTTTCGCCTGCCTCCGCCACAGGATCGGAGGACTCAGCCCACGCCTCGTAAGCACCTTCGACCCCGGCGCTGTCCTCAGCGGAGTCGGAGGCCTCAGCCCAGGCCTCGTCCGTCGCCGAGGCGGCCGCCCCCACACGGGACGCACGCTCGGCAGCGCGGCGACGCAAGGCCTCGCCCTCGTTGCGGACCCGGCCCGCACCCTCGCCGAGGAGCGCACGCGTCGTCGGATGGGTCGCCAGCGCGATAATCAGCGCGGGCAACGCAATCTCAAGCACCAGGGCAAGCGTCGCCCACCCCACGCGCGGGCCCATCAAGGCCAAGCGGACGGAACCCAGGCTCATCGTCGCGCTCCACATCCACAGAGCCGTCACGGCCGCCACGATCACCGAGGCCAGAACGCCCTGCGCGCTCTGGTGTAGCAGGTGCTCACGACGGAACGAACGCGCCGCGACGACGCCCAAACCAACCCCCAGCGCGATCGGCGCGAGAACCACCCACAGACCAGGAGCCGTCTCCGGAACAGCACCCAGGAGCGGGATGGGCGGGATCGGGCCAGTGCCCACCACGGCCGGAGAATGCAGCGAATCGGTCGCCGTCAGGAAACCCGCACCCGACCACCACGAAGCCACCCAAGCCATGACCGTCGGCGCAAACGCCAGCTGGGCGCCGACAATAAACGCCGTATCCGCGCCCGAAGCCGCCCCCAGGATCTCCTGGATCCCAGCCATCCGACCCCAACCAGCCACAAGCGCAACAATCGCGGCAACGAGCGACGCGCCCGCAAGCACCGCCACGGACAGGCCCCCCAACTGCAGGCCACCCGAAATCCAATGCTGCATCGTCGGAGCCTCATGATCCCGCGCATACCCCGACGCAACAAACCACACCGAGCCAATCAATGGAATCAGCACTCCGCCGATCGTGCCCGTCCACCAGTGCGCATGAGTGCCCGAGGTACCCGCAAGCAGCCAGGACGTCAAAAGAAAACCGGGCACAGCAAACAGCGCCGCACTGCGCGGGAAACCAGCCGTATTGCACAGCAAGAGGCGCACAAGGACAATCAGCAGCACGCCCGCCAGCGTCGGGATCGCACGGTAATGCACTCCCCCAACCACCGACGTGCCGCCAATGACAGCCGCCCACAGGTCGCCACCCAGGCCGAGCGCGTCTCGCGGCGTCGTATCATTCATCCACGTATTCGAGCGCAACGTCAGGTAGGCGATCATCGTGCACACCGTGATAAGCGCCCAGCCCGCGAAGGCTGCCTCAACACCCGCGATCACTCCGCGCGCCCACCCCTGCGGGACGGCAACACGGATCGTCGCCCGATCCGCCACGTACGTGGTCGTAGTCCGCCGGGGGCTGGGTACTTCTCTGATGCGCTCGCTCACAGGCCCATAGTGTCAGAATCGGCCCGGGGCCGCGACGCTGCGCGCCGACCCCGGGCCGATTCGTGCTGTGACGTTAGCGCGAGAGAATCTCTCGAGCGATCTGCGCCGTCTGCGAAGGAGTGCGACCCACGCGCACGCCCACGGCCTCGAGCGCCTCCGCCTTCGCGGCAGCAGTGCCCGACGAACCGGACACGATTGCGCCCGCGTGGCCCATCGTCTTACCCTCAGGCGCGGTGAATCCCGCGATGTAGGCAACGACGGGCTTCGTCATGTTCTCCTGGATCCACGCGGCCGCGCGCTCCTCGGCGTCGCCGCCGATCTCGCCGATCATGATGACGAGATCCGTATCCGGATCCGCCTCGAAAGCAGCGAGCGCGTCGATGTGGGTGGTACCCACGACCGGGTCACCACCGATGCCCAAGCACGTCGTGAAACCGAAGTCACGCAGCTCGTACATGAGCTGGTAGGTCAACGTGCCCGACTTGGAGACGAGGCCTAGGCGGCCCGGACCCGTAATGTCCGCCGGGGTGATGCCCAGGTTCGCCTGTCCGGGCGAGATGATGCCAGGGCAGTTCGGGCCGATCAGGCGCACGCCCGCCTCGAGCGCACGCTCAACGACGATGGTCGAATCCTGGACGGGGATGCCCTCGGTGATGAGGACGATCGTCTCAATACCCGCCTCGATAGCCTCGAGCGCGGCGCCCTTCGCGAAGGCCGGGGGCACGAAGATAACGGAGGCGTTCGCGCCGGTGGCCTCGCGAGCATCAGCGACCGTACCGAAGACGGGGATCTCAACCTGGCCGTCCGTAACCTTGTCAGCGCCCGGGCCGTAGCCCTGCACATCAAAAGTGACGGTCGTGCCGGCCTTGCGCGGATTCGTGCCGCCCACGATAGTCGTGCCCGAGCTGAGCATGCGCTGAGTGTGCTTGCGACCCTCGGCGCCGGTCATGCCCTGGACGATGACCCGGGTGTCAGAGTTGACGAAGATAGTCATGGTGATTCTCCTGGAATTCTCGGGTCGTTACTTCGACGACTTCTGGGCTGCGAGCTCGGCCGCACGCCGGGCCGCGCCGTCCATCGTTTCTTCCATGTGGACGAGCGGATGCGCGGCCTCGGCGAGGATCGCGCGGCCCTCCTCGACCTTGTTGCCGTCGAGACGCACGACGAGCGGCTTCGAGGCCGCATCGCCCAGCGTCTCGAGCGCGCCGATGATGCCTCGGGCGACCTGGTCGCACGCAGTAATACCGCCGAAAACGTTAACGAACACGGAGCGAACCTGCTCGTCGCCGAGGATGATATCCAGGCCCTTGGCCATGACCTCGGCCGAAGCCCCGCCGCCGATGTCCAGGAAGTTCGCGGGCTTCATGCCGCCGAACTCCTCGCCGGCCATCGCGACCACGTCGAGCGTCGACATGACCAGGCCCGCGCCGTTTCCAATGATGCCGACCTGGCCCTCCAGGCGCACGTAGTTGAGACCAGCCGCCTTCGCTGCGGCCTCGCGCGGATCCTGCGCAGCCACGTCCACCAGCTCGGCGTGGCCGGGGTGGCGGAAGCGCGCATTGTCGTCGAGAGTCACCTTGCCGTCGACCGCCCACACGGAGCCGTCCGGGCTGGAGACCAGCGGGTTGACCTCCACGAGAGTAGCGTCCTCCTCGCGGTAGACGGTCCACAGGGTTTCGAGGACGGGGGCGACGGCCTCGGCCGTTTCCTCGTCGAATCCCGCTTCCTTGGCGATGTGGCGAGCGACCTGTGCATCAATGCCCACGACCGGATCGAGGGGGACGCGGGCAAGCGCCTCGGGGCGTTCCTTCGCGAGGGTCTCGATATCCATGCCGCCCTCGCGCGAGCACATCGCCAGGTGGCGGCGGTTCGAGCGATCCAGCAGGATCGAGAAATAGTATTCGGCAGCGATGTCCGCGCCGACAGCGATCATGACCTTTTTGACGATATGGCCCTTGATGTCGAGACCGAGAATCGCCTCAGCCTTCTCGTAGGCCTCATCGGCGCTGTGGGCGAGCTTGACGCCGCCAGCCTTGCCGCGGCCACCGGTCTTCACCTGAGCCTTGACAACCAGCAGCGACGCACCCTCCGCGAGCAGCTCGCGCGCACCCTCGCGCGCCTCTTCGGGGGTCGACGCCAGGCGGTAGTCGAGCACGGGCACGCCGTGCTCCTTGAACATCTGCCGGGCCTGGTACTCGTAGAGATCCACCTTATTCCCTCCGTTGAACGTGGTGTGGTCAGCGCAATAATTCTACCGTGCAACCGGCACAAACGCGCCATTTCCTTACATTATGAAGGCTTGTCACGGCCTTGACTAGAAGGCACTTTCCCTTTGTCAATGCTTTGCGTTGCGGGGTGTGTTCCGGGGTGCGTTCCGGGGTGTGTTCCGGGCGTCGTTGGGGCGGGTTGGTGGCGTCGTTGGGGCAGGTTGGTGGCGTCGTTGGGGCGAGCAGGGTCTTGTATCACCAGCGGCGCACCGCTTCCCCTCCCCCTCTGCACGGATCTACTACACGAGCCGCGGGTCCTCGGTCGTCGATCGAGCAGGGGCGTCGCTCCCGCACCGGGAAGGCCCATCGCCTGGCGAATCGACACACTTCGTTGCGCACGTTAACCCGCTAATGCGAGCATGGGCAGCCCCGCCCACACTCCAAATAGCGGGTTCGCGTGCTATATAGCGGGTTCACGTGCGACCAATACACCACGACAGACACGACATCCACCAAAGCGCAGTCCCATTCAGCCAAAACCGTCGCTTTTGGGCTCTTGTCGCCCAATGGGTCTGCACTTTGGCGGCCACACCCCCTCAAGTCGCGGGCTCGCGCCACCACTCGGGGGGAATTGCACGACACGAGGGCCCGACACGCCGACGACACGCCGCAAGAAGGCTTCGTGTCGTGCAAAACCCCCACCGCCACCGTCGTGGAGCGCACCTGCGGGCCCGGAAGGCCCGGCCCCAGTGCCCATGAGCAGCAAAAGCCCAGCAACAGGACCCAAGGGCGGCCCACTTCCGGTACAAAACTCTCCCCGCATACCCGACCTTGCCGCATGTGCGGTACAAAACTCTCCCAGCTCACCCGAAATGCCTTGATTTGGCGCAATCTACGCATGCAGGGAGAGTTTTGTACCGTTCTCACCACCAAGAAGCCGAGCAGGGAGAATTTTGTACCGAACGCGAGGCAGAGATCAAACTAGTCAACACAACAGCACACCAGGCCCCATCGGTGTGGAGGGCGCCGGAGGTCCGCAGGCTCGGCCGCGGTGCCGGTGGATAACGGGGCCTGGCTGCAGTATCCACAAACAACAGCAACACCCAGCCCAAGCAAATTTCGCATGCAATTCCCTAACGGCACAAATCGATGCACGCTCAAAAACCGCAGAATATCAACAACTAGATTTCAACACTTGAAATATACTCAGGGGAATTGCATGCGAAATTGCCGAGATTCAGTCAGATCACAGCACCATACCGCGACCAGGCTCACAGGTATGGAGGACGCCGGAGGGACCGGAGGGCCAGGCTGCGGTGCCCGTGGGCGGTGGCAGGGCCTGGCCGGGCTTCGA
>CALHZX010000054.1 GCA_938040725.1 uncultured Actinomyces sp. | reverse complement strand
TGTGTGCGGAGGCCGGGTGCCCCAACATCTACGAGTGCTGGCAGGACCGCGAGGCGACGTTCCTGCTCGGTGGCGCCCTGTGTACGCGCCGCTGCGACTTCTGCGATATCGCGACGGGGCGCCCCACCGAGTACGACAAGGACGAGCCGCGTCGCATCGCCGAGTCCGTGCGCGACCTCGACCTGCGCTACGTGACGATCACGGGCGTGACCCGCGACGATCTGCCCGACGGTGCCGCGTGGCTGTACGCCGAGACGTGTCGTCTCATCCACGAGCTCAATCCGGGCACCGGCGTTGAGCTGCTCGTCGATGACTTCCGTGGCCAGGACTCCTCGATCGACATGGTGATCGACGCCGGCCCGCAGGTCTTCGCGCACAACCTCGAGACGGTGCCGCGCATCTTCAAGAAGATTCGTCCCGCCTTCAACTACGATCGCTCACTCGCGATGATCAAGCGTGCCCACGACGGCGGCATGGTCACGAAGTCGAACCTGATCCTCGGTATGGGCGAGACGCGCGAGGAAGTCAGCGCCGCCATGCGCGACCTGCACGAGTCGGGCTGTGACCTGCTGACCCTCACGCAGTATCTGCGTCCCTCTCCCCTGCACCACCCGATCGACCGCTGGGTCCACCCCGAGGAGTTTGTCGAGATGGCCGCCGAGGCCGAGGAGATGGGCTTCGCGGGCGTCATGGCCGGTCCCCTCGTGCGTTCCTCCTACCGTGCGGGTCTGCTGTGGGCCAAGGGTATGCGCGCCCGCGGCTTCGAGATCCCCGAGCAGCTGCGCCACATCGCCAACTCCGGCTCGACGCTGCAGGAGGCCGGTTCGGTCCTGGCGCGTCTGAAGGAGCGCTCGGAGCGTCACGCAGCGATGACAGCCGTGAAGGCCGCCTCGGCCTCGTGACCCCCGATTATTCGCCCGCGCGGGCACTGCTCGCCGCAGCCCGTCGGTACCCGGGTCGCCTCTCTCTCGTGGACGCGGTCACGGGCCAGGAATGGAGCGTGCGCGGGGCTGCGGACACCGTCGCGCGCCTAGCCGCAGCCTTTGAATCGGCCGGTATTGGTGTGGGGACGCGCGTCGGCGTCATCGGGGCGAACTCGCCGTGGCACTACATCGCCGCCGTGGCGGCCTCGTGGCTGCATGCGGTGACGGTACCGCTGTCCCCGCGTATGCCCTCGACTGCGCTCGCCTCAATGTGCGAGCAGGTGGGCGTCTCGTGGGTGTTTCTCGACGAGGCCTCGGCCCACCACGCTCCCGCCCTGTCCGGAGCGGGCGCGCAGGTCGCGTCGTTTGCGAATCTTGCTGCGTGGGTGGATCACGCCGCGCCCATCGAGAAGGCTCCCGCGCGCTGCGGGACCGAGCTCGCCGCCATTTTGTTTACGTCGGGGTCGACGGGCACCCCGCGCCCCGTCGAGCTCACCCACGAGGTCATGTGGTGGGGGTCGACGAACTTCCGCGAGGGCTTTGACTACGCGCCGTCATCCTCGGTCGTGGGCGTGTGTGCGCCCGCCAGTCACATCGGCGGCTTCAATGGGACGTCGATGGACGTGTGGACGCACGGCGGCACCCTGGTCACGCTCGGTTTCCCGGGGTCTTTCGACGCGCGCGGCGTGATCGACGCGATCGAGCGCTACGGGATCACGATGATGTTCGCCGTGCCCGCGATTGTCCGCGCAATCCTCGACGAACATGAGCGCGGCGGCGGGGACCTGTCGTCGTGGGTGCGTCCCCTCATCGGCGGCGACGCGATGACGGCGGACCTCGCGGAGGCGATGCGCGCGGTCGACCTGTCCCCCATTCACGTGTGGGGCATGACCGAAACCTCCGGGGCTGGCACGGTTGCAACCCCCGATTCCTCGGCGCCGGCCGGGTCGCTGGGGGTTCCCTTCCCCTACGTGGACCTGCGCGTCATGGCCTCCGACGAGCGCGAGGCAGGCGTCGATGAGATGGGCGAGATCTGGGTGCGCGGGCCCGGCGTCGTGAGCGGCGAGGAGTGGCTGCGCACGGGCGACCTTGCTACTCGGGATGCCCACGGCTGGCTGCACATGGTGGGACGCGCCCACCGCATGATCAACACGGCCGGAGAGCTCGTCGCTCCACCGAGCGTCGAGCGGGCTCTGCGCTCGCTGGATGTCGTGTCTGATGTGCTCGTCGTGGGACTGCCGGATGAACGCTGGGGGCAGATCGTCGCCGCGCTGATCGTCGCCACTCCCAAGGGCCACGCCCAGGCCTCGTCGTTGAGTGCCGACGCCCTGTCCGAGGCCTTGTGCGATTCCCTTGCACCTTGGGAGAAGGTGCGTCGTGTCCTGGTCGTCGACGCGCTCCCGACCACGACCACGGGTAAGCCGGATCCGGTCGCTGCGGCCTGCCTATTCGACTCGTAAGAACGGCGGCTTAGGTGCGCCTGACCTCACAATGCGCGAACACCATATTTAGGTAAGATTAGCCTTGCTTAATTAAAGGAGAGTCTTATGTCCCGCCACCGCATTGTCATCATCGGTTCCGGCTTCGCAGGCCTGAGCGCCGCTCGTCGACTGAAGAAGGCCGACGCCGACATCACCATCCTGGCCCGCACGTCGCACCACCTGTTTCAGCCCCTGCTCTACCAGGTGGCCACCGGCATCCTCTCCGAGGGCGACATCGCCCCCACGACGCGCGAGATCCTGCGGAAGCAGAAGAACGTGACGGTTCTGCAGGCGCTCGTTGAGGAGATCGACGTCGAGGCTCGCGTCGTGAAGTGGCGCAACCACAACAAGTACGAGCAGACCGAATACGACACGCTGATCGTCGCAGCGGGTGCTGGTCAGTCTTACTTCGGCAACGACCACTTCGCGGTGTTCGCGCCGGGCATGAAGACGATCGATGACGCGCTCGAGCTGCGCGCGCGTATTTTCGGCGCGTTTGAGCTGGCGGAGATCGAGACCGACCCTGCTCTGGTGGGCAAGCTCCTCACCTTCGTCGTCGTGGGCGCGGGTCCGACGGGCGTCGAGATGGCCGGGCAGATCCGCGAGCTCGCCTCTCACACGCTGAAGGGCGAGTTCCGCAACATCGATCCGACGAAGGCTCGCGTCATCCTGGTGGACGGTGCCGAGCACCCACTCCCCCCGTTCGGCGAGCAGCTCGGGCATAAGACCGAGGAGGCGCTGGCGGGGCTCGGCGTCGAGATGAAGATGAACGCGTTCGTGACCGACGTGGACGCCGAGGGCGTGACGCTCAAGTACAAGTCCGGCGAAGAGGAGCGGATCGAGTCCGTGTGCAAGGTGTGGGCTGCGGGCGTGTCCGCGAGTCCGCTGGGCCGCGCGCTGGGCGAGGCGACGGGCGCCGAGGTGGACCGCGCAGGCCGCGTCACCGTCAACAAGGACCTGACTCTGCCCGGGCACCCCGAGATCTTCGTGCTGGGTGACATGATGGCGTTCCCGGGCGTCCCAGGCGTCGCGCAGGGTGCCATCCAGTCCGCGCGCTTCGCCGCCGACACGGTGGCGGCGCGCCTGGCGGGCCGCAAGCCGAAGGCCACGGAGTTCTCCTACTTCGACAAGGGTTCGATGGCGACGATCGCGCGCTTCAAGGCGGTCGTGAAGATGGGTAACACGAAGCTGACCGGCTTCACCGCGTGGGTGGCCTGGTGTTTCCTACACCTGCTCTACATCGTCGGCTTCAAGTCGCAGGTGGGCACGCTGGTGAACTGGTTCTTCAGCTTCCTGTCCGGCGCACGGTCGCAGCGCACGACGACGAACCAGCAGATGGTGGGCCGCCTGGCCCTGGAGCAACTCGGCGCGGGCGCATCCGGAAAACTCGTCGTTGGCGAAGACGTCGTCGAGGAGCGCATCCACGAGGCCTGACGCGCGTCGCGCGCACTGCTACAAGTAAACGCTGAGGGGCCGGAAGCACTTGCTTCCGGCCCCGATTGTCAGGCTCTATTCTTCGAGCGAGGCGCGCGTTTCTTTCATATGTCAGGTGGGTGACATAGCATTGCCGGTATGGGCGATCCTGTATTGATGACGTTGGTTGGTGTCGGCGCAGCTCTCACGAAGATGTTCTTGCGTGCATGTGATCAAGCGTCTGCCGCCGACCTAATCGGAGACGGCCAGGAGCTGCTCAGCACACTGTTGCGTGCGTTGCGCCGCACCGATGAATCTCGGGGCCAGATCGAACGTCGCGTCAGTCAGACCTTGGCTAATCGCCTACAGGCGATACAAAGACGATATGGTAGCCAAAGCGTCGATCCCGTTCTGCTCTCAGGGGCTTGCACCGAGGTCGAAATCATCCTCGACAAGATCGCCAATGACGACGGACTTCTCCTCAGTGCAGTCCGCAGCCCCGAGAGCTTTCCAGAGAAGCTACGGGACCACGCTGCTGAACGGCGCACGAACGTTGAATCTGCAGCTGAACCGTATTTCGACGAGCTCATTGAGGCAGTCGCAACACAGTACATTGCTTTCGCCCCATGGTCCCCCAGGTTTCAGATTGAGGCATTTAAGAGCATTCTTTCCGGAATAGACGAGATACGAGATAACTCGCGTCACTCTCTCCAAGGACACGAGAAGACGCACGAGATGCTCGCTGCGCTTCCGACCAAGCTGGCCGAGGCGACTCGTCATGAAGACAAGCCGAGCCGCGTCTTTTTCGGTAGCCGACCGGACGTGGTAATGGGAGACCGTTTTGTCGAGCGTGACGAGCAGAAACACCTGCATAAGCTGATCGTCGATCCAACGAGACGACGCACGGTGTTGGTAGGCATGCGCGGCTGTGGGAAAACTCAGCTTGCTGCATCTCTCGCCGAACAGTGCGAAGACGCAAACTGGAACCTCGTCGCATGGATAAACGCGGTATCACGCGAATCAATCCAGAGCGACCTGGTCGAGCTCGCCAAGCAACTCGGAATTGGCACGAGCGACCAACCCACTCAAGACGAGGTCATCCGCCGTTGCCTCAACCATTTGCAGTCTGTTGGCCCCGCCGACAGGCTCATCGTCTTCGACAACGTTGAGGACATCAACGACCTTAGCGGACTTGTCCCGACCGGTGACGGATTACGCGTTGTCGCAACGACGACGAACAACACGGGATGGGATGACCACGGATGGAACACTCTCAAGGTCGGCGTGTTTGATCGCGACCAGTCGATCAAACACCTCTTGGACGTTACAGACGACGAAGATCACGATGCCGCAGATGCGCTGGCCGAGCGCCTCGGCGATTTGCCCGTCGCTGTTGCCCAGGCTGCTGCGACCGCACGTAACAAAGACCTGTCTCTGGCACGGTATCTCCAGCGATTGGATTCCCGCGGCGAGGAACTTGTCATTCGCCCTATTCCTGGAGATGAGTATACGGACGACGTGGCCACGGTACTGTGGATGGCCGTCGAAGACGCCATCGACAGTATGAAGAACGGCACGAAGGAGATGGCTCAACGCCAGTTGGGTGCGCTCGCACTACTCGCAGAATCCGGTGTGCCCACGCGATGGCTCGACCCCACCATTGAGCAGCAGGACGACTGGGAGCTTCAAGGCACTAATCCCGCCGAAGACGAGGACGCTCACGATGCGCTCACAGAACTCATTCACAGGTCCATTGTTCAGCAGTCCACAGACGGATCGACAACCATGCTGCACCGACTCCAGGCACAGGTGCTGCGCGAATCCTGGAACGACAAAGAACGCGAACAAGCTAACGAATCAGCTGCCAACGTCCTGGGATCCGTAAACATCGACAAATTCAGGAGGACAGATACTGACTCACGTCGGCAAGATGCGCGCAGCCTCATCGACCAGCTTCATGCGATCGGCAATCAAAAACACTCCCTTAACCTTCATACAAACGAACAAGTCACTTCGGTCCTGTCACAAACGCTCACTCATGCACGCGACCTTGGACTTGTGCTCGAGTCTGTCACCCTTGAGGAGTTCGCAAAAGAGATTGAACATGCTTTGGGCCCAAACGATCTTCGCGTGCTGAATGTACAGGAAGAACTCGCATATATGATCATGCACTCAGGCCGCTCCTCGGAAGCGATCAACATGTACGAACATATCCTTGATGCCCGCACCGAAATGCAGGGCGCCGACCACCGCGACACCCTTACGACTCAGCAAAAACTCGCATACGCCTACTACTACCATGGCGATGAGTATGACAAGGCGATCAAGCTCCTTGAGCATGTGCACACGACACGACAACAACTCCTGGGAGACGATGACGTCGACACGCTCATGGCGGGCAGCTATCTTGCGCTCGTGTACCACGCGGATGGTCGCTTGCAGGAGGCGATGAGTCTATACGAGCAGGTCATTGCAGACCGCACTCGCTTGATAGGAGCAGACCACGAACACACCCTCGTCACGCGCAATAACCTCGCATACGCATACGCGTTACAAGGTCTTCTCCCCAAAGCCATCGACCAATATGAGCAAGTCCTTTCAGCCCGCACACGCACGTTGGGTGCGCTGGACCGCCAAACCCTTATGACGCGCAGCGATCTGGCACTCGCATACGCATTAAACGGCGAACTAGCCGAAGCCGTCGGTCGATACAAGTCGGTCCTCAAAGACTGCACAAATGCGCTCGGCACCCAGCATCCACTCACGGTGGACGTGCGTGAAAACCTCGAAGCGGCCCAGCGCGAACTGGCTCAGCAGAAAGGCGAATCAAGCACCGAGGAGGACTGACGCGCATCGCGCACGCTGCTCACAGCAAACACTGAGGGGCCGGAAGCTTTCGCTTCCGGCCCCTGAGCGTTTTGTGGGCCCTACCGGGCTCGAACCGATGACCTTCTGGGTGTAAACCAGACGCTCTAGCCAACTGAGCTAAAGGCCCCACGCACGCGCCAATCTACCAGAAGAGACACGCACGGTCACATCCGAAGCCGAGCCACACAGCACAGAAGAGCGCTGGCCCGCCCAGGCCTCGTCGAAAAACTAGCGGCGCGAACGCGGACGCGCGGTCAGGCGCACGCCCGCCCAGTTGTCTCCCAGCGCCGTCGAGGTCGTCGCGTGCAGGCCTGCGATCTCCGCGGCCTCCTCCACGTCGCCCACGCGCACGGAATTGGGGCGGCCCGGCTTGGGGATCAGCACCCAAATCAGCCCACCATCGTCCAGGTTCGACATCGCATCCACGAGCACGTCCGCGAGGTCCTCTTCCTCGGCGTCGTCCGCGCGCCACCAGACGATCGCTCCGTCCACGACGTCCGCGTAATCGACGTCAACGATCGGATGTCCCGTCTCCCCTTCAATCGCTTCGCGCACGGCCTGATCGACATCATCATCGACGTAGAACTCCTGCACGATCGCATCGGACGCAAAACCCAGGCTCACTGCCATCACGCAGCACCGCCCATCAACGAGCTGGCGCTCAGTGTCATATCAACGTTCACGCCTTCATCCTAGGGCATTGGAGCTACTGGAATGCAAGGGATGGACCACGATAAAAGACCCCTACGATCACTCCCCCGCCTGAGCTGCGCATTCATTCGACGCGGAACGCCTACCAACCGATGATGCGCACGTCATAGTCACAAGCCGAGGCAAACACTCGCAAAGAAACCCCAATAGTGGGACAATGGTCCCGATATGTGCGATGTCGCCCGAGGACATCGCCCACGCACGCTGCGCGAGCAGCACCGAGTCAAGCGAGAAGGTACACCGTGAGCCAACTCCACG
>CALHZX010000053.1 GCA_938040725.1 uncultured Actinomyces sp. | reverse complement strand
TTCCCCCTGGGCCACCTCATCGTCTCAAACACCGACACCTGGGAAGAAAAACAAGGCCACTAAAACGCAGGGCAGGTGCGAAGCTACGCCACCACCATCGCCGCAGTTCCCGCGCACATGAGAGCCAGACCCAGCAGGTAGCGCCGCGTGAAACGCTCGTGAAACGCCGCTGCTGACACTGCGACCGTCACGAGAATCGACAGCTTGTCGATGGGCACCACGACCGATGCAGGCCCATCCTTTAGCGTGTGATAGTACGCCAGCCACGACGCGCACGTCGCGGCGCCCGACGCGACGATAAACGCCAGCTCCCGGCCGGGAATTGACCGGGCCTCGCCCAGGCGCCCCTGCGCCCCCACAATCGCCCACGCCATCGCCAGCACCACCAGCGTGCGCACCGCCGTTCCTAGTGTCGGATCCACACCCGAAATGCCGACCTTCCCGAGGATCGACGTCAGCGCCGCGAACAGCGCGGAGGCGAGCGCGAACGTTAGCCAGCTGCCACCCCCGCGCAGCGCACGCGGCAGGCCTGAGAGGTCGGAGGGCTCCACCATCAGAAGTGTCCCCACCGTGATGACGACGATTCCAATGCCACCCCACACGCTCACGGGTTCACCCAGCAGGATGAGCGCAAGGATGATCGCCAGGACCGTCGACAGCTTATCGATGGGGGCGACACGGGACACGTCCCCTCGAGACAGTGCCGCGAAGTAACACAGCCACGAGGCCCCCGTCGCCAGTCCGGACAGAACCAGGAACAGCGCAGAAGTCCCACCGATAGACGCAAGGCCGGAAGCGGAGCCGGTCAGAAGCGCCATGCCCCACGCGCCAACAGCCACGACAACTGTGCGCAGCGCCGTCGCGACGGTCGAATTCGTCGACGCAACGCCCGCCTTGGCGAGGACGGATGTCAATCCTGCAAACAGGGCAGACAGGCAGGCCGCGACGATCCACATGAGATCAGCCTAGGCTCGCCGCTGAGGTCCCCGCATCTGAGAAAGATGACGGTGTGTCATGGGAGCCAGGTCGCAGAAAAAGTAGGCTATAGTTGTTGCGTATCTAGACCCGGTATCGAGGTCACAACGGAGTGTAAAGGAACGAGATGAGCGACAACCTCAACGAGCTCGGCGTCAACGGCGAATTCGAAGAAAACGGCCGAGAGATCGTGCTCGACACAAGCGGCGAAGCGGAGCTCACAGGAGAAGCCTCCGATGGCATCGCTGAGCTGCGCGAAACGATCACCCAGCAGGATTCTGAGGCTGAAAAGTACGCGATTGAGTTCCTCAAGAAGGTCGTGCGTATCCGCGGCGTGCGCATTAGCCGCGATGAGTTCCTGCGTCAGGAACTGCGCAAGCTTCACATGAGCGACGACGCAATCGCGAGCGCGGTCGACTCGAATCCGGTGCTCGCAGGCGTGTCCTTGACCGATCTCGACAAGCTTGCTGACGGCATCATCTCCTTCGAGACGAACAAGTCCGCGGCGATGTCCTTCGCTGCGGGCATCCCCGGCGGCTTCGCGATGCTCGGTACTGTCCCAGCGGACCTGATGCAGTACTACGTGCACGCGTTCAGGATCATGCAGAAGCTCGCGTACCTCTACGGCTGGCGTGAGCTCCTGACCGACATGGATGAGGTGGATGAGGAGACGATCGGTGTCCTCGCGATGTTCTTCGGCGTCATGCTCGGCGTCGGTGGCGCGGCCCAGTCGCTGACGACGTTCGCGCGCTCGGTCGCGATGCCGGCGTTCCAGAAGCAGGTGACTAAGCAGGCTCTCACGAAGACCTCGTGGTACCCGGTGATGAAGCATTGCCTGCGTTTCATTGGCATTAATGTGACGAAGAAGAGCTTCGCGCAGGGCGTCTCGAAGGTTATCCCCGTCATTGGAGGCGTCGTGTCGGGTGGCATGACCTTTGTGTCACTCCAGTCCCAGTCCACTCGCTTGAAGGGTCACCTGCGCGAGCTGCCGCCTCCCGGAGTCGACGCTGCGGTCTGGAAGCAGTCGGTCAGCGACGCGACCCCCGAGGACCAGGGGCCGGGCGTGCTGGATAGCGCCCAGCAGGCATTGGAGAGCACGACAAAGGTCGTTGCCGATGGTGCGACGAGCGCCGCCTCCGCGATCACCAGCGGCGTCAAGGGGCTCTTCGGTTGGAATAAGTAGCATCGTCGGAGACGAGGCCGGGGCCGGGGAGGTGCGCATCCGCGAGGTTCGGCACAGGCCTCGGCGCAGTGTTTAACGGGCCACTGTTTCCTTTTTTCAGCCCCGGGAGAGGGAAAACCTGCCACCATATGCGGGTGAATGAGACGACGAAACCGGCCCTGGCCTCGTCCCTGACGGAGGCGGGCCCTCTGATCTTGCAGGCATTCGCCTGGGACATGGCACCGGATGCCAGCCACTGGCGCTACCTCGCCCAGCACGCCCGGGCGATCGCGGACCTGGGTGTCACCATCATCTGGCTGCCGCCCGCCTACAAGGGGCACAAGGGCATCGATGATGTCGGCTACGGCGTCTACGACCTGTACGATCTGGGCGAGTTTGACCAGCGTGGCTCCGTGCCCACGAAGTATGGGACGAAGGACGAATACCTGGCCGCCATCGAGGCCCTGCACGAGGCGGGAATCGCCGTGTGCGCCGACATCGTCCTCAACCACCGCATGGGCGCCGACGCGACTGAGACCGTGCGAGCCACCCCGATCAACTCCCAGAACCGTCATGAGGCGATCGGCGAGCCCGAGATGATCGAGGCGTGGACCCGCTTCACGTTCCCGGGGCGCGTGGGCGTGTACTCGGATTTCACGTGGGACTGGACGTGCTTCCATGGCATCGACTGGGATGAAGCCACGAAGCGCAACGGGCTGTGGCTCTTCGAAGGCAAACAGTGGGACGAGTCCGTCGACACTGAGTTCGGCAACTTCGACTACCTGATGGGCTGCGATGTGCACGTCACCGAACCCCGCGTCAGCGAGGAGCTGGACCGTTGGGGTTGCTGGTACGTCGAGACGACCGGCGTGGACGCGCTGCGTCTGGACGCCGTTAAGCATGTGGGTTCCGACTTCTACGCGCGTTGGCTGAGCGACCTGCGTGCGTCTACAGGGCGCTTGCTGCCGGCTGTCGGCGAGTACTGGAGCGGCGACGTGCGCGAGCTCGAGAACTACCTGGCGAGGGTCTCCGACGTCATGCTCTTCGACGTCCCCCTGCACTACCACCTCCACGACGCGTCGATTTCGGACGGCAACGTCGACTTGTCCCGACTGTGGGAGAACACGCTGACGGTGTCCCACCCCGACCAGTCCGTCACGTTCGTCGAGAACCACGACACCCAGCCCGGCCAGTCGCTGGCCTCAACGGTTGCCCCCTGGTTCAAGGCGGCCGCTTACGCCCTCATCCTCTTCCACGAGGCTGGGGTTCCCTGCGTTTTCTGGGGTGACCTCCTCGGTTCTCCCGATTCTGACGACCTGCCCGCCGTGCGCGAGCTGCCGATCCTCATGGGGATCCGTGCTCGCGCGGCAGTTGGATCGCAGCACAATGCTTTCGACGACGCGGACGTGGTCGGTTTCGCCCGCGAAGGCAAGGACGAGATTCCCGGCTCCGGATGCGCGGTCATCCTCTCCGACCGGATGGCGTCTGACAAGACGCTCTACGTTGGAACGCGCCATGCCGCCGAGGAATGGGAATGCGTCATCGGTGGCCACCCGAGCGTGCGTATCGCGGATGATGGGACCCTCACCGGCACCGTGAGCGACGGAGGCCTCAGCGTCTACGTGCCGCGCGCGTGTGCGCATCACACGCCCCGGCCTCGTCCCTGTCGACGAGGCCGGGAAACATGTGCGTACGAGCGCTACTCCTGGGTGCCACCCAGGGCGGGAATGCGTTCGATCTGATCCTTGAAAAAGGCCTCGGCCGACGCGACGAAACGCTCGATGCTGGTCGAGACCTGCGCGTCCGTCAAGCCGTAGCGGGCGGTGACGAACTGCTCGGCGCACAGGCGCTGACGGCCGTCGTCCAGCGACGCCACGTAGACCTTCGGCCACGTCGTCGCTCCGTTCCAGTCATTGCACGCCTGAATGAGGCGCTGACGAAGCTCCATCGACACGTCCTCGGGGATCGCGGCCCACATGCTCAGGTCCGTGCCATCGTTCGCGATCGAAAAAATGAAGTAGCCGCGCCCGATACCCATGTGCAGGCTCTGGTCTTCCACCCTGTAGTTGAAGTCGTTACGGTCGAAGTAATCGATCAGCCGTTGCACGTTGAGGGGACGTACAACGGTGCGGCGCGAAATGGCGGCCTTGCACTCGGCGATGATTTCCGGCGCGTCCTCGTTGGATGGATCCATGGCGACGCACTGCTCCAGGTACGTGAGCGCGCTCTCCTCCTCGTCCTGCCAGTACAGGGCCGTGCCAATGCGGTAGTACCAGCGTGGGTCCGCCATGCCTTCAGCTTCGACGCTGCGCAGCAGCTCGATCGCGTGCTTGATGTGATCGCGGAAAGAATCCATGTAGGGCTGCGCGTAGTTGATGTAGGCGCGCGCCAGCAGACTCGTCAGCTCGTAATCCATCGCCGACGGGGGCTGCCCCTCGATGAGCGCGATGATTTTTTGGTGTTCCTTCTCCTCGTGCAAGAGATTAATCTGGTCGATAAGCGACGAGCGAGAATCCACGGAATCTCCTTCAAACGATGCCGAATGTGACTGCCTGATCACAAGCATAACAGGGCGCGTGTCGGCTTTGAGCCGCTGATGGACCGCTCGCTGTGTAGGCTGACAGAATGGACCAGACCGGCATGAATGAGGACCGCGTGAACGATGACCTGCGTGCGCGTATGAGCAAGGCCGACGCTGCCCAGTGGGACGAAATCCAGCAGTGGAAAGCCTCTCAGCTGAGCGACAAACGCCCCCGCGCTATCACGCAGAAGATGAAGTCGGCAGCCCTCGCACCGGTGGGCAAAGCAGTGTCCATTGCGCGCAAGGTTCCCGGCGGGGAAGCACTGACCCGAACCATGTCATCCGCAGCCCTCGGACTGGTCGATCTGGCTGCCTCCGCATCCGAGGCCTCGGTGCGCCGCACGCGCATCCTCAAGGCTTATCGCGCAGCCGGACACGACGTGACAAGCCTGAGAGATATCCGCTCTCTGCCCCTCGACCAGGTGCTCGCGGTCAAGCCTCGCCTGAGCCTCGCATACTCGGGTACGGCAGCCGCGGAGGGGGCGGTCAGCGGTGTGTTCGCCTCCGGCGGCTCTCTCGCCGCTGTGCTCGGCATGGGCGTCGCGTCGGCACCCGGCGTCGGTGTCACTGCCTCGGCGATGGCCGTCGATATTACGACCTTCCTGGCAGCGGCCACGCGTCTCGTCGCTCACACCGCTGCCTACTACGGCTACGACTCCGAGGATCCCTCAGAGCGCCTCTTTTCCACGATGGTGCTCTCCCAGGCGATCGACCCGGCCGGAAGCGGGCGTGACTTCGTCGTCGAAAAGCAGGCGACGATGCTCGCCTTCAATCAGGTGATGCGCGACCTCGCGCGCAAGGGATCCCTCGAATCGCTCGGCGGAAGTGCGATCGTGAGCGCCATGAAAACACTCTTCTCAGCGATGGGCGTTCGTCTGGCCAGCCGCAAGCTTGCCCAGATCGTTCCCGTCGCTGGAATCGTCGTGAGCGCAGGGCTCAACGCGGCGCTCATGCGCACCATCGGGGAGACGGCGGATCACCTCTACCGGGAACGTTTCCTCGCCGAGTGTTACGGTCGCGCGATGGGCGATAGCGAGCCCTCGACTGCCCTCGTGGTTTCCACGCAGGGAAGAGACATGAACGAGGACGTCGCTCGCTACCTAGAACTGACCGCGGCTGAGAGTCGTGCGTAGTAAGGTGGCGTCTCTCTTTCAGGCGAAGGGCTTCGGCGTTGGTGGCGGATGCGAAAACGCTACTGCCTGATGGTGCGCAGAGGACGGTCATGAGCGAAAGCACGGAGGAGATGAACGACGCGATCGACGAGATACGTGCGCGCATGAGCACTGACGACCTCGCCCAGTGGGACGCAATCCAGGAATGGAAAGCCGCGCAGATTCGCCCCATCAGGCCTCGTGTCATCTCGCAGCGTATTCGCTCGTATCTGCTCGCGCCCCTCGCGAAGGCAGTTTCTCTTGCCCGCAAGGTGCCCGGCGGGGCGGCTGTCACTGGTGCGGTGGCCTCTGGGATCCTCAAGCTCGTCGAGCTCGGGACATCAGCCGCCGAGTCTTCGATCAGCCGCGAGCGAATCGTGAGGGCTTTCCGTCGGGCTGGGTGTGATATCGAGTGCCTCGAGGACATCCGAAACCTGAGCCTGGCGCAGATTCGCTCAGTGAAGCCGCACCTGAAGGTGGGCTATTGCGGGGTCGCGGCTACCGAGGGAGCAATCAGCTCCATCGTCGCGTCGGGAGGATCAGTCGCTGCGCTTGCCGGGCTAGGTGTTGCCTCGGCCCCCGGTGTCGGCGTAGTGGCAGCCGCGATCGGACTCGACATTATGACGTTCCTAGCATCCGCGACGCGCCTGGTTTCTCACACGGCTGCCTACTACGGGTACGACACCGAGGACCCCGCGGAAAACCTTTTCGCCGCGATGGTTTTGTCCCAGGCGATATCTCCGGAGAGCGAGGGCAGCGCCTTCGTCGTCGAGAAAGAAACGTCGATGCTCCTTCTCAACAAGGTGATGCGCAAGTTTGCTCAGCGCGGATCGATGGAGACCATCGGGAACAATGCACTCACCGCGTCGGTCAACTCCCTATTCGCGGCTCTCGGAGCGCGTCTCGTTGGCATGAAGATGGCCCAGATTGTGCCGATCGTCGGCATTCTTGTGGGCGTGAGCCTCAACGCGTCCCTCATCCGTACGATCGGCGTGACAGCGGATCACCTCTACCGTGAGCGCCTTCTGATGGAGCGTTATGCGCAGGGGGAATCCAACGAAGACGATCTGGACGCGCAGATCACGCGCTACGTCGAGCTAGCCGAGGCCGAGGGACTCCGATAGCGCACCTGCACGATCAGCTCCTCGAGTTCCAGTTCTGCCAGTCGTTCCAGTCGTCGTCCTGAGCGTCGACCGAGATCATCGGCATGCGCGCGGACGAGGCTTGGTCCTCGTTCTCTGCTTCGATGGCGTCGTTGTGGTCCTCACGCTGCTTGCGGCGCTTGCCCCAACCCCAGCGCTTGCGGCGCTTTGATTCGCCTTCCTGCTCACGGTGCGCCTCCTCATTCCACGAGAATTCGGAGTTCCAATCTTCCTGGAATGCGGCGGGCACCGCCGGCGCCTGCGGCGTGGCAGACGGGCGTGGGTCGACCGGTGCCTGGGGCGCCTGGGGCATGGTCGGTGTCTGCGGTACGAACGGAGCCTGGGGCACGGCCGTCTGAGGCTCCTGTGTACGCGTGACCTGAGGCGTTGTAGGCACGTACGGCGCGGCCGGGGGAAAGGGAGCGGCTGCCTGTTCGGGGGCAACAGGTGTGGTCTCGGCGCGTGTCGTTGCAGACCAATCGAAGGAATTCACCCGGCGGATACGAGGAATCTGGGCTGTCGGGAGCTCACCATCGTCGATCACGGGATCGAACGAGGCCTGCTGCGTAGGTTCGGGTTCGGGTTCGGGCTCAGGGGCGACGATAGGCTCGGGCTGCGGAACGACGATGGGTTCCGGTTCGGGCTCGGGCACGGCGATCGGCTCGGGCTGCGGCTCAGGAACGGCGATGGGTTCCGGTTCCGGCTTGGGTTCGGGGACGATGATCGGCTCGGGCTGCGGAACAACGATGGGTTCCGGTTCGGGCTCGGGCACGGCGATCGGCTCGGGCTGGGGAATCGCAATGGGTTCCGGCTTCGGCTGGGGGATTGCGACAGGCTCAGGCTCAGGTGCAACGGCATGCCGAACCTTCGGGATCAGCATTGTCGCGGGAGCGTCGTCCTCGTCTGTAGGCGGAGCCGGAACTGGGGCAGTGGTAGGCGACTCGCCATGCTTGCGCTCGGTCGCCTGGCGATCATGGTGTGCCTCGGCCTCGTGCGTGACGGACATGGGCGTCGAGACCTGGTCAGTGGAGATGCCACGGGCAGGCGTCGGAATATCCGCAGGAGCAGGAGCAGGAGCAGGAGCAGGAGCGGGAGCAGGAGCAGGATCGGCCGGGGCTGAGGGCGCATAGTGATCGGTGCGACGCTGAGGGGCGCCGGTGACCGTAGATGCGTCCTGGCCCTGCGGGAAAGCGGGAGCATAGTTTGGGGCAGATGCACCCGGCTCCTGCGCCATCGGCTGTATTGGCTGTGTTGGCTGCGCAGGGAAAACGGCGGGGCGGTGCCCGTTGCGTGAACGCCTACGCTTCGGAGGCTTCGCTGCCTGAACAGGGGCCTCGGGTGCGGCAGTGGCAGGTTCGGGACACGACTTGTGCTGCCAGACAAAGCCGGTATCACGCGGCTTGGGCTGCGGAAGCGACGCGAGGTCGGGCGCAGAAGAATCGGTTGTGGAGGGGAATCGCGTTGCCTCGGGCGGGACCGTTGCCCCGCGGCCCTGATTCATCGCGGGGGCAGCGGCAGCCTGTGTTGACAGGCCCGCGGCTTGCGTTGGAGCGTAAGGCCTCGAGGCCTGCGTCCCCTGAGGTGTGGATGGGCGACGTGCGTGGGACGTAGATGCGCTCTGTCCTGCCCCCTGGTTGGACTCCTTCGAGTGCTTCGAACGAACCACGTAAATGACGATGACGACGACCAGCACGATGATGATGAGGCCGACGATTAAGGCGATCAGCAGCCCGAGAGAGGGGCCCGAAGAGGAATCGGAATCGAACGAGGCGGGGGCTGAGCTGGCGGAGGGCGCTTGACTGCCGGGAACAGGCGTTGCGCCCCACGGATCCTTCAGCGCGTTCGCTCCGGCCGCCGCGGACGGATTCCCGCCGGCAGCAAGTGTTCCGTTCACCGTGATGACCTGCGGGACAGTGCCCGTCCACGTCGACACGGAGAGTGCTCGTCCCTCGTCGGTTGTTGCAGAGGTCGCTGCGCCCGATGTTGCGGACTGTACTTCGCCCTCGACGCTGAGAGACACGGAGGCGAAAGTGAGGGAAGCACCGAACGTTTTCCGATACGTGGCAAGGGTCTGGTCGGTGCGAGCGGAGAGCACGAATGTTCCCGAGTTCTGGAGGGTGAACTCGGATTCATCCTGGGCGCGGGTGTACATCAGCTGCATGTGGCAGACGGTGGCATCGTCGCGCGTCACGAACTCGACGTGCTGGTCCGTGGAACTACCCGCGTATGGTGTGCATGTGGATTCGCTCATCGTCCGAGAGGGATCGACGATGGTCAAGGTGTCGACGAGCTGGCCGTCCTTGGTTAGGACGTATGCCTCCGATAGGGTCGGGGCGTCCGCTGCGTGAGCGCCGAATACGACGGTCGACGTGATGAACAAAGCCCCGAGCGTGGCGCACAGGGCGCGAAAGAATCGCATGCAGTCCTCCTGATATGAACCACTCGATTATCGTCTGTTCGTGGATACAAAGCAACGAGGGGCGCTCGTAGTGATCTAGTCTGACCGGGCGTCAAATAAAAGTGTGCGGGCTGTCAAAGGCGTGCGTCCCGTATTGACAAGGTGTGATCGTGTCCTGTCACGTAGTATGACAGGTATCTACCTAAGGTCAGTTTTTCGATGACTGGTTGGGTGAAAAACTGATGAACTGAGGAGGGGCCCTGTGAAGTGTCGACCTGCCACGCGTGCCGATATTCCCGAAATGACACGAATTATCACCGAGGGATTCCTTGACTATCCTTTACACATCATGCTCAAGCCTTACCTCTACCGTGCGGAGCATTACCCGGAATGTGTCACTGCAATCAATCGGATGCTTGCGGATTCGTACCAGCGGGTCCGTCATGCCCTCGTCGTTGAGCATGAAGGGCGGGTCGTAGGCACGGCTCTCCTGCATGATCGCAAGGTTGGATTCATTCGCAGCTTCCTCAGTGGGGGGTATGAGTTCTTTCGCTATGCTCCACCGTTGCTCGTGAAAGAGTTCTCGGATGTTGTCGATTCCGCGGACCAGGTGACGATCGATAAGGGTGACTTCGAGTGGTATCTCGAGGTGCTCTCCGTCGATAAGCGGATGCGAGGACGTGGTGTCGGTCGTTGGCTTGTCTCGCAGGTTCTTCCCGACTATGTGGCCAAGCGCGGTGGGCGCGCGTATGGATTCGTGACCTCGACCGAGGAAAACGCGCACTTCTACCTCAACGGTGGGTGTGAGCTTCTGGATCGATTCGACATACATTTGCGTGATGAAACGTGTCCCATTTGGTCCTTTCAGAGGCGCGCAGAGCTTCTTTGATAAGTGAGCAAACGGGCCAATCGCGTTGCGCTCCGGCCTTTCGCACGGAAATATGCTTTTTTGCAGGTCATGGCGCGTGATGCACGTCCCGCAGTTCCGCTTGACTTCAAGGGCTTGAGGTCTTTTAGGGTGAAGCTATGGCAGGAACTGGCTCCGGGCGCACGTACTCCATCAAGGAGGTAGCGGCGCTCGTTGGCTTGCCCCCGTCCACCCTGCGCTATTACGAGGATGTCAGCGTTATTCCGGCCATTGCGCGCGATGCCTCAAGCGGGCATCGCATATACACCGAGGATGATCTTGAACTGCTGACGTGGGTGTCGTGCCTGTCCGCTTCCGGGATGTCGATCGCGGACATGCGTGAATATGTCCGGTCTGGCCTGGGTGGGGAGAGGGATATCTCCGAGTTTGTGACCCTGCTGGAACAGCAGGATGCCCGCCTCCAGGAGGAGGGGCAGATTATTGAGCTTCGTCGTGAGTTCTTGCGCACAAAGATTGCCTACTGGCGCGCGATTAAACACGGGGATGCCTCAGAAGCTGAGCGCTTGGATATTGATGCGCGCGCGCTCGCGGAGCGCCTCAAGAAGTGGTCAATGCGTTCGTGAAAGCCTAGTGGGGCGGTCTTCATGCCTGCTCCGAACTCCGCCCCGCTAGGGGGCACGGGGCCGCGTATCCGGGTTGGATGCGCGGCCCTCATTCATGGCCGCCCCGGAGTCCAGTAGGGGATGTGTTGTCTCAGGTAGGCCATCTCTCGCTCGATCGTTGGAGCAAGGTGCTCCCAGGTGAGCGCGTCGTCCCCGTGCCATGCGATCTCGCCGACGACGAGGAGTCTGGGGAGGAGGTGGTAAAAGAGCAGGTCTGGGGTCGTCACCGATGTGGACCAGGCGACGGCCTCGACGCCTTTGAGCCGCTCCCTGTGGAGCATTGGCGGGAGCTGATCAGCGAGCTGGCGCACGGTGAGTGGGGACTGGGGTGACGAGGGGGCAGCTGCGGGGTGGCTGAGGGTCAGCGGGTCGGAGTCTGCGAGCACCCATGAGGTGCCCGATGAGGACGCGGCCTCGTGCCCGGTCTCATTGTGGCGTGAGGAGAGGAGGATTGTTCCAGGTGGGGTGCTTCCATAGGCGCGGGTTGCGCTGTCCTATGCGGCTGCGCGTCTGCCGTGGAAGTGGAGGACTCGCGTGGCTCGGTCGATGAAGAGGCGCTCGATGTCTTGTCCCGAGCCTAGGCCTGCCCGTGCGAGCCGTGGATCGTGTTCCCACTGGCTCCAGTCGGTCCAGGGGATGCCGATATGGATGATGGGGGAGGGGAATAGGTTGCACGCGTGGTGGAAGGCCGCCTCGACGAATTGGAGGGATGAGGCGAGCGGCCACAGTGTTGAGTTGTCCTCCTGAGGGGAGACGAGGTTGGGGTTTCCCAGGTGTGGGTACGCTCGGATCGCCGCGCCGGCAGCGGATAGGATTGAGATGTCCGGAATGATGCGTACGTCCCGCTGTGCGGCGAAGCGAACGAGGTGCCGAATGTTTGCATCGGAATAGAAACCCTGCGTTGTGTGTGCGGGCGATGTGCGCCATGTGCCCGATCGTTGAGGTGCGCACGTGTGGTCGTACCAGTGTGCGGGATCTCGTGGAATCTGCGCTCCGATCGAGGTGAGCGCCGGGTAGCCGGGTAGTGGGAGACGCCAGTCCGCGTTGTCTGTCAGATGCCAGTGCAGGATGTTCAGGCGGTAATGCGCCATGACGGTGATGATGAGTTCCATGACGGGGACTGACCAGAACGTGCGTGTGGAGTCAATGAGGAGGCCGCGCCACGAGCATGCTGGCGGCCTGGTGGGATCGTGAGGGAGGGGAGAGGGCGTCGTCGCCATTGCGCTTCCCAGAAGTGGACTATGTAAAGTGTAACAAGCGTCACTTATGTTGGGGGTGAGTTTGAAGGGTGTCAATCACTTCAGTTCTGGGGGAAATGGCAAATGTCTTCCGACTGTCGGGTTTGTCTTTTGGGGATACAATATCTCTGCTAATGTGAACCTAGTCATACTCAAAGAGGAGTGTTTCATGCTGTCGACTGACACAGTGTCTCTGAACCCCAACCCGCTCGTGCAGGCCCTCGGAAAGCCCGCGAAGGAGTTTACGAAAGCCGACATCATCGGCTATATCGAGGACAATGGCATCCAGATGCTCAACCTCCGCTACGTCGGAGGAGACGGACGCCTGAAGACCCTGAACTTCGCGATCCAATCCAAGGCGCACCTCGATCGGGTGTTGACTCTCGGAGAACGCGTCGATGGTTCCTCCCTGTTCACATTCGTCGAGGCGACCTCCTCGGACCTGTATGTCGTGCCGCGCGTGGCCACCGCGTTCCTCAATCCCTTCTCGCACATCCCGACCCTCGATATCCTGTGTGGCTTCTACGATGTCGACGGCCGCCCCCTGGCCTCGGCGCCCCAGGAAATCCTGAGGAAGGCTCAGCGCGCGCTCAAGGAGGAGACGGGCTGCGAGCTGCAGGCCCTCGGTGAACTCGAGTACTACCTCTTCTCGGAGGAAGAGGAGCTGTTCCCCGTCGAGCCTCAGCGCGGCTACCACGAATCCGGGCCCTTCTCCAAGTGGGAAGAAGTGCGCACGGAGGCTCTCGCGCACCTCGTTGCCATCGGTGCCTCGGTGAAGTACGCCCATTCCGAGGTCGGTAACTTTGTCGCCGACGGGCGTCAGATGGTTCAGCAAGAGATCGAATTCCTGCCCGTCGATGCGCTGGATGCCGCCGACCAGATGGTGCTCGCCAAGTGGGTGCTGCGCGAAGTTGCCCATTCCTACGGCCTTCATGTCTCCTTCTCGCCGAAGATTGCCGTGGGGCAAGCCGGATCGGGCATGCACTTCCATACCCGCATCGTCAAGGATGGCATCAACCAGTTCTCGACGGGATCTGGTCTGACGGATACCGCGCTCAAGGTGATCGGAGGCTACCTGTCGCACGCAGCATCGCTCACAGCGTTTGGTAACACCGTCCCCACCTCGTTCCTGCGTCTTGTTCCCCATCAGGAGGCGCCAACCGCGATCTGCTGGGGCGACCGTAACCGTTCCGTTCTGGTGCGCGTACCTCTCGGCTGGCAGAACATCGACGATTCGATGTTCCGTGATGCCAACCCCATCGAGCCTGCGATCGCCGACCTGCCCAATGACTCTCAGACGGTGGAGCTGCGCAGCCCCGACGGGTCTGCAGCGGTCCACCTGCTCCTTGCTGGCATCGCCGTCGCCGCGCGTATTGGCCTGACCGAGCCGGGCATGGAAGAGTACGCGCGTGAGCGCAAGGTCGACGGCGACGCCTCACAGACCCCCGGCCTCGACCAGCTGCCCGCCTCCTGCTTCGAGGCCGCCGGTAGGCTTCTCGCCCAGCGCGAGGACTACGAAGCGAAGGATGTCTTCCCGTCGGGCCTCATCGACTCGTGGGCGTTCCGCCTGATCGAGCTGGGAGACGAACACCTGCGTGATGACCTGGCGGACTCGCGTGTCTCCGTCGAGGAACTCGTGGAGCGCTACTTCCACATCGGCTGAGGCGTCAGTATGTGGCCCCGACCCTCATCGCTGAGGTCGGGGCCACTGTGGTCAACGCACGCCTAAGAGTGGTCGGGCGGGGAAAAACGTTCAGCGCTCGACTGCGCGTCAGAACGGTCGCGGGCCTGCGCGCTCGCCGGTGTATTCTCCTCGAATGTCGGCGAAGTCGGCGTGAGAGACCGCTTCCCGTAGGGGGTGGCAGCGCTCTTTCGTGCGGAAGCGGAATGTCGCTGTGCCTCACGCAGCGTAGCATCACGGTCGAACTGCGCGTCGGCAGCCGCCCGGCGCGAACGCGCCGATCGTCGCGCGAGACCGGTGATAACGGCCAGCGCAAGGACACCAGCTGTGATCGCCATGATCGGTGTGAGTGACTGTGCGGTGGAGGTGTGCTCGCGTTCCCGAGGGGATGGAGAAGATGCTGAAACGGGCGTCGACGGCGACGGGCCGGTGGAGGAAGCCGCAGTGGGCGCGTCGGCATCGACGGTTCCCGTCGCGCTCACGTTGCCGGTGACGCCACGCCAGGTGACCGTGCTCGCGTCCGTCTTCGTTGATGCCCCGGGGGTGGTGATCTGCCCGTCGTGGGAGGCCTCGACGATGACGGAGCTATGCGCGATCAGAGTGACGGACTCGATGGAAGCAGCAGCATCGGGCGATGCGAAGCCCTCCAGGAGACGCGTCGACGTTGATTCGAAGTGGAACACCCCGCCGTCGTCGACGGAGACAATCTCGGCGCCGCCGTCCTCAAGGTCCCAGGTGAAACGACACCCGTCCACGCCGTCGACCGTCACGAGGAGGGAAGACGTTGCCTTGGCGGCCGTGCCCATCGACTGACACTGCTCGCCAATGAGTGCCTGATCCGTCACCAGCGTCACCTGATGGGTCGCGCTGACGCCCGGCGTCATTTCGTAGACCTCGGTCAGGCGGATCTGCGTCGGGTTGTCGGCGAGCGCTGCACTTCCGCCCGCGGTCAGGGCGAGAGCCCCTGCGGTACCGAGCAACGTTCGCACACACCTCATGCGGCCTCGTCCTCCGCGCGCAGACGAGGAACCGACGTCTTCTCCGGGCGAATGCCCACCTTATCCGCGTAAAACGCGCGGATAACCTCCATGTCGGCGCGCACGTCACCCGTCAGCTGGTATGTCGGACCCCAGCCGAACGTGTGGGTATTGCGGTCGATGAAGCCGAGCTGAATCGGCACCCCCGCCTCCATCGCGATGCGATAGAACCCGGACTTCCAAAAGTCACGGCGCGAGCGCGTGCCCTTTGGAGTGATGCACAGCGTGAACGAGTCCGCCTCGCGGATGTGCGAAGCGACCTGGTCGACGAGGCCGTGCGCGGCGCTGCGCTCCACCGGGACGGCGCCGATCTTCTTGACGAACCAGCCGAGTACCGGTGCCTTGACAACGGAATCTTTTACCAGGAAGGAGAACGTGCGTCCGGACTTCCACATGGAGATCGCCATGAAAACTCCGTCCCAATTCGAGGTGTGCGGAGCGCCAATGACGATGACCTTGTCAGGCAGAGGCTGCGTGGAGAGCTTCCACCGAGAAACGGACAGGTACGCGGACGCGATCGCGGAAGTGAGAGCCATGAGGGCCTTTCTGGTCGTAGCTGGAGCCAATCCTACCCGCGCCTCGGTCAGTCCAGTGACTCCACGGCGAGCGTCTGCGTCATGATGTGGGGATGCCCCGGCCACAGCGTGAGCGCCCGCTCGCGTACGGCCGCCGTCTCCACGCACACGAAGTTCTGCCACTCACCCTCACCGATGTCGCTCATGGTGGCAGTACCCTGTGACCAGGGATTCCACACGATCGTTGAACCCGAGCCGTTCTTGTCCACGACAATGCGCCGTCCCAGCTTCGGGTCGACGACCTGGACCTGCGCCGTGGAGGTATAGACGCGGTCGGTTGGCCCAATATAAGTGATGTCGCCGCTCTGGGTGGCGTAGCGTTCGCGGACCTTGTCGTAGTAGCGCTCGCCGTCCAATCCCTCCACCGTCACGTCCTTGACGTCACCGACGTGCAGGTATGTGTGCAGGGCCGCCTCGATCGCGAAGGGGTGGTCGTCCTCGTTCGTGAGGGTCAGGGGTGTGTTCAGTTCGTCCCCCGCGGATACGTCAAGGCGTGCACAGAACGAGTGGGGGGTAGAGGGGGGACTTCTCGCCCGTGTGGTGTAGCTCGAAGGAGAACGAGGCCGGGGCGTCGTCCGCGGGTTGTGTCCTTGAGCGCAGCGTCCAGAGCGACGTGCTGGCAAACCCGTGCGCACCTGCGCCGTCCCCCGGCCTCGTCGGCGAATCGGTGGGGCTACCGAACCAAGGGGAGACACAGGGGGATGCCGCCGCGGATTGCCTTCGTGCCATCGAGTACCGCGCGGGAGGAAAGCCACAGGACGTCGGAATGCCCGGCGGGACACCATGACAACAGATGCGCGCCGAAGGGGGTGACAAGGGTTGAGGCCGCCGAAACGTCAGCGCTGAGCGTCGCGATGTCAGTCATACAAGCCAGTTAACGCCATTGCTTGTGAACGAACAAATAGACCGGCCGATGGGTGCTCATATCTCCGCCGCGTGTCCACGACGTGGTGGAATTCGCAGGATGGGGATCGCATTGCCCGTTGTTGAGCCGATATTCTTGAAAGCGTATGTGCGTGAAATCGATTCGAACCGGTCGCCTCGGCGACGTGCTCGCCTCTCAACACGCATAAATCTGTATCCACATTTGAGGAGTCCACATATGTCCACGCGTCCCGACCTGCGAAACGTCGCGATCGTCGCACACGTCGATCACGGAAAGACCACGCTGGTTGACGCAATGCTCTGGCAGTCCGGAGCGTTCTCCGAGCGTGACACGGTCGAAAAGACCGGCGAGCGCGTCATGGACTCCGGCGATCTGGAGCGCGAGAAGGGCATTACCATTCTCGCGAAGAACACCGCCGTCCACTATCGCGGCCCCGCGGCGCAGGCTCTCGGCCTGGAAAACGGCGTCACCATCAACGTCATCGACACCCCCGGCCACGCCGACTTCGGCGGCGAGGTCGAGCGCGGCCTGTCGATGGTCGACGGCGTCGTCCTCATGGTCGATGCCTCCGAAGGCCCGCTCCCGCAGACCCGTTTCGTGCTGCGCAAGGCCCTGCAGGCGCACCTGCCCGTCATCGTCGTCGTCAACAAGGTTGACCGTCCCGACTCGCGCATCGAAGAGGTCGTCTCTGAGACGACCGACCTGCTGCTCTCCCTGGGCGAGGACCTCATGAATGAGGGCATCGACATCGACGTGGACTCCCTCATGGACGTCCCCGTTGTCTACGCCTCCGCCAAGGCCGGCAAGTGCTCCCTGGAGAACCCGGGCGACGGCCAGCTGCCCACCGAGAACCTCGAGCCCCTGTTCGAGACCATCCTCAACCGTATCCCCGGCCCCTCCTACGACGAGAACATGCCGCTGCAGGCCCACGTTACCAACCTGGACGCTTCGCCGTTCCTGGGTCGTCTCGCCCTGCTGCGTATCCACAACGGCACCCTCAAGAAGGGCGCTGACGTGGGCCTGGCGCGCCACGACGGCACTATCCAGCGCGTCCACATCTCCGAACTGCTGGCCACCGAGGGCCTCGAGCGCGTGTCCACCGACTCCGCCGCCCCCGGTGACATCGTCGCCGTCGCCGGTATCGAGGACATCATGATCGGCGAGTCCCTTGTCGACCTCGATGACCCGCGTCCTCTCCCGCTCATCACGGTCGACGACCCGGCCATCTCGATGACCATCGGCATCAACACCTCGCCCATGGCCGGCCGCGTCAAGGGCGCGAAGGTCACGGCTCGTCAGGTTAAGGATCGCCTCGACCGCGAGCTCATCGGCAACGTGTCCTTGAAGGTTCTGCCCACCGAGCGCCCCGACGCCTGGGAGGTCCAGGGCCGTGGCGAACTCGCGCTGGCAATCCTCGTCGAGCAGATGCGCCGCGAGGGCTTCGAGCTCACCGTCGGCAAGCCGCAGGTCGTCACCAAGGAGATCGACGGCGTCCTCAGCGAGCCCATGGAGCGCATGACGATCGACATCCCCGAGGAGTACCTCGGCGCCGTCACGCAGCTGATGGCCGCCCGCAAGGGCCGCATGGAGACCATGGCGAACCACGGTTCGGGCTGGATCCGCCTGGAGTTCGTGGTGCCCGCACGAGGCCTCATCGGCTTCCGCACGCGCTTCCTCACTGAAACGCGCGGCACCGGTATCGCCTCGTCTATCGCGGACGGTTACGCGCCCTGGCAGGGCACCATTGAGCAGCGCCTTACGGGCTCCCTCGTCGCCGACCGCGCAGGCCAAGCCACCCCGTACGCCATGACGAACCTGCAGGAGCGCGGCTCCTTCATCGTCGAGCCCTCTTCCGAGGTCTATGAGGGCCAGGTCGTGGGTGAAAACCCGCGCGGCGAGGACATGGACGTGAACATCTGCCGCGAGAAGAAGCAGACGAACACCCGCAGCGCGACCGCCGACGTGTACGAGTCGCTGACCCCCTCGCGCAAGCTGACCCTCGAGGAGTCCCTCGAGTTCGCGGCTAACGACGAGTGTGTCGAGGTCACGCCCGAGGCCGTGCGCGTGCGCAAGGTCGTCCTGGACGCCCAGGAGCGCTTTAAGATCGCCGCCCGCGAGCGTCGCGCCAACCGCTGAACTGCCTCGCCCTTCGCCCGCTAGACGGTGGGCGGAGGCGGTACGCGCTTGCCTGTCACCATCGTGCGGGCATCGACGCGGACCGGCCCGCGCCTCGTCGCAACGGTGACGTGCGTGGGAGCTACCTCGAGCGCCTCTCCGAGCGCATCGTGCAGCCCGTCCGGCAGGCGGTAGCGGATGACGATCCTCTCGCCGACCCTGAAGCTCATCCACGGCAAGGTGGGAATTGCGCCAGGTGCGCGTGCGGAAATTTCCTCGCGCGCCCCATCCGTCGCACTCGACTGAATTGGCGTATTTCCGCCGCTTGTGGGGGTCTTGCTGACGCGGGGTGACTCGGGGTTGCTCATACGTGAATAATAGAATCAACGAGTCTTTAGAACTGACCAGGAGGAACGTCTCATGACCTACGTCATCGCGCAGCCCTGCGTGGATGTCAAGGATCGCGCATGCGTGGACGAGTGCCCCGTCGACTGCATCTACGAGGGCGCCCGTTCGCTCTACATCCACCCCGAGGAGTGCGTGGACTGTGGCGCGTGCGAACCCGTGTGCCCGACTGAGGCCATCTTCTACGAGGACGACCTGCCCTCCGAGTGGTCCGACTACCTGCGCGCCAACGTCGACTTCTTCAACGACCTGGGCAGCCCCGGCGGAGCACAGAAGACTGGCGTCCAGGACTTCGACGATCCGATGATCGCCGCCCTGCCCCCTCAGAATGAGGACTGGAAGGCCGAAAACCTCTGACAGTCGATAGGGTAGGGGTATGACCACGATCCTTCCCCGCCCCCTTGACCTGCCCGAATTCCCCTGGGATCAGCTGGCGCCCGCAAAAGCGCGCGCGGCTGGCCATCCCGGGGGAATTTGTGATCTGAGCGTCGGAACTCCCGTCGACGATACCCCCGCGTTCATACGCGAGGCCCTCGCCGAGGCGTCCAACGCGCACGGCTATCCGACGGTGATCGGCACTGCCGAGGTGCGCGATGCGATCCTCGCATGGGGAGCGCGCCGACACATGGTCGATGTCGGCCCGGGCGGCGTGATCCCCACGATTGGCTCGAAGGAAGCCGTCGCTTGGATTCCCGCCCTCTTAGGCGTGCGCGCGGGTGACACGGTCCTCGTGCCCGAGGTCGCCTACCCGACCTACGACATCGGCGCGCGCCTGGCCGGTGCCACCCCGGTTGCCGTCGACCCCTCTGCCCCTGAGCGCTGGCCCGAGGCCGCCCTCGTCTACCTGAACTCCCCGGGCAACCCCGATGGCCACGTCATGAGCAAGGACCAGCTGCGCGCCGTTGTTGCCTGGGCTCGCGCCCACGGCGCCGTCGTTGTGTCCGATGAGTGTTACGCGACCCTGCCGTGGGCCGAGCCCTACGTGAGCGAGGGAGTGCCCTCCCTGCTTGACACGGACGTGTGCGACGGCGACGCGAGCGGCCTCCTCGTCCTGTACTCGCTGTCCAAGCAGTCGAATCTTGCGGGCTACCGCGGCGCGCTCATCTACGGTGATCCCGCGCTGGTCGCGCCCATCGTGAGCGTGCGCAAGCACTCCGGACTCATGGTGCCCGCCCCTGTCCAGCACGCGATGGCGGTCGCCCTTCACGACACTGAGCACGTGGAGCGCCAGCGCAGCGTCTACGCGGCGCGTCGCACGCTCCTCCTCGACGCGCTGACCGAGGCCGGCCTCGACGTCGACCCTGACACAGCGGCCGGCCTGTACCTGTGGGTCGCTGACCCCGCTAACCCGAGCGACTCCTGGGCGCTCGTGGATCGCCTGGCTGGTCTCGGCATCCTCGTGGCCCCCGGTGACTTCTACGGAACGGCCGCACACGGGCGCGTCCGCGTGGCCCTGACCGCCACCGACGAGCGCGTGGCCGCCGCAGCCGAGCGCATCCGAGAGGCATGGAACGCGCGCTGACGGACTCTGTCATAACACGAGGCCGGGGCGCATGACGCGCCCCGGCCTCGTTGGTAAGAACACTCAGTTCGACGCGTGCAGTGCGTCGTTGAGTTCGATGCCCACGACGCCCGCGCGGGCGATGGCCTCGATACGGCCGGTCTGAGAGTTGCGGCGGAACAGGATGTTCGACGCGCCCGACAGCTCACGTGCGGCGATCGTGCGCGGTTCAGTCTCGCCGGAGGAGTCAATGAGCGTCACCTTCGCGCCGGCGGTCACGTACAGGCCGGCCTCGACCACACAGTCGTCGCCCAGAGCAATGCCCAGACCCGAGTTCGCGCCCAGGAGACAGCGCTCGCCCAGTCGCACGCGCTGCTTGCCGCCGCCCGACAGCGTGCCCATCGTGGAGGCGCCGCCGCCCACGTCCGAGCCGTCGCCGATGACAA
>CALHZX010000052.1 GCA_938040725.1 uncultured Actinomyces sp. | reverse complement strand
GCCGCCGCCCACCGGCACTGCGGCAGGTCCCTCCGGCGCCCTCCACACCGGCGGCACCTGGCGTGCTGGCGTGTGGCCCGGTGCGCCGTCTCGAAGCCTGGCCTGGTCCTGCCGCCACCGCTGCTGGGCCCTGCCGGAAACATCAAACCCGATAGAGCCAAATCCACCGAGACAATCGACGGAGTCGTCGCCACCATCATGGCCCTCGACCGAGCTAACCGAAACGGCGGACAACACAACGAATCCGTCTACGACTCGCGCGGCATGTTGGTGCTGTAAGCGGGCTAGAGGTCGAGGTGTTCGACTGGGACGGGCTCGGCTTTGCCCTGTAGCTTGGCGACGATCTCGGCATCGAGCTGCGTGCGGAGTTCTTCCCACGTGTCAGCGACGAAGAGTGCGTAGGTGGGCTGCCACCACTCATTGCCGTTCGCGATGTCGGCCCAGGTTTCTTCGTTCAGGTGAGCGCTTGCCTGCCACGCCACCGCGGAGCGCTTGGTGACCGCGATCTTGTCTTTCGGGGTGGCGTAGGCACGGTAGACGGTTTCTCGACCGTCACGCACGTATGCGACGCGACTCAAGCGGCGCCCTTGGAAGGCAACGACAACAGGCTTTCCGTCTCGTTCGATTTCAACACGAACTTCCTCGAATTCAGTGCTGCCTGACATGTCGTACCTCGCTAACTGCTGCTTATTTCTCCGAGGAGCACCCTATGGGCCTGAATACATGGATACGAAACAATGCTACGCACAAGGCCACCGACCAGACCCTGGGCTCATCCTACAGCTTCCTGTTCGGGCCCGCGAGTAGCGGCCGTGCGGTGACCGAGCGCTCCGCTATGCAGATGACCGCGGTGTACTCGTGTGTGCGGATTCTGGCCGAGGCGATCGGGGGCCTGCCGTTGCACGTGTACCGGGTGCGCGCAGATGGTGGGAAAGAGAAAGCCCCCGACCATCCGCTCTACCGGCTCCTGCACGACGAACCCAACCTGGAGATGACGAGCTTCGTGTTCCGGGAAACGCGCATGACCTACCTGCTGCTGTGGGGCAACGCCTACGCCCAGGTCATCCGCAACGGGCGCGGCGAGGTCATTGGCTTGTATCCGCTCATGCCAAACCGCATGGCCGTGGGGCGCGACAGCGCGGGCCGACTGTATTGCGAGTATCAGCGCACCACAGACGAACCACCCAACGCCCAATATGAGCGAGTGGTCCTGTCATCGTCTGAGGTCCTGCACATCCCAGGCCTCGGCTTCGACGGACTGGTCGGGTACTCACCGATTGCGATGGCGACAAACGCGATCAGCATGGCCCAAGCCTGCGAAGACTACGGGGTCAGCTTCTTCGCCAACGGTGCAGCACCCGGAGGCGTCTTGGAGCCCCCAGGTGTCATCAGTGACCCAGCCAGAGTACGCGAATCATGGACCCAGACTTTCGGTGGGGCAAGGAACGGCAACAAAATCACTGTCCTGGAAGAGGGCATGAAGTACACGCCCATCTCGGTGGAGGGGTCTGGGTTTTTCGGTCCGTTTGTTGTGAGAGGGTTGTTCTGAGTAGTCCCGGCTGCTTGTGGCCGGGCAGAATGGATGACCATGAGGAAGTTGTCGAAGCACACGCCTGAGTAGATTGTCGTGAAGCTGGAGAAGGCCGAGGCGTTGGGAGGTGAGGGCATGAGTACGGCCCAGGCCTGCCGCGTGCTAGGTATCAGCGAGGCGACGTTGTGCCGGTGGCGCCAGCGTTATGGGACGATGAATCGTCGTGAGGCCAAGGAGCTGCGTGAGTTGCGCGAGCAAAACGAGCGCTTGAAACAGTTGCTAGGCCAAGCAGAGCTAGAAAAGGCAGCGTTGCGAGAGTTGGCAGAGGGAAACTTCTCAGCCCGGCGCGCAGGCACGAGGCTGTGAGCTACCTGGTTGGCCAGGGGTTTTCTCAGCGTCTTGCGCGGGCGCGTTGCCGGGCTGTCGCGGTCAGCGTATTGCCGGGCCCGCGCGGCGGGCAGGGCGAAAACGCTGCGTGATCATGGGCGTGTGCGCCAGTGGATGAACGATTGTGCCACCACGCATCGACGCTGGGGCTATAAACGCGCCTGGGCGCGGGCCAAGAGCGAGGGCATTGTCGTGGGCCGTGATACGTTCCGGCGCTTGTGGCGCACCGAAGGGCTGCGCGTGCGTCCGCGCAAAGCCCACAAGCCCCGCACTGCGCCGCGCCTACAGCACCTGGTCAGGGCTAGCGCTCCTGGGCAGGTGTGGGCCATTGATTTCCAGTTCGACTCGGACTGGAAGGGACGCGTGTTCAAGGTCTGTCACCTCATCGATGAGTTCACCCGCCAGCACCTGGCTTTCTGCGTCGAGCGGCGTATGGGAGCCGCCGACGTGATCGACATGCGTGACCTGGCTGCCCTAACCCATGGGGCACCCCAGGTGCTGCGCCCCGATAACGGGCCCGAATTCATCGCCGCAGCCATGGGGCGCTGGGCCAACGAGCACGACACACTCCAAGCATTCATCCCACCGGGCCAGCCCTGGCTGGGCGGGTTCGTGGAGTCCTTACACAACCGCATGCGTGATGAACTCCTGGAGGACAACATGTTCGAGGACCTCAACCACGCGCGCGCACTAATCGGCGCCTGGTCGCGCCGCTACAATGAAGAGCACCCCCACACCGCGCTGGGCTGGCTCTCACCCAACCAGTACACGCGCCAATGGGCACACCACCAATAACAACCAACAACCCTCAAAACACCCGGCCCACAAAACCAGACCAGACCAGTCCTGTGTCTAGTGCATCGCTTGCCTTTTCGGTGCAACGCGTTGCCAGGCTGAAACCGCTGTCACCTTTGCGGCACGGTTTTCGTGGTGGCGGTTTCATTTGGGCGCGAAAAAGTTCGCCCTGCGGCACTGCGTCATCGCGAAAGCGCGAAAAAGTTTGCCCAGCGCGCTTAAAACCCCCCAAATTCGGCGTTTTTGTGCTTGCTGGGCGAGCTTTTTCGCGGAAAGGTCGCTGGAGGCGCCGTGCTGGGCGAGGTTTTTCGCGCCGACTGGCGCTGCGCCCAGGTCTTGTTGGCGACGCGCGCCACCACTAGAACCTAGAGACAGGCTTGACTCAGGTGGTCTCTAGAACAGATCTGTGCCTGCTTGGTTGGCTTTTCGCGCATAAGTCAGAGCATGAACTCGTGTGTGGAGACGATCTGTCAGTCCATTGGCATCTAGGGCAAAGGTGCTCTGCGCACTCGTGGAGTGCTCTACTCGGTTCACGATGTTGCTCTACGTGTCTAACGGACACGCAGTCGTCGAGGTTGACGATGCCATTATCGATAAGTGTGCAGGCTTACCTGACTCCTTGCGTTTGTTGCTGAGGTGGGACTGGGGCAGCGATCTGGCTCAGCGTGGCAAGATTGCCTCGGAGCGTGGGGTTTGATGTGTACTTGTGTGACCAGCATTGGCCCTGGCAGTGCGCAACGAACGAGAACACGAACGGGCTCCTGCATCAATTACATGCCCAAAGGCTCTGATCGTTGGCCCCCGAGCGACGCAAACCTGGACGTCATCGCTCACAATCGGGGCGAGTGCCCGGCAAAACGCCCAACTGGGACGCACCCAAGCAACGCCTCGAACTGCTGCTCAGGACATAACCCGTCTTGCAACCACCCCTAGAATCCGGCCTCTCCCTCCTCGAACGGGGGTGTGATAGTTCCGTGTCGGTCGATAATTCGCGCGGGCTTCAACGGCGCGTCTCGAACGACATTGAGGAGCCGATTGAAGGTTTCCATCGCGGCTTGACGGTTGGAGGGAACGAACTCCAGAGCGGACGCGTACGGACTGATCTCATGACCCTGACCTGACAGGGCGTTAGCCAAGCTTGCTAGCGGGTTGGCTCGTGTACCTTCTTCAATAGCTCTCACGATCCAGGAGCGACATTCGTTGACATCGTCAGCCCAGGTACGGAATACCTGCCCGGTGAGTTCTTGGTGCCAGGAGTAGTCGTCCGAACTGCTGGTTAGTGTCCATCCCGGCCACAGCGCATCGAAATCCTCCAGGTGCATGTCCCTGTCCTGGAGCGACCACCAACGCAACGAGCGTGCTTGGTAGTCCACGAATATCCCGGTGGTCGGAACATCGTCATCCATGGTCTGCTCCCACGCATCCGATTCATCCGGTAGCCGGGAGGCGACCTCGCGAGCTAAAGCCAGGAAACTCTCAGGACCGCATCCAGTAACATCTTCCAGGAAGCCGTAGGCGCGCCAGGTGACCAAGGTGCCGTCTGCCATGCGCACGGTGATGGGATCAGCTCCGTGCCACTCATCCCATGGCTCTAGACTGGGCGCGCGATCACACGGCAAACGATCAGAACGGTGTGTGAAGATGGTGGCCGGATCGACGCCCGCAGCCCGAAGAGTTCCACTGGTTCCTTCGGCTGACCAGGCGGCCGTCCACCCAGGCCAGGTGTGCTCAACGAGGTAGTTGATAAGTCGAGGCATGTAGAGTGCCTCACTCTCCTCTGCCCACACCACCAGTTTCCTGGTCTCGTCGATCAGAAGTGTGCCCTCAATCCACGTCGCCCCCTCCCAAGCATGCGGATCATCAACACCCATCGGAGACATACAACGCACACGTTCATAGGTGGCTTCCATACCGTCGATCGCAATGTCCAGTCCGACCGTTTGGGCCGCCCAGTGGTCGTAGTAGATCTCCCAACCGGAGTAAGTCTTAAGCAAAACACCTAACCGGGAACCCATCGTGACATCTCCAATCGGGAGAAAAATTTGGTCGGGAATGTCGTTTTCTCAGTGTCGACAGAAGTGAGCGAGATGCTTTATGCAAGTTCAGGCAATAGTACATTTGCGGGGTATAGCGAGTTTTCCACCGGAGTCAAAATGGAGCGGGCGACGGGAATCGAACCCGCCTCTGAAGCTTGGGAAGCTTCCATTCTACCGATGAACTACGCCCGCAATTCATCGTCCCGAAGGAATCGACCCGTCGATCATATCGTCACGTCGGATAGCCGCGCAACCGGCACCGCTGGAGTTTGAGGCGGGGTGCTCGGGGGCTGGGTGCTGGTGGAGTGTTGTGGCAGGTCTGGCGTGTGGATACCCGTGCAACGGCTGCAAGCTGGTGTGGTTGGGATATGGGGAGGCGAGGAACGGTAGCGGGTGTATGGATATCCGCGCAACTGGCGCCACTTGTCGGTTCGATAAGGAAGATGAGGAATAGGAGATGCCAGGTGTACGCCGCTGGCGTCTGCCGTCCAGATCTGGCATGCGTTCTCCCTCCAGATACACTGGGCTCGCCTGATTGATTGGAGTTCCCATGACTCGTCCCGTGGTGGCCGCCGCGATCGTCGATTCGCTGAGTGCGCCCACGACGTTGCTCGCCTGCTCGCGAGCGTACCCGCAGGAGCTGCGCGGTCAGTTCGAGCTGCCCGGCGGCAAGGTCGAGGACAATGAGGATCCAGTAAAAGCCCTTGAGCGCGAGATAGTCGAGGAGCTCGGCGCGCGCCTGGCCGTGGGTGAACGCGTGTGCCCTGAGGGCGGCCAGTGGTGGCCGATTGTGGGCGGTCGCGTCATGGGCGTGTGGCTCGCCGAGGTCGCGCCTGGTTCGCCCTCTCCGCGCGTGGGCGCGTCGCACCTTGAGGCCCGGTGGGTGCCCCTCGCGGACCTCGCCGCGCTCCCGTGGATCGTCGCAGACTTCCCCATCGTCGAGGCCGTGGTCGCCCGCTGCGCTCGCTAAGGATGGGCAACCGGCGCGCAGCCACAATTTGACGACACTGAGGGGAAAGATGTCAGAATAAGCGCATGCCGAAGATTATTGGGGAGTCCCTTGCCTCTCACCGCGAGCTGACTCGCGCGCGCCTGTTCGAGGCCCTGGGGTCGCTCATGGGCGAGCAGTCCTTCGAGTCGATCACGATGAGCCAGATCGCGGAGCGCGCGGGCGTCGGTCGCACGGCGGTCTATAACCATTTCGCGGACAAGGAAGTGCTCCTGCTCGCCTACATACGCGAGGTGACGAGCGAGTTCGCGCGCGTGCTGACTCAGCGCCTCGAAGCTGAGCCGGATCCCCTGATGGGCCTGCGCATTTACATTCGTTCCCACCTGCAGATGATTGGCCGCTACCACGTGAAGGCTGGAATGGGTCTGCGCCGTCACATGTCCGGCCAAGGCGCCTCGCACCTGCATGATCATGCGGGTGTTGTGGGTGAGGTCCTCATCGGCATTCTTGACGAGGCCATGGAGCGCGGGCTGATCGCTCAGCAGAATACGCTCGGCGCGGTGCACCTGATTCACGCGACGCTGCAGGGGCAGCGTCTGCCGCAAGATCCGGAGCATCGCGAGTCCGCGCTGACGTTGGTGGAGACGTTCATTTTGCGAGGCTTGGGCGCCTCGGAGGAAAACGTGCGCCACGTCACGACCGCGGATCTTCCCTCAGGGGAATAGTGGGCGCGCCGCGCCCGTTGAATAAGACACTTCACGCGTGGGCACCAAGCCTGCGCCTCGATCACCGTCGGGTTAGCCGGCGACAACAGGAGAATCATGGCTACCGTTACTCTCACGCAGGAGAACTTCGAGCAGACCGTGTCCGCCGGCGGCATCGTGCTGGTGGATTTCTGGGCGACCTGGTGCGGCCCGTGCCGCCAGTTCGGCCCCATCTTTGAAGAGGCTTCCGAGAAGTACCCGGACATCGTGTTCGGCAAGATCGATACGGATGATCAGCAGCAGCTGGCGATGGCCGCGCAGATCACGTCGATCCCGACCCTCATGGCGTTCCGCGACGGTATCGCGGTGTTCCGCCAGTCCGGTGCCCTGCCGCTGTCCGCGCTCGAGGATCTGATTTCGCAGATCCAGAACCTGGACATGGATGACGTGCGCAAGAAGATCGCCGAGTCCGAGCAGGCCTGACGACGCAACGTGGGGAGGGCCCCGAGGCATGACGCCTCCGGGCCCTTTCGCCTATGAGCGTTGGTGCGCGCGCCACTGACGCGCCACTGACACGCCACTGACACGCCACTCACGCGTCAAGCGCTCGCGGGAGGCGGCGCGTGATGAGTTCGTGGTCGGCGTGGTCGCCCACCATGAAGGAGTAGTCGCCGACGATTTCGAAGCCGTGGCGCGCATAGAAGCGCTGCGCCCCGTAGTTTTCGCTCCACACGCCGATCCAGAGGGTGCGTGGGCCGCCGCGCTCGAGCCAGTCCAGCGCGGTGCGAAGCAGCACGGTACCGCGGCCCCCACCTTGGTGTCCCTGCAGGATGTAGAGGCGCTGAACCTCGCCGTCGCCGGGCGCGACGTCGGGGTGGGGCAGGTGCGCGGGGCATGCGGTCACGTAGCCGATGGGAGCTTGTGAGAGGGACGAGGCCGGGGCCTCGTCTCCGGGGTCGGGCGTGCCCGGGTGGTCGCCGGAGGAGAGCGTTGCCCCGGCCTCGTCAACTGGCTCGTCAAAGAGGAGCCACGTCGCGCGCTCGGGGTCGTTGAGTTCGGCGCGCAGGACGGTGGGGGAGTAAGCCTCGTCGAGGAAGGCCTCGAGGTCGGAGGGTGTGTAGAGGTGCCCGAAGGTCTGAGTGAAGCAGGTGCGTGAGAGGTCGGAGAGGGCCTCGGCGTCTGCGGGCGTGGCGCGGCGGATCATGGCAGCCTTTCGTCGGTTCGATCCCCATCGTAGGGCATGGAAGCACGCTGCCCAGCCAACGGGAAGCCCCTGAGAAAACCCTGATAAGAAGCGGGAAACCTTGCTACCTGAATGAGGCGCACCTTACAATTGAGCAACGCCGTTCATCGAAGGAGACGCACGTGGCACACAAGACCCGCACCGCCCAGGTGCTCGACGTTGTCAAGGTTCTGGCCTGGGTAGTTATCGCTCTCTCCTTGGTGAAGTTCGCGTTCTTCCCGGCCGCCCAGGAGGACGAGGGGACCGATGGCATGGACCCGGGAGGCAGCTTCGGGCAGATGATGATCGAGGTGGGTCGCGCCGACATCACGAACACAGTGAGCGTCACGGGCACGATCCAGGCGGATGAGCCGGTCGTCGCCCGCGCGACTCTGGACGGCAACGTCGTGCGGACCTTCGTCAATGACGGCGCCAAGGTGTCCAAGGGTGACTCCATTGTCCAGATTCGCAAGGAAATCCCGGGCGAGACCCGTCAGGTGACCGACGAGGACGGTAATGTGAGCGTTGAGACCGCCGATCCGACGTACAAGTACGAGACGGTCGTGTCGCCCGGTGATGGAACGGTGTCGACGAGTGTGCTGGAAGGCCAGCAGTTCGCGATCGGCGACACGGTGGCGACTGTCGCCCCGGCGACTTTCTCTGCGGTCGCCTCCCTGAGTGCGGACCAGATGTATCGCCTGCAGGACGCGCCCTCGACGGCGACCGTCACGATTAAGAACGGTCCCGCGCCCTTCGAGTGCTCGGACGTCAAGCTGGTGAGCCCGACTGGCAAGGCACAGGACCCGAAGTCGAACACCGGTTCCGATAACGGCGCCTCGTCCTCGACGGATCTGAAGGCCCGCTGCGCGATCCCTGGAGACCAGACGGTGTTTGCGGGCCTGCAGGTGACCCTCGAGATGACGGCGGGCTCGGCGACGGGCGTTCTCGCGGTGCCGCTCTCCGCGGTCGAGGGGCGCTACCAGTCCGGCTCCGTCTACCTGCCGACCTCCGACCCCACCAAGCCTGAGAAGCGCGCCGTCACCCTGGGCATTACCGACGGCAAGATGGTCGAGGTGAAGGAGGGATTGACGGAGGGCGAGGAGATCCTCGAGTTCACCCCGACCTCGAACAAGGACGATCAGGACTACCAGGATGGTCCCTTGGGCGGTGCGGACTCCGGTCGGGCTGGCGGCGCGGGCGGCTCGACCGGCGGGGCGGGCGCGCAATGAGTCTCGTGTGCCTGCGGGACGTGACCCGCACGGTGACCCTGCCTGACGGGGAGGATCTGCACATTCTGCGCGGTGTCAATCTGGATGTCGCCCAGGGCGAGCACGTGTCCATCGGCGGTCGCTCGGGCACGGGTAAGTCCACGATGCTCAACATCATTGGCCTGTTGGATGCCCCGACCTCGGGCACGTACGAGCTGGACGGGGTGGATACGACGCGCCTGGGGGAGGGGCGCCGTGCTCGCATGCGCGGTGAAGATTTCGGTTTCGTGTTCCAGCAGTTCAACATCTTCTCGGCGCGCACGGCCGCCGAGAACGTCGAGGTTCCCCTCCTGTATGCGCCGGGCCCTCAGCTGCTGCGCAGGCGCTCGATTGCCCTCGACATGTTGGAGCGTGTGGGCCTGGGGGAGCGCGCGGACTCGTACCCGGGCGAGATGAGCGGCGGCGAGCAGCAGCGCATCGCGATCGCGCGTGCCCTCGTGCGCCGCCCGCGCGTCATCCTCGCCGACGAGCCGACGGGCGCCCTCGACACGGACACGGGCCGCGTCGTCATGGCCCTCCTCGAGGAGGTCGCCCGCGAGTCCAACGCTGCCCTCATCGTCATCACGCACGACATGGCGGTGGCCGCGCGGGCGCAGCGCGCCTACGAGCTCTACGACGGCACCCTGCACGAGGCAGGGGATCCCGCCGCTCTCGCGCACCGCGCGGAGGTGGTGCACTCGGGCGACGAGGCCGGGACCGAGCAGGCGGGCACAGAACCCGCTGCGGCTGAACCCTCGCTGCCGCCCGCCGAGGGCGACCCGGAAGCCGAGCAGGCCTCGTCCCCCACGACGACGGAGGAGGGGAGTAGTGAACGCCATTAGTCAGATCCTGGGTGCACTCATCGAAGCGTGGGGCGAGGTCAAGGTGCAGAAGGCGCGCGTCGTCCTCTCCCTCGTGGGCGTGGTCGCGGCCGTCGCTGCGATGACGATCGTGATCGCGCTGGGTGACCTGCTCCTGCAGTCCTCGCGCGAGTTGGCGGAGCTGTACGAGGGACGCTCGGTCACCTTGCGACTGACCCCCGAAAGCTCCTCGGCGTCCTCGGAGGGGCCGTCAGGCAGCGGCCCGTACCAGGACGTCTCCGGGACGGGAGTCGATGCCTCACCTGCCGGCGCGCAGACGGCGACGCGCCCCGATGAGAAGGACATGATCGGGGAGGCCATGGCCACCCTGGCCGAGCGCACGGACATCCACTACTGGTCGCGCTTTTCCAGCGGGGGCGGTGAGATCGTCGAAACCCGCCAGGCCCGGGCCAGCGGACAATTCCGCGGCTATCCCCTGACGAAGATCGGCGACATGGTTGACGGCGTCGCGTTCCAGGGCGTGGACCCCTCCTACGCGGTTATCTACCGCACCCGCATGCTCGCGGGACGCTGGGTCGAGAGCAGCGACGCCGACCAGCGCCTGATTCCCGTCGTCATCTCGCAGACCCTGTGGGATCAGCTCGGGCGCGCCCCCATCGACCAGGTGCCGATCGTCCTGCACACGAGCGACGGCGTCGCGATGCGCGTCGTCGGCGTCACCAAGTCGAAGAGCTCCTACGAGATGCCGACCGTGTTCGCGCACTACGACGCGGCGCGCGTGTCCTTCCCGCAGATGACCTCGCCGGCCATGATCGCGTGGGTAGGCACCGAGAACGCCGACCAGGCTCGCGAGACCCTGCCGCGTGCCCTGGCCTCGATCCTCGGCGAGGGCTGGAAGGTCTCCGTCTCCGGCGGTGAGCATGAGGACATCGGGGAGGAGCAGCTCGGCACGATCTCCAACGTCATCATGGTCATCGGCGGCATCATCGTGTTCCTGGGCGCTCTGGGCCTGCTCAACGTCGCCATCGTGACCGTGCGCCAGCGCGTGCGCGAGATCGGCATCCGGCGGGCCGTCGGCGCCTCCGCGGCGCGCGTCTTCTTCGCGGTCTTCATGGAGTCCGTCGTCGCGACCTTCGTCGCCGGCGTCATTGGCGTGGGCATCGCGATCGTGGTCGTGCGATTCCTGCCCCTCGAGGCTCTGGGGGTCACGCTCAGCGACACCCCGGCCTTCCCGGTCGGCGCCGCCATCGCGGGCGTCGCCATCTCCACGAGCATCGGCGCACTGTGCGGGATCATCCCCGCGCTCGCGGCCGTGCGCATCAAGCCGATCGACGCCATCCGCTACTGACTGATCGACGAGGCCGTGGGTGCCTCCCGGGGCGGCGTTCCTCGGGTGAAGGGTCCCCGGCCCCGGCCTCGTGCCTGCGGCGTTATCGGGGGAGCGTGACGCGCTTGGTGTCCTCGTCGTAGACGATCATGCCGTCTTTGAGGAGGGCGCGGTACACGCGTGAGGGCTGGTAGCGGTCGCCGCCGTCGATGCGGGCGGCGTCGAGGACTTTGCGCTTGGTGAGGCCTTCCTTGCCTTCGAAGTGTGCGGTGCGCAGGGCTTTCATGATGCGGCCGCGCGCCTGGCGGTCGGTGCCGACGTAGGGCTGGGGCGTGGGGCGCTTCTCGTCCTTCGGGTATCCCGCGGCGGCCCACACGCAATTCGCGTGTATCGCGCACTCGTCGCACGAGGGACTCAGCTGGGTGCACACGAGGGCGCCGAATTCCATGAGCGACAAACTGACGTCGGCTGCCTCGCGCCCATTTTCTGGGAGGAGCGCTTCGGCGCGGGTCGTTTCCGCTTTCGAGGGCGTCGAGTGGGGTGGGAACTCTCGGCCGTCGAGAAATCTGACCAGCACGCGACGCACGTTCGTGTCCAGGACGGGCACGCGGATTCCGTGGCGGAAGGCGAGCAGCGCGGATGCGGTGTAGGTGCCGACGCCCGGCAGGAGGGTGAGTTCCTTCATGGTGAGCGGGACCTCGCCGTCGTGCTTCTCGATGATCGCGGACGCGCATGCCTTGAGGCGCAGGGCACGGGAGGGGTATCCGAGGTTTGCCCAGGCGACGATGATGTCTGCCGAGGATGCGGCAGCGAGATCGGCGGGGGTAGGCCAGCGTTCCATCCACTCAAGCCAGATCGGCTGGACCCGCGAGATGGGGGTCTGCTGGCTCATGATCTCAAAGACGAGGGTTCCCCAGTCGGAGACGTCGGCTGCGCGCATGGGCAGGTTGCGCTGATGTGCGGCGAACCAATGGGGCAGGTCGATCAGGAGTGATCGCGAGGCCTCAGCCGTCGGATTTGTGAACACCCAGTCAGTCTATGGAAGAAAGTCGCACTGCGACGAACGAAAGTAATTAACCTGTGATCCGTAACATAAAATGGGGAGGATATTGTACAAAATGCAAATGCTTCGGTAGTCTGACCGTGTTTTTAGAAAACGCCCTTATCCCAGGGGTCATCAACACATAGGAGACAACATGTCCGCTCCTCAGCAGCCTGGTTACAACGCTCCCGTCCAGGGCAAGTCCCGCATGGTCGCTGGCCTGCTCAACCTGCTCCTCGGCGGTATCGCCGCCGGCGACTTCTACCTCGGCCACATGAAGGTTGGCGCGATTCGCGTCGCCGCTCTGGTTCTCGGCTACGTCCTCATGGTGATCGGTGGCACGTCGGATAGCGGTGCCCTGGCTGGCATCGGCTACCTGATTGTCCTCGTGGTTGGCATCGCGGGCCTCGCGTGCGCCATCATGGCCTTCATGGGCAAGTGGATCTACGCGACGGACTCCAACGGCGTTCCCACCGTCTGAGCACCTGCGCTCCGCGCGTGATGCGCGCGTCAGACTACCCGTGGGGCCCGGCTTGATGCCGGGCCCCACGCTTTTTCATTGGCGGAGCGTGCTCTCGAGGGTGAGAGTGATCGTTTGTGAGGTGAGGAACCACGACACTGGTTCGTGGCCTCCGGGATCAATCAGGGGCGTTTCGGGGTGGACGCGACTCTCGCACGAGGGTGTGAGCACGCTAGGCTATGTCAGTACGGCCGTTCGCGGCCCCCCACGACAATCGAAAGGCTCACCCATGACGACGCCCGACCCGCAGGCCACCCCCTTCTCCACTGAGGATCCTGCGAAGGTTAACGTCCCCGAGGTTCCCTCGGCCGACTTCTCGATTCCCGACGCTCCCGCGGTTGACGCTGCCGGCGAGATTCCCGCCCCCGAGGTTCCGGCATTCGACGCCGCCCCCGATACTGCTGCGGCCCCCGACGCCGTCCCCGCGCCCGACGCGCCGTCCTTCCCCCAGGCCTCGGCCCCCTCCTTCGACGAGGCGACCGCGACGCCCGGCTCGACCACCTACGGCACCGCCTACGACGCAACCTCCGCCCAGGCGGGCCCCGAGTCCGCCGCGAACCAGGCGCCCTACGGTGCACCCGAAGGTGCGCAGCCCGGCTATGGTGCGCAGCCCGGCTATGGTGCGCAGCCCGGCTACGAGCAGGCCGCTTACGCCGCAGGCCAGCAGGCGTACGGCCAGCCCGGTTACGCCCAGCCCGCGTACGGCCAGCCCGTCGTTGGCGCCCCCAAGCAGTGGATTATCGCCCTGCTCCTGGCGTTCTTCGTGGGTGCCCTGGGCATTCACAACTTCTACCTGGGCTACACCGCTAAGGGCGTCATTCAGCTGATTCTGACGATCACCTTGATCGGTGCGCCCATCGCCGCCATCTGGGCGCTCATCGAGTTCATCATGATCGTGGCTCGCTCCGGCTCCTACGCCTACGACGCGCAGGGACAGCCCCTGCAGTGATTCGCTGAGGCTGTTGTCGCGGCGCTGAGTGTGCGACAATCGAGTCATGCTGCTCAGTGACCGCGACATCAAAGCCTCCCTGGACTCCGGGCGTATCCAGCTCGACCCGCTGGACCGCGACTTGGTTCAGCCGGCCAGCATTGACGTGCGCCTGGATCGCCTGTTCCGCCTCTTCGATAACCACCGCTACCCGGTGATTGATCCTGCGGCGGATCAGTCGGACCTCACCCACCTGGTGGACGTGGGCCCCGATCAGCCTTTCGTCCTGCACCCCGGCGAGTTCGTCCTGGGTGCCACCTACGAGCTCGTCACCCTGGGCGATGACATTGCGGCGCGCCTGGAGGGGAAGTCCTCGCTCGGCCGTCTCGGCCTGCTCACCCACTCGACGGCGGGCTTCATTGACCCCGGTTTCTCCGGTCACGTGACCCTCGAGCTGTCGAACACCGCGACGATGCCGATCCTGCTCTACCCCGGTATGAAGATCGGGCAGCTGTGCTTCTTCGACCTGTCCTCCCCGGCCGAGCATCCTTACGGATCCCAGGGTCTTGGCTCTCACTACCAGGGTCAGCGCGGCCCGACGCCGTCGCGCACCCACGAGCGTTTCACGCGCACGCGCATCGAACGGTGACACTCGATGTCGGCCATTCCTCCTCCGCCGCCGTCCAGGCGTGAACGCATGCGCGCAGAGCGCGCGGCTCGCGAGATGAGCTATCCGCCTGCGCCGGATCCCGCCGACCTGCCCGAGCCTCCCGCTCCCGAGCCTGCGGATCTGCCGGTGCCGCCTCTGCCGGAGCCGCCCGCGCCGACGCCCGTCATGGGAGTCCCGCAGGCGCACGCCGCCCCGCAGACTAGCGGCAGCCGCGAGGCAGGGGTCGGCATTCCCCCGGTCGCGCCCTCCCCGACGCGCACGGGTGTCATTCAGGGCGTCGCGCTGCCCGGTATGACTCCGCGTGCCGAGCAGGTCACCAACAGGGACGAGGCCCCCCAGGCCTCGCCGGTGAGGCGTTCCCTCAAGGAACGCATGGCGGCCACCCCTCATTCCTTCGCGGATCCGACGCCGATGAGCGCGACGGACAATCCGCTCACCCAGACGAACGTCGGGCTGGCGACGATGACCTCGACGGACGCGGCCTTCCAGATTGCCGCCGGCGGCGAGGTCACGAGCGCCGAGGCCGCCGTCCCGATCGCCGCCGCCATCGAGGTGAGTGAACCCGCCGGCGTCATCGAGCTGGAGGACGCGCGCGCCCATCATCTCTTCCTCGTCTCCGACGCGGTAGATCCCGCCGAACTGGAGGCGCTCGCGATTTCCATGTGGGACGAGGCCGGCTGGATTGCCCCGGGACGTCTCCGCCTGTCCTCCGAGGCTGAGCTGGAGGGGCCGTGGGCGCTCGACCAGCCGACGCGCGCAGCGCTGGGTACCCCGGCCTCGCTGTCCAACGCGTGGGTCCTGCGCTGCCCGCAGACGCACGCCCGCCAGCAGAATAACGGCGTCATGGGCGAGTGGGACAAGGCCTTCCCCGACGGCCTGCCCACGGGCTTGGAGTATCGCGTGCTCGAGGCGCTGCGCCGCATGGCCCGCCGCCTCGCTGGCGGCCTGCGCATCGCGGGCAGCGGCTACGTCATGATCCCCGACGCCGACTCGGCCGTGAATCTGACGGTGTACTCGCCGCGCTGGATCAATCCGGAGGACCTGCTCTCCGCGATGCGTGAGCGTGCCGGGTTCGAACAGATGAAGGACGCGCGCGACATCGCGCCCGAGGCCCCCAAGCCCCCGCCGCTCACCCCCGCGCAGATCGCGCAGATCGAAAAGCTGAAGGCTGAGCTCGGCCCGGTGCGCGAGGACATCGCCTCGAAGATCGCGAAGGCTCGCGAGGAGCTCGAGGCCCAGCGCGACCAGCCGCAGGTCGTCGACGGGTACGCTCTCATGAGCCCTATCGGGCACCGCTCCGACATGATGATCGAGGTCCACGCCGTACCCACGCCTCCGCGCGTCCTGCGCTGGGAGCCGTGGACGGCCGGGGCCATCATCGAATATCAGGTGCGCTGGCTGCCCACGTCCGCTCCGACGCCCGGAGCGGGGGCGATGAGCCGCACCGCGCGCCTCGAACGCCTGCGTTCCACGCAGGACGTCGAGAAGGCGGCCGGCATGATCGCGACCCTCGTGGGCGGCAACGTCGTCGACGAGGATGGCTTCCTCGTTGGCCTTGAGGAAATCTCCCCGGAGGACGAGGAATAGCCGTCCCTACTGCCCGCGCTTGACGGATTCGAGCAGCATGACGGCCACGTCGCGCACCTCGGGGAGCTTCTGGCCGGAAGTAGCCGTGGCGGCATCGTTATTCGCGGTACCCTGGTCGGCGTCGGCCGAGACGAAACCGGCGGACGTGCCCGAGGCGGAGCCGAGCATCTGGGAACAGAACGGGCAGGCCGTCGCGACGACGTCCGCACCCGTGGAGGCGGCCTCGACGATGCGAGCGTCGGCGATACGGGTCCCGCGCGTCTCCTCGAACCAGGCGTGCGCGCCGCCCGCGCCGCAGCACATCGCGCGGTCGCGGTTGCGCGGCATCTCGAGGAGCTCCACGTTCGGCAGGGAGCCTACGAGCTCGCGTGGGGGTTCGTAGATGCGGTTGTGGCGTCCCAGGAAACAGGCGTCGTGGTAGGTGACCTTCAGGGGCGTGCCGACCGAGGGAGCGTTGCCTGCGGAGGCTGCCCCGGCCTCGTCCGTGGCGTCCGCACCCGTGGAGGCGGCGGAATCAGCGGAGGCCGACGGCGCGACCGGCGTGAGCAGGCCGTCGCGCACGAGGCGGTTGAGGAGCTGCGTGTGGTGGACGACGTCGAAGGAACCGCCCAGCTCCGGGTACTCGCCCGCGATCGTGTTGAAACAGTGCGCGCAGGAGACGACGATCTTGCGCGGCTTGGCTTCCGTGAGCGTGTCGATGGCCTGGGCGGCCAGCATCTGGAAGAGCGCCTCGTTGCCGGCGCGGCGGGCTGGATCGCCCGTGCAGGACTCGCCCGAGCCGAGGACCGCGAAGGACACGCCCGCGGTGTGCAGCAGCTCGGCGATGGCGGCGCTGGTCTTTTTCGCCGTGTCGTCGTAGGCACCCGCGCAGCCCACCCAGAACAGGTAGTCAACCTCGGAGGCGTCCTCGATGTCCTCGCCGACGACGGGGATGTCGAAGTCCAGCTTCTTCGCCCACTCCATGCGCTTGCGGGCGGGCTGGTTGTAGGGGTTCGCCTTGGATTCCATGCCGCGGAACGCGCGGCCCAGCTCGCGGGGGAACGCACCTTCCATGAGGACCTGGTGGCGGCGCAGGTCGAGGATGTGGTCGATGTGCTCGATGTCGACGGGGCACTGTTCGACGCAGGCGCCGCAGTTTGTGCAGTCCCACAGGACTTCCTCGGAGACGACCTCGGGGACCAGGGGAGCGGTCACTGCGGAGACGCCCTCGGGGCCGGTCGCGCCCGACAGGGACAGGGCGGAGACCAGGTCGAAGGAGTGCGGCGAGGCCGGAACTCCCTTGTCGAGGAGGACCTGCCCATCGCCCAGCTTCTGGTGGCCCTCCTCCTGCTCGACGATCTGCACGTTGGAGGCGGACTCCATGTGGTCGCGTAGGCCCATGATGAGGAGCTTGGGGGAGAGGGGTTTTTGGGTGTTCCACGCGGGGCACAGCTCCTGGCAGCGACCGCACTCGGTGCACGAGTACAGGTCCAGGCGGGCCTTCCATGAGAAGTCGTCGATCGTGCCCACGCCGAGGACGGTGTCCTCGGGGAGGTCGTCGAAGTCGTCCTCGCTGGTCACGGGCTTGCCGTCGATGAGCATGTGGTCGGCCGGTCCCAGGGCTTTCGTGCCGTCGGCGCCCCGGCGCGTGTACAGGTTGAGGATCGCGACGAAGCGGTGCCAGGCGACGCCCATGCCGGTCTGGATGCCGACGACCGTCAGCCAGGTCATGGAGGTGAGGACCTTGAGGGCGCTGACCGCCACGATCGCGTTCGCCAGCGAGGTGGCCGAGGAGGAGGCAGCGGCCGCGAAGAGCGTGCCCAGCCAGGCGGTGAGGGGGAAGTGCAGGGCGGTCGCGTGGTCCTCGAGGCCCGGCGTGAGGCTGAACAGCGCGTATTCGAGGCCGCGCAGGGCCACGACGCACGCGCACACGATGAGGATGACCCACTCGACGAAGAGCGCCTGCCAGCGGGTCGAACCCAGGAAACGGGAGGCCAGGCCGCGCGGGGAGGAGTCGCGCGGGTGGGGTGTGGCCAGGGACGAGGGCGGGGTGCCGTCGGGGTCGGCCGCGGCGGCAGCGCCGTCGGGATCGTCGTTGGACAGGGCCGCCTCCGCGGCCGTGCCGCGCCCGGCGCGCTGGCGCACGACCATCAGGAGGATGATGCCGGCCAGGCCACCCCACGCGAAGACCTCGGTCAGCCACTCCCACGGCGCGAAGTGTCCGAGGAGAGGCAGTGTGAAGGTCTGGACGCGCAGCTGGGCGTAGCCCGTGACCAGGGTGAGGAACAAGATCGGGAAGGAGACCATGACGAGCCAGTGGGCGCACTTGATCCACGGGCGCCCCTTGAACTCGCGGTGGGTCAGGGCCGCGGAGATGACGCCCCAGAGGCGCTTGCCCACGGGGGTCAGGCGCCCCGGGTCCGGCGTGCCCGCGCAGACGGTGCGCCACAGGTGTGTCAGGCCTCGCACGAACGACAGGACGGCCAGGGCGCTCACCAGCAGGGCGAGTCCCCACATGATGGCGCTCAGCGTCGGATTGGCCACGTTTCCTCCTCATGATTGCTGCACTCCATTGTGGCATCTCGACCATGAGGAGACCGATTCTGCCTGGCAAAGCGTGCGCAATTACGCGCTGCGTGCTGTGTCTGCCGGGCCCTCGTGTGCCCGCCATAACGTGGATACGTGCCACGAAGTGCAAAAAAATGTGCGAGAGTGAGAGCGTGCTTCCCGTCTCGCAGCCAGACATGACACTGTCCGACCAGGAACTCTTCGGAGACGATCACCCGCACGATCACTGCGGGGTCTTCGGAGTATGGGCCCCGGGCGAGGACGTTTCCCGTCTGACCTACTTCTCCCTCTACGCTTTGCAACACCGCGGCCAACAGAGCGCCGGTATTGCGACATCGAATGGCAAACAGATCCTCGTGTATAAGGATCAGGGCCTCGTCTCGCAGGTGTTCTCCGAGCAGTCCCTGCAGGGCCTGCGCGGCCACATCGCGCTGGGCCACGTCCGCTACGCGACGACCGGCGCGGACGTGTGGCGCAACGCCCAGCCGACGCTGGGCCCCACCCCCATGGGCACGCTCGCCCTGGCCCACAACGGCAACCTCACCAACACGGTCGAGCTGCGCGAGCTGGCCGTCGAGATCGCCGACGACGGCGAGGACTTCGAACGCGGCGCCTCCACCGACACCTCCCTCGTGACCGCGCTTTTGGGCATGGCCGACCGCATTCCCGGGCCGACCCCCTTCATCGCGTCCCCGTCCGTGACGCCTTCCGAGACTGATGGGGACGAGGTCGCCCCGGCCTCGTCGGTTACTGACGACCTCGAGCCCGCGCCCCTCGTCGGCGCCGCCCTGAAGGTCCTGCCGCGCATTAAGGGCGCGTTCTCCCTGGTCTTCATGGACGAGAACACGCTGTACGCCGCGCGCGACCCGCACGGCTACCGCCCGCTCGTGCTCGGGCGCCTGGCCTCCGGCTGGGTCGTCGCCTCCGAGACCGCCGCCCTCGACCTGTGCGGCGCGACCGTCGTGCGCGAGGTCGAACCCGGCGAGCTCATCTCGATCGACGCGTCGGGCGTGCACTCGCGCCGCTTCGCCGTGCGCCGCTCCAACACCTGCGTCTTCGAGTACGTGTACCTGGCCCGCCCCGACACGACGATCGGCGGGCGCCGCATCGTCGCCGCGCGCCACGAGATGGGCGCTGCCCTGGCGCGCGAGAACCCCATCGAGGCGGACCTGGTGATCCCCACGCCCGACTCGGGCACGCCCGCCGCGATCGGCTACGCGCAGGAGTCCGGGATCCCCTTCGCCCAGGGCCTCGTGAAGAACGCGTACGTGGGCCGCACCTTCATCCAGCCGACGCAGTCGCTGCGTCAGCTGGGTATCCGCCTGAAGCTCAACCCCCTGCGCGAGGTCATCGAAGGCAAGCGCCTGGTCGTCATCGACGACTCGATCGTGCGCGGTAACACGCAGCGCGCGCTCGTCAAGATGCTGCGCGAGGCCGGGGCCGCCGAGGTGCACGTGCGCATCTCCTCGCCGCCGGTTGCGTGGCCGTGCTTCTTCGGTATCGATTTCCCGACGCGCGCCGAGCTCATCGCCTCGTCCATGAGCGTCGAACAGGTCCGCGACTCGATCGGTGCCGACTCCCTGGCCTACCTGTCGATCGACGGCATGGTCGCGGCCACCGGACAGGGCACGTCCCTGTGCATCGGCTGCTTCACGGGCGAATACCCCGAGACGATCCCCGCCGGGACGCCCGTGCCCGGAACCCCCGAAGCCACCCCCTGCTAACCTCCACGCCCGCGACGCAACCCCTGCGCCGCGGGCGTCGTTCTCAACCCGACCACCCAGACACGGCCTCGTCGAGCGCCACCTGCGAAAGGCACCACCCATGACCGACACCCCCCTGGACTACGCGACCGCTGGCGTCGACACCGCTGCGGGCGACCGCGCCGTCGAACTGATGAAGAGCGCGGTGGCCGCCACCCACGACTCCACCGTCCTGGGCGCGACCGGCGGATTCGCCGGCATGGTCGATGCATCGGCCCTGCTGGGCATGGAGAAGCCGCTGCTCGCGACCTCCACGGACGGCGTGGGCACGAAGATCGCGATCGCGCAGGCGCTGGACGTGCACGACACGATCGGCCAGGACCTGGTCGGCATGGTTGTCGACGACATCGTCGTGATCGGCGCGCGCCCGGTCCTCATGACCGACTACATCGCCTGCGGGCACGTGGTCCCCGAGCGCATCGCCTCCATCGTCACCGGCATCGCGCGGGCCTGCGAGGCCACGGGCACGCCCCTCATCGGCGGCGAGACCGCCGAGCACCCGGGCGTCATGGAGCCCGACGACTACGACATCGCGGGCGCGGCGACCGGCGTCGTGGACGCCTCCAAGCTGCTGGGTCCCGAGCGCGTGACGGGCGGCGACGTCGTCATCGCCATGGCCTCCTCGGGCCTGCACTCCAACGGCTACTCGCTGGTGCGCTCCGTTGTCTCCCGCGTCGGCGCCTCGCTGGAGTCCCACGTGGCCGAGTTCGGCCGCACCCTCGGCGAGGAGCTCCTCGAGCCCACCCGCCTGTACACGCGCCTGTGCCTGGACCTGGTCGAGCGCTTCGGCGTCGAGGGGATTCACGCCTACTCGCACGTGACCGGCGGCGGCCTGGCCGCGAACCTGTCGCGCGTCCTGCCCCAGGGCGCCATCGCCACCGTCGACCGCTCTACGTGGACCGTGCCCGCCGTGTTCGACTGGGTGCGCCGCGGCGGCGACGTCACCTGGGTCGGCATGGAAGACTCCCTGAACCTGGGCGTCGGCATGGTCGCCGTCGTCTCCGCGTCTGTCGCCACCGAGGTCCTGGCCGCTATCAACGAGGACGGGGTGGCCGCGTGGGTCCTCGGCTCCGTCACGTCAGCCGGCGCCGATGGCACGGTGGATGGTTTCGGATCGGTGTCCGACCTGAGTACTGATTCCTCGGGCGTGCGCCTCATCTCCGGCACGAAGGGCGTCCAGGCGGGCGCCGTGCTGCTGCACGGCGAGTACCGCGTGGGCTGAGCGGCGCTGAGCGGACCTGAGCGGACCTGAGCGGACCTGAGCGGTGCGCCTGCTCTGAGTACGTGAGAGGGTTCGAGGCCTGCGGGCCTCGACCCCTCTCCGCATGCGTGTGCTTTTGTACGAGTGCGCGCGGGCGCGTCAGGAAGAGTGGATTGGGCACGCCAAAGCGGCGGACCGGTCCTCGGTCCGCCGTGTGGCTGAGCCGTTACTTAGTGGAGGATCCACCCGTCCAGAAGGACTCATCGAGCTGCTTCGGGTCGATGTCGTCGTCTTCTGCGGGAATCTCGGCGAAGTCGGCGTATTTCGAGTAGAGGTCGTCGTCGATCGCATCGTCCTCTTCGGGCTCGTCCGTCGGCACGTGTGCCAGGTACGAGTCCTCATCCGCCAGCTCGCGCTGGAGTGCGTTTAGGTCGGTGTCGGGGCTGAAATACTTCAGCTTCCGAGCGACTTTCATCTGCTTAGCCTTTTGACGGCCGCGCCCCATGGCGTCGACCCCCTCCGCGTCGTTCGGGTCCGCGTGGAGCGGTTCCCTGGGTGTTCAAAATGTTTCGTGGGACCATCATAGCTAATGACGGGCCTTGACCTCACCTTGGATCGTGTTTTGCGCGCTCAGCTGAGCGGCACTCGGCCCGCGAAAGCCCACGAAAATGGGGAAATGTAACCGGCGCAACCCGCGGCCGGTGTGGCCGGAGTTACGCCGGTTTGCGTCAGTTGGTGCTTACAGTGCCTCAGTCACGTCGGACTTGAGGGCTGCGAGCGTGTGCGCGGCGGCCTCGCGGGCTGCGCGGCGGGCCTCGCGACGCGACCGACGCGACGAGCGGGTCGCCAGCAGGACGATCACGCCGATGGTGCCGATCGCGGACAGGGCGACGATGCCGACCTTCTTCAGGGCCTCGGCGTTGCCGCCGACCGCGTCCTGCAGGGTCAGTGACGCGGACTCCTTGAAGGAAGCGAAACGGGCGCTGGCCTCGTCCTTCGCCTCCTGGGCGAGGGCGGCGGGCTGGACGCGCGCGTACAGCTGGTCGATCGTGGCGGCCAGTTCGGCGCGCTGACGTTCGAGGTCGGCCGCGATCTGGGCTTCCGTGCGCGGTTCCGGGGAGGTGGATGCGGGGGCGGACTCGCCGACGGTCACGTTGCGCGGATCGAGGTTGGTGCTCACTTGCCCAGTCCCTTCTCGATGGCTTCCTTGGTGGCGGCGACCGATGCGGCAGGGTCCGGGCGGTGCTCCTGCGCGCTCTTGAGGGAGCGGGCGCCGAGCAGGGCGAGGATCAGGACGATCAGGAGGAGGACGCCGACGATGATGAGCGATGCCGCCCACGCGGGCAGGACGAGCGCGAGCGCGATCTCGGCGGTGTGCAGCGTCCAGCCGAGCAGGTAGAGCGCGAAAACCGCGGCGACCAGGAGGAGGGCGATGCCCTTACCGCTCTTGGCTACGAAGGTGCGCAGCTTCGCCTTGTTCAGCTCGATCTCGCCGCGAATGATCGCGGAGAGCTGCCCCGTCACGGACGCGAAGAGGGCGCCGATGCTGGGGCGGGCCTCGCCTGCGGCCTGTGCGGTGTCGGCGGGCGGCGGCGGGTACTGCCCGGGCTGGGGGGTGGGCTGAGTCATGGGTGCTCCTGCGCGTGCGGGTGAGCGAGGCGGGCCTCGCCTGATACGCCTAGTGTCTCACGAAGAATGGCGGCTCGCAGTGACCGGTCCGTTACTCCTGCGGGGCGATCGAACCGGGCAGATCGGAGAGGATCTTGCGGGCGCGCACGACCAGGTCGGAGACCTCGGGCTCGGCCATGGCTGGATCCTCGGTGTCGACGACGGGGATGCCGCGCATCGCCGTCTCGGTGCGGGGCTCCGGCGAGGCCTGGGGCACCTGCGTTGCCTGGCTTGCTTGGGTCGCTTGGGCGGGCGCTGCTGCCACGCGCGTGGTCGCCGCGTCGAGGGCAGCCTCGGCGGGGTCGGCCGTCCCAGTCGTGGGGGCTTCCTCGGGCGCGGAAGCCTGCTGCGCGTTCGCGCTCTGTGCCCCGGCCTCGTCGGTGCCCAGCGGGTGCCACGCGGGGGCCGAGGAGGACCCGGTGGGGGAGATGACCTCGTCGAAGGAGGAGGGCAGCGCCGAGGGGATCGGGCCGAGGAGGGCCTTCGGGTCCTCGGGGTTGGCCTCCAGGGAAGCGTTGATGAGCGCGACGGAGGGGCTGGGCGCGTCGAGGGCAACGCGACCGTTCGTCAGCAGGATCGCGCGGTCGGAGGCGGCGGCGACCTCGGGGTTCGGGGTTGCGAGGACGACCGCGCAGCCTGCGTCCGCAAGGGCGCGCAGGAGGGGGCCGAGTTCCGTGCGGGCGGCGGGGGGCAAGGTGATCGGGTCTTCGACGAGGAAGACCTCCGCGCCGGAGACGATCGCGCGGGCGATGAGGGCCTTGAAGCGCTCCCACTCGGAAAGCTCGGAGGGGTGGAGTTCGACGCGCTGGGCCAGGCCCGTGATCTGCAGGGCACCCACGAGGTTATCCCAGTCGGCGACGGAACCCGTCGCGGACAGGGGGGCCAGGATGTTCTGGCGGATCGTCAGGGATTCGTCGAGCGGGGAGTCCGCGCGGATCAGCGCGACCGATCCGATGCGGCCCGCGAGGCGTGCCGCCAGCGAGCGCGAAGGCGCGGCCACGATGCGGCCGGCCTGCGGCTCCTCGAGGCCTGCGAGGATCAGGAAGAGGGCGCGGGCTCGGCGGCCCGTCGGGTCCAGGATCGCGCTCAGCGAGCGCGCGCGGAAGCCCAGGTCGATGCCCGCGAGGAGGACCGCGCCGGTCACATGGTCCGTGTAGGTCAGGCCCAGGCCGGCGACCTGGACGCGGCCGCCGCGGCCCTTCGCGCAGAAGGAACGGCGCGAGCGGTACCAGGGGCGTCGCTCAACCGGGGGCAGGTGCACGGGGGCGGCGACGGCGTTGTTGGCGTTCGTTGCTGCGCTGTTGTCTGTGGTGGCGCTGTTGGTCGGCGTGAGCTCCTGGGCGCTCTGCTGGGGCGCGCTCTGCTGGGGTGCGTTGGTGGTGAACGAGGCGGGGGTTGCCTCGGTCGTGTCGGTCGGGAGGATGGGGGCGTCGGACACGAGGGTTTCCTGCGGGTCCAGTGCGCCGTCCTCGGCGAGGGTGGCCGCTGCTTCCTGCTCGGAGGGTGCGCCGACCTCGTCGAGGGCGCCAAGCGTCTCCTCGAACGACGGGGTGGCCAGCTCGGACAGCGCGTCCGCCATCGACTGGGCGGGCGTCTGCGAGGCTTGCTCAGCGCCAGCTTGCTGGGCGGTTTGCTCGCCAGCTTGCTGGGTGGCGGCCGTCATATCGGCCAGCTCCTGGCCTTCCGAACCGTGCAGGTTTTCACGCGGGTCATTCGACATGCCCCCATTGTTTCAGGATCGCGCCCCTCGTGTCGCAATGGCGCGCGGGAGTGGGTGGGGTGATACGTTTGTGAGGTCCTGCGAGCGCTCGACGCGACCACGGTCGCGGTGTTCCCCAGCAGGGGATGATCCCGTGTAGTGCATCAGGAGGACGTATTCCCCGCGAAAGCGGGGATTCTTCTCTCTGAGGGCGGGTGAATGAAGTCTATTCTGCAATATTGGGAACGTGTATTGCATAAGTAAAATTCTTCTGTTATGGTTACTGCATTACCTCTGAGGGGGTGATGACAGCGCCGCTGGTGCTGTCGGGCTCAACATTTTCAGAGTAACCGCATGAGCTCATGCTAGCGCGCATGCCGTGCTCAGAGGATGATTTCGACTCAAGGAAGAGGAAATGGCCCGAAAAGACAAGCAGAGAGTTTCGCTGACGACGCCAGCAACTGCGGAACCCCCAGTTTTCCCTGCCGCCCAGCCCGGCCTCAGCGCTGCTGATCTCTCCGCATTGGCCAGGAGCTTCTGGGCGAAGAGTGGAGACTCTGGCAGCTGGCTGTCCGTCGTCCAGCACCTGATGGATGCCGCTGACGTTGCGGGGCTCCTCTTCGACGACTACCTGAGCGAGCATCATCGCAGGCTCATGGCCTCGGTCTGGGGAGGAGATCGCGCCAAGGCACGGGCCTCGTTTGTGTTCCTTGCAGGAGTGCACGACGCGGGCAAAGTGAGCCCTCAGTTCGCGTGTCAGCGTCAAGATCTGGCTCAGCTGATCCGCAGCACGGGGCTGGTCGTCATGCGCAAAGCCGATTACGCTGAACGTTCCTTCCTTCCCCATGGCCTCGTCAGTCAGTTCGCGCTTCAGGAGGAAATAGCTGCGGGTGGCGGTGATGGATCCCGTGCTCTCCAGTGGGCGATTCTCGTTGGTGTCCACCATGGTCGATACCCGGACGCGGGTGCCGTGTACGTTGCACGACAGCAGTATAGGACACAAGAAGGATCGCGCGAGGATGATCCCCGTTGGGGTCAGGCGCGCTCGGAAATTCTGCGATGGATGGCGGCGCGTAGCGGTTTCCCGCTCATCGCACCTGGCACCGCCCTGCCCGAGCTGCCCATTGCGGTGGCTTCCGCCTATGCCTCGGCCCTCGTGATCGCGGACTGGCTCGCTTCCAACGAGGATTATTTCCCGCTTCGGCCCCGACCAGTCGATGAAGCTGGGAAGCTGTCAATTGATGGATACTCCGAGCTCACCGCGGACCAGCAGCGTGATCGCGTCGGGCGCGCATGGAAGCGAGCGGCCTTTCCGTCCCCTCTGCGTATTCCTGCAACTCACACCGGTGAGGCCGCAGACTTCTACCGTCACCGTTTTGGGTGGCCGGCCTCGTACCGTCCGACCGAGGCTCAGCGCGCCGCCGTCGAGATTGCGACGCGCGAGGATCCGGACCTCATGATTGTCGAGGCGCCGCCGGGGTCTGGGAAGACCGAGCTGGCCTTCGCGGCCGCTGAGGTTCTAATGCGCGCTCGGGGGCTACAGGGAGTGTTTGTCGCGCTACCCACTCAGGCCACAACGAACGCGATGTTCGAGCGCGTCACCGCCTGGCTGACAAGTATTCTGGGCGATGAGCCACAGAAGCTCGGCATCCAGCTCGCGCACGGGAAAAATAGCCTCAACGAGTCCTTCGCGAAGCTCCTCGAGCGCGGCAAAAGTCCCCTCGAAGTGCATGACGACGAGGAGGACCTCGGCCTTCACGCGAGCCGGTGGATGGGCCAGCGCTGGCGCTCGACGCTGTCGCCCGTCGTGGTCGGTACAATCGACCAGGTGCTGCTCGCAGCCCTGAAGTCGCGCCACGTGCTGGTGCGTCACCTCGGGCTGATGGGCAAGGTCGTCGTCATCGACGAGGTGCACGCTGCCGACGAATACATGGAGACGTACCTGGAGGCCGCGCTCACGTGGCTTGGTATGTACGGGATCCCCGTTGTTCTGCTGTCGGCGACCCTGCCGCCCGCGCGCCGTCTCGCTCTCCTCAACGCCTATCGTCGAGGCCGTGGTTCGTCGGGCGTGAGCGCTGAGTCGGTCGATGGCATGATCGGCTATCCGGCAATTTCGACGGTGTCCGCTACAGGCGTGCGCGTTCATGGAATTGTCGGCGAGGCTGAGGTCCCCAAACGGATCATCCCGACCTCGATCGGCTCGCCGCAGGAGCTCGCGGAGCTTCTGGACCGCGAGCTCGCCGACGGTGGATGCGCAGTCGTCATCCGCAATACGGTCCGCGAGGCTCAGGAAACATACGAGGCCGTGAGATCCGTTTTTGGCCGTGAGCAGTCGACGCTGCTGCACTCGCGTTTCCTGGCCTCCGAACGTGCCGCCCGCGATCGCCGGATGCTCGAACTTTTCGGGAAAGATAGTCAGCAGCGTCCCGTCAGGCACGTCGTCGTGGCAACCCAGGTGATCGAGCAAAGCCTCGACGTCGACTTCGATCTCATGCTCACAGACCCCGCGCCCATGGACCTCGTGCTCCAGCGTATCGGGCGGCTCCATCGGCACGACAGAGCCGAACGCCCACGCGGCCTGCGCGACGCCAGGTGCCTCCTGATCGTCGAAGATGCAACTCCCTCTCCCTGGGCGTACTCACGCGGAACCGACTACGTGTACGCGCGCTACTCCGTCCTGCGGACCCTGGGGATTGTCGCTGATCGCGGCGAAATACTCGTCCGTGAACCGCTGGACTACGCGGAATTGACGACTCTGGCGTATGCCGATGATGTGCCGGTCGGTCCCGCGCAGTGGCACGAAGCCCTCGATGCCGCGTTGGAAGAGCGCAACAAAGCACGCGCCCAAGCACAAGCAAAAGCGGCAACCTGGTGCCTCGGCGAAGCAAATACGCCCTCGTGGCAGGCCCTCGAACTCGAAGAGAAGTTCCTCGGCAATGCCGCGACCGGTGACGAATCAAAGGGACCGGGAGTCGCAGTTGCTCGCGCCGCTGTGCGCGACGGGGAAGACCAGATCCCCGTCCTCATCGTCGCCCTCGATCCCGAGCTGGGCAATGTGCCAGTGGCTCCTCCAATCAGTGGGGTGCTAGACGACGACACGCCTCTCGCAGTCGGCGAATACAACGCTCGAGGGCGTATCGCCGACATCTGCTCGTGGAGCGTCTCCCTGCCACCGTGGGCGTTGCGCGCTCGCGGGCAGAGCATCGACGAGGCGGTGGACGCAGTTGCAGGTGCCATCTGGGATGATCCCATCACGACGGAATGGGTGTGTCGCGAGCACCCGTTCCTGGCGGGAGAACTGATCCTCGCGATGTACAAAACTTCCGACGGGGAGCGCCTCACGCGCGACCTGTGCGGACACACATTCACATACTCCACAGAAAGAGGAATGGAGGTGCAGGGTCAATGAAGAACCCTGAGTACAACCTACTCGACGAGCCGTGGATACCCGTACGGCTCGTCGATGGGACCATCACTGATGTCGGCCTGCTGGAGCTACTCCGGCGCACGACCGACATCGCGGACCTAGCGTGCGAGCTACCCACGCAGAGCATCGCAATTCAGCGACTGATCCTGGCAATCGCGTATCGTGTGGCCACTCCGCGCGATACTCGCGACTGGGCAAGGCAGTGGGACGACGGAGCTCCAACAGAACAGATGATCGAGTACCTCGAACGGTGGAGGGATCGTTTCTACCTGTTCGGTGGTCACTTCCCGTTCATGCAGGTGGCGGATCTGCGCACGGAGAAAGATGAGGAAAAAACGCTAGATGCAGTTGTAGCTTGTGTGCCGAAAGAGGAGAAACGACTTTTCTCGACGCGACAAGGTTCTGGGGTAGCACAGCTTTCTCCATCAGACGCTGCACGCTGGCTCGTTCACGCACAGGCCTATGACCCCTCTGGCATCCGTTCAGGAGCAGTCGGTGATTCTCAGGTCAAGGGAGGGAAAGGCTATCCCATTGGCCCAGCGTGGTGTGGGCACCTCGGACTTGTGTGGCTCAAAGGCCAGGACCTCGACGAGACGCTCGTCCTGAACCTGATTCCCGCGTCCACGGCCGCGTTGCGCGGCGTTGATACTTCGACCGAGTGGGGAGCGTGCAGCTGGGAAGTCTCAGAAGCGGAAACCTCGGTTCGTGGCGACTACTCACTCCTCGACCCCGCAGGTACTCCCAGGGAGCTGAGCATCCCTCGACTTCTCACCTGGCACTCGCGTCGCATCAGGCTGGTTGGTGACTCGTCCGGAGTAACGGGCGTTGTCTTGGCACAGGGCGACAAACTCGCCCCGCAGGAAATGCGGCTCTATGAACCGCAGAGCCTGTGGAGGTACTCAACCCCGCAATCCAAGAAGTTTAAGACCGACGTCTACATGCCTCGTAAATTCGAGGCGGGCCGCGCTCTCTGGCGTAACCTTCCCGGAACCCTTCCCACCGTGACAACTGTGCAGGGTGTGGACAAGCAGCCCAAGCGGGAGTTCCTCCCCTCCGCGACGCTGTCCTTCCACTACCAGCTCGACAATGCCTCGATCCAGACCAGCTATCCCAGGGTGATGCGGATTCAGGCTGTTGGCGTCACCTACGGTCCGCAAGAATCGACGTTCGAGGATATTTACTCGGACGAGCTGACGTTGTCGGTTGCCGTCATGCGAGTCGAACGCGAGGATCTGTCCGCCGAGATCGACCGGCAGGTTCGCCTGACAGAAGATGTCGCCAGGGACGTGGGAACTCTTGCGGCGAACCTCGCGCGCGCCGCCGGCGAGAGCGGAGACGGTGCCGGTGATGGTGCTCGAGACCGCGCTAAGGAGCTCTTCTTCTCCGCTGTCGACAACGATTTCAGGGCCTGGCTGACCCAGGTCGATGGGCGCGAAGGCGCACGGGATGTCGGGCGGCGGTGGGAGCGTACGTTGCGTCAGCACGCTACGGATATCCAGACCGAACTCGTCAGGGGCGCCTCATCGTCGGCAATCATCGGCCGAAAAGTCGGCAATGGATACATGAACGTCGGTATCGCCGAAAACTACTTCCGGTCGGCGCTCAACAAGCGTCTCCCGGTGCACAACACCAATCAGGAAGGAACGAAATGACCAGCAATGATGCTGCTCCGGAGACCCCTCCGGATGGCGCTGCGAAAGGTTTGTCGACACGGCGCGCAGTGTACGGACGCGTCGGCGGCTTGATCGCGAATCGGCTCTGGAAGGAGACTCCTTCGGCTCGAGCCCTTCGCGCGCAGCTGCGCGGAGCTCTTTCGCGGGAGGCGGGGTCGGTGCCCGAGCTGTGGGACCTGACGCTCGATGATCGCCCAGGCTATCTGGGCGACGAGCCAACCCGAGGCGAGAGGGCCGTCCACGGGGCGCTCACTCTCTGGGCCCTCCACCAGGGATCGAACACGAGACCCATGCACGACACGTCGGACCGTCCGCGCAGTTTCGCGTCCGCGGTCCGAGTCGTGGCCGAGGGGCAGAGCGGTGACAAGCGTGCCGAGGAGACTCCGATCTATCGGCGTTTTTCTGCGGCCGTTCAAGCGCCCACGTTTGAGGGACTTCTCGTGCATCTACGTTCGCTCATCTCTCAGCTCGAAGCCGCCGAGATTCCCTGCGATTACGCGCAGCTGGCAGCCGACCTCTTCACGTGGCAGGATCCGCGTCACCGCACGTCCGTCATGCGCAACTGGGGGCGGCAGTTCGCTCGTTCCATTGAAACCGTCCACACCGATCCTGCCTCCGACGAATGACGTCGGGGCATTCTACTCAATCGCTTCATTTGTGAAAGGAAAGATAATGTCCGTCTTCGTTGATATCCACGTCCTGCAGACCCTCCCTCCCTCGAACCCGAACAGGGACGACACCGGCGCGCCCAAGAGTGCGACCTTCGGTGGAGTCCAGCGTATGCGCATTTCGTCGCAGGCCATCAAGCGTGCGACGCGTCAGGACTTTGAGGGCAAGATTGCCGACGGAAACTACGGTGTGCGTACGAAGAAGATCGTCGAGCTGGTCGCACGAACGATCACCGAGAAGCGTCCCGACCTGGAGGCCGAATCGATCGAGCTCGCCGAGATGGGGCTGAAGGCCATCGGTTTCAAGCTTGCTGAGCCGCGTGGAAATAAGAGTGACAAGGAGTTGAAGGAATCTGGATTCCTCGTGTTCCTGTCAGCCAAGCAGATCGAGCATGTCGCAGATGCGTTGATCTCAGTCGCTCGAGAGGATGATCCTGCGGCAGCATTCAAGGAATTGAAGCCGCGCAGCCTCGTGGATACGGATCACTCGATCGATATTGCTCTGTTCGGGCGCATGGTGGCCGAGCCGAATGCGCTGAACGTCGATGCCGCATGCCAGGTTGCCCACGCGATTGGAGTCGGCGCGGTCGAGCACGAGTACGACTACTACACGGCCGTTGATGACGAGAAGAAGCGCAACGACGAGGCCGACGAGGGTGCGGGAATGATCGGCACGATCGAGTTCGCGTCCGCGACGGTGTACCGCTACGCGACGATCAACGTCGACCTGCTGCGTGAAAACCTAGGCGACGATGCGGTTGCGGATCGCGCCGTCGAGCTCTTCGTGGATAGCTTCGTCCGCTCGATGCCGACCGGAAAGGTGACGACTTTCGCGAACCGCACGCTGCCGGATGCTGTTCTGGTTCAGGTTCGTGATGACCAGCCGATCAATATGAGTGGCGCTTTCGAGGAGCCGATTGTCGCGGGTCAGCGCGGCTTCGCAGAGCCAGCCATTAAGCGCTTCGTGGAGTTCGAGGCACGACTCCGCGATCTGACTGGTCTGGAGGCTGTTGAGTCTCTCGTGTCGTGGACGACGCCTCGTGGCGAGAGTTTCTCGGAGCTCGGCAAGCAGGTGCGCCTGGCGTCCCTCGGCGAAACCGCAGCGGAAGCGGTGCGAGGCACGCGATGAGTGCGGTGCTCGTCTTGAGGCTGGCGGGTCCCATGCAATCGTGGGGCGTGGACAGCCGATTTACGCGCAGGTCGACGGAGGCTTTTCCCACGAAAAGCGCGCTGGTCGGTCTGCTCGGTGCGGCACAGGGGCGCAGGCGCAGTGATCCCATCGAGGACCTGGTTGAGCTGAGCATCGCCGTCCGAGTTGATCAACCGGGGCAGTTGCTCCACGACTTCCACACGGCGCACAGGGGCGATACGTCGATGCCTCTCTCTCACCGTTTCTACCGGGCGGATGCTGCGTTCGGAGCCTTCATCGAGGGGCCCGACGACATGATTGATGCGCTCGCGCAGGCAATCGTTCGCCCGGTATTTCCGCTCTACCTCGGTAGGCGCTCGTGCCCTCCGACCCTGCCGTTGCGCCTCGCTGTTTGTGAGGGCAGCGCCTGGGACGCTGTGCGCGAAACTCCGTGGATGGCCTCGGCGTACTGCCAGAAGAAGCAGCGTCACGATCATTTCGTTCGGACGCGAGTCGTTGCGGATCTGGGGATTATTCCGCCTCAGGTGGAGAAAGTCGCCCAGCAGACGCTTCAGGATATGCCGCTCAGTTTCGACTCGGAGAATCGCAAGTACACACTGCGTACCGTCGAGGAGACCTATATCGACCTGGAGAATCCGCAGTACGTGGAGACGAAGCCGCAGGCCCACCCCGGCCTCGTGCATGATCCGATGGAGGTGCTCTGATGTATCTGACACGCATCTACCTCAACCCGCACCGTCGTGGGGCGAAGCAGCTCATGCGCAGCCGGCAGATGCTGCACGCGGCTGTACTGAATTGCTTCCCTCCGGGCGTGCTGGATGTTTCCGGCGCTCCCCGGGTTCTCTGGCGGCTGGACCGTCCGCCGGCCGTTCGAGGAGCTGGCCCTCGTCAGGGGAGCCCTTCGTGCGCGCTCTACATTTCGAGCCCGGTTGCTCCGGATCCCTCGCATATCGTCGAGGAGGCCGGCTACGCGACCGAGGGTGGGGTCGTTATCCGCGACATGAGTGACTTCCTTGAGGGGCTGTCGGCTGGACAGAGGTGGGGTTTCCGCCTGTGCGTCAATCCGACGTTCCGGGAGGGCAGCCAGGTCAATGCGCGGGGATGCAAGAAGGTTCTCGCACACGTCACGCAGGATCAGCAGACGCAGTGGGTCCTTGAACGCGCTGAGAAGTGCGGATTCAGGGTGCTCACCTCCGCTGAGCGTGGTGGTGACCTGCCGGTTCTCGAGGACAGCGACGGGCAACGCGTCGACGGGGCGAATCTGCTGATTAACGGCGTTGAACGCAGTATCGCTGAGTTTAAGCGCGGGGAGCGTCGCGTGACCCTCGGGGTCGCTACCTTCCAGGGTGTCCTTGAGGTGACGGACCCCGAGGCCCTACGTCGAGTCCTCACCCACGGAATCGGCCGAGGCAAAGCCTACGGCTGCGGCTTGATGACCTTGGCTCGACCATGAGACCGATCCCCGGGGCGAAGCCGCCAGACCCGAAAGACCTGGTGCGTGTTCGGGACCGGTTGACGTTCCTCTACGTCGAGCGGTGCACGATCAATCGCGACTCGAACGCGATCACTGTGGCTGATGGTCACGGAATCGCCCACGTCCCAGCGGCGGCGCTGTCGGTGCTGCTGCTGGGACCCGGGGTTCGGATCACTCACTCGGCGGTGTCTGTCCTCTCGGAGAGCGGGTCGACCATCGTGTGGGTTGGTGAGAATGGGGTGAGGTACTACGCTCACGGCTCGCCGCCCTCGCGTTCCTCGAGGCTGCTGGAGGCGCAGGCTCGCGCGGTGAGTGATCCATCGATGCGGTTGACTGTCGCGCGCAACATGTACTTGATGCGCTTCGCCGGCGAGGACGTGTCGAAGTTGAGTCTTCAGCAGTTGAGGGGGCGCGAGGGTGCTCGGGTCCGTCGCTTGTATCGTGAGCACTCGCAGCGCACGGGGGTGCCCTGGGACCGACGCGAGTACGATCCCGAGAACTATGAGGATGGTTCGGTTGTGAACCAGGCGCTGTCGGCTGCGAATTCGGCGATCTACGGGATCGTCCACGCGGTCATCGTCGCGCTGGGATGCAGCCCCGGGCTGGGGTTTGTGCACAACGGCAACTATCGGTCATTTGTGTACGACATTGCGGACCTGTACAAGGCCGACCTCACGATTCCGATCGCTTTTGATATCGCGGCTTCTCCGACTGACGAGGCCGTGGGCAGTGCCGCTCGCAAGGCCGTTCGCGATGCCGTACGGGAATTTCATTTGCTCGAGCGGTGTGTTGCAGACATCAAGGGGTTGCTGTCGGTGTCAGGTGCCTTGGACGTTGAGGATGAGGACCTGATCGTCGACGACTTGCGACTGTGGGATGACCGCGAGGGTACTGTTGCTGCGGGCGTGGCGTACGAGGAGAGTGGATACTGGTGATCGTCCTCGTGCTGTCTGCCGTCCCTGAGGGTTTGCGAGGGCACGTGACTCGGTGGTTGATGGAAATCTCCCCGGGAGTATTCGTAGGGACACTGTCCGCACGGGTTCGTGAACGCCTGTGGGATATCGTCACCGAGAACATGAAGACAGGGCGTGCCGTCATGGTCTATCGGGCGCGCAACGAACAGGGCCTCGAGTTTCTGACGTGGGGTGATCCCTGGAAGCCCGTCGACTTCGATGGGCTCACGCTCATGATGCGCCCCTACTACTCCGAGGGACGAGGCCAATACTCCGAACCTGATCCTGCGGCGCGTCAGTTGCATAAGCGTCCATCAATGAGTAACTTTCAGAAGAGGCGCAAAGCTCAAGGCTTTCCAAGATCTGATCGATCTGCGCGATAAAAGCGCAGGTCAGGAAGCGTTTTCCCCGCGTGAGCGGGGATGAGCCCGCCACAAATTCACTGAGGACGCCGATCGTCGCGTTTTCCCCGCGTGAGCGGGGATGAGCCCGCTTCCAGGCTGAGAACGCCGAAGCCCTCAACGTTTTCCCCGCGTGAGCGGGGATGAGCCCCGCGCCGTCCAGGCGGGCGGGCCGGATACGCTGTTTTCCCCGCGTGAGCGGGGATGAGCCCGGCTCCAGCCTCACCTACCAAAACGTCACCGAGTTTTCCCCGCGTGAGCGGGGATGAGCCCGGTACCACGAGGAAGAATCGCGGTGAGCGTGTGTTTTCCCCGCGTGAGCGGGGATGAGCCCGAGCAGGCCTCCGAAGGTGCAGACCTCACGCTGTTTTCCCCGCGTGAGCGGGGATGAGCCTGCGTCGTTGGGCACGTCTCCCACGTAGGCGGCGTTTTCCCCGCGTGAGCGGGGATGAGCCCTCGGCGGCCTTCTCGGCGGCGGGTCCCAGGGCGTTTTCCCCGCGTGAGCGGGGATGAGCCCGGACGTTTGCAATTCCAGCTCACCGGCTCATCGTTTTCCCCGCGTGAGCGGGGATGAGCCCTCGCGCCGCACCTGCCTGGTCGCATCGTCCGTGTTTTCCCCGCGTGAGCGGGGATGAGCCGGGCTACATCACGGCCGCCCTGGGCGTGATCTCGTTTTCCCCGCGTGAGCGGGGATGAGCCCTCGCGCCGCACCTGCCTGGTCGCATCGTCCGTGTTTTCCCCGCGTGAGCGGGGATGAGCCCCGTGCAGAACCGAGCAGACGGAGGTCCAGTCGGTTTTCCCCGCGTGAGCGGGGATGAGCCCGCGCCAGGTACGCGGGCTACTAGGAGGAGGGGGTTTTCCCCGCGTGAGCGGGGATGAGCCTCCGTCGGCTACCTCGCCCTGGACTGGAAGTACGTTTTCCCCGCGTGAGCGGGGATGAGCCCTCGACGATCATCTCGACGGACCTCATGCCCGGGTTTTCCCCGCGTGAGCGGGGATGAGCCGCACCTCATCGAACCAGTGCCGAATAAGGGGCGGTTTTCCCCGCGTGAGCGGGGATGAGCCGGTCACGATATGGTTGTTGATCCCGAAGGTGAAGTTTTCCCCGCGTGAGCGGGGATGAGCCCGCCTCGCCCCCGTCATCGCCGCCGTCAAAGGCGTTTTCCCCGCGTGAGCGGGGATGAGCCCAGACATCCGTCTCACGCTGGGAGCGGGGTAAGGTTTTCCCCGCGTGAGCGGGGATGAGCCCCGTGACGTGTTTCCCCGACAGCCAGGGGAACAGTTTTCCCCGCGTGAGCGGGGATGAGCCCGGGAGCCTCCGCCGCGACGGCGACCGCGACTCGTTTTCCCCGCGTGAGCGGGGATGAGCCCGCTCCACCTCGTGACCGTGGACGAGGCATGGGGTTTTCCCCGCGTGAGCGGGGATGAGCCTCCAAGTAGTGAGCGCAGTACTGCCGCCGATCAGTTTTCCCCGCGTGAGCGGGGATGAGCCCCTCACTTTGACACGGGTGGAGTCGATGGCTTGGTTTTCCCCGCGTGAGCGGGGATGAGCCCTGGTCACCCAACTTCGACGACGGACGCCCAGGGTTTTCCCCGCGTGAGCGGGGATGAGCCCAGTCTGGTAGAAGCCCTGCTCGTGCAGGTATTGTTTTCCCCGCGTGAGCGGGGATGAGCCCCTCAAAGAAGGAGAAAGACAATGAGCGCCTACGTTTTCCCCGCGTGAGCGGGGATGAGCCCCCCCATCGCAGGCACCCGCCGCTTCGTCGTCAGTTTTCCCCGCGTGAGCGGGGATGAGCCCGGTTGGCGATACACCAGTCGTGGAACCCGTTAGTTTTCCCCGCGTGAGCGGGGATGAGCCCTGCCCGGCGTGGCCGGTGCCTTCAACCGCGTGGTTTTCCCCGCGTGAGCGGGGATGAGCCCTCAATGCCAGGAACCGTCTTACCGTCCGCCGCGTTTTCCCCGCGTGAGCGGGGATGAGCCCGCGCCCGCCGCGGCGAACGCTCTCGAGCTTGAGTTTTCCCCGCGTGAGCGGGGATGAGCCCCAATAGTCAGGGTTGTTAATTTCGACGGCGATGTTTTCCCCGCGTGAGCGGGGATGAGCCCCACCCCCACCCTGGCCCCTGCGCCCACTCCTGGTTTTCCCCGCGTGAGCGGGGATGAGCCCAGGTTCGCGTGGCCCCGCACTCGCGGTCGACCGTTTTCCCCGCGTGAGCGGGGATGAGCCCTCCCGACCGGGTTGCAAGGGTTCGCTGTGACAGTTTTCCCCGCGTGAGCGGGGATGAGCCCTCCACCCGTTTGTTAGGACCCATCAGCACGTCGTTTTCCCCGCGTGAGCGGGGATGAGCCCCTACGGGCAGCCGGTCGCAGACCTCATCATTAGTTTTCCCCGCGTGAGCGGGGATGAGCCCCGATGCTCATGGACTTGAGGACGCCGTCGCGGGTTTTCCCCGCGTGAGCGGGGATGAGCCCCGCCCGTAGTCATCCAGGCCCGCGACGCACGCGTTTTCCCCGCGTGAGCGGGGATGAGCCCACCGGCGTTCAGGTGACCGGCGCGGCCCTTGAGTTTTCCCCGCGTGAGCGGGGATGAGCCCGCTCCGCCGGGCGGTTCCATGCCGACCTGGGCGTTTTCCCCGCGTGAGCGGGGATGAGCCTACCAACGAAAAACACCCGTAACAAGGGTGTAAGTTTTCCCCGCGTGAGCGGGGATGAGCCGGGACGCGCCACGAGGTTGAGATGGACGCGTGGGTTTTCCCCGCGTGAGCGGGGATGAGCCTCCGGCGTATTTGGATATTGGTTCCCAGTTGTAGTTTTCCCCGCGTGAGCGGGGATGAGCCCACGCCCTTGACCATGCTCGGAATCCCCATGAAGTTTTCCCCGCGTGAGCGGGGATGAGCCCGTCGCGCGGTCCACGATGAGGCCCGTGATCGGGTTTTCCCCGCGTGAGCGGGGATGAGCCCCGCCTCGTCCAGGGCAAGGGCTCCTATCTCACGTTTTCCCCGCGTGAGCGGGGATGAGCCCCCACGGGAGCGGACGAGCCGCCGTCACCCGTCGTTTTCCCCGCGTGAGCGGGGATGAGCCCCCACGGGAGCGGACGAGCCGCCGTCACCCGTCGTTTTCCCCGCGTGAGCGGGGATGAGCCCCACCTTCGCGAAACCTTCGAGGCCAACCGCTTGTTTTCCCCGCGTGAGCGGGGATGAGCCCCTCACCGTCCGCAAACTCGGCTACGAGGGCACGTTTTCCCCGCGTGAGCGGGGATGAGCCCGTGTAGTTGCGGGCACTGACGTTACCCGCGAGGTTTTCCCCGCGTGAGCGGGGATGAGCCCGCGCCGCACCATCAGCGTGGACGCAACCGCCCGTTTTCCCCGCGTGAGCGGGGATGAGCCCTATGGGCTTCTGACACCAAGGTTACGCGACTGGTTTTCCCCGCGTGAGCGGGGATGAGCCGTTGTCGCTCCGGTCAAAAATGCGGTCTCGCTCGTTTTCCCCGCGTGAGCGGGGATGAGCCCGCACGTGATTCGAGAAATTGGACCTCACTTGGGTTTTCCCCGCGTGAGCGGGGATGAGCCCGAAGCGCAACAGGCCGCGACCTTGGCATTAATGTTTTCCCCGCGTGAGCGGGGATGAGCCCCGCGCAGCTATCCGAAGAAGCCGCGTGATCGGGTTTTCCCCGCGTGAGCGGGGATGAGCCCCAACCCCTCGTCCTGAATGGCTGGCAGCTCTAGTTTTCCCCGCGTGAGCGGGGATGAGCCCTGGGTGCGTGCCCTGCCAGGTGGCGCGTGTGGGTTTTCCCCGCGTGAGCGGGGATGAGCCCCTACCACTTGACAAGGGGCGGTATCCCCTCCCGTTTTCCCCGCGTGAGCGGGGATGAGCCCACCACCTACCCGAAACCCATCACCGACCGGATGTTTTCCCCGCGTGAGCGGGGATGAGCCCGATTGCATCGAGGGAGGCGTCGCCGGGCGTGAGTTTTCCCCGCGTGAGCGGGGATGAGCCGGTCCCGCACGGCCTTACCAGTGGTGGGCGTCGGTTTTCCCCGCGTGAGCGGGGATGAGCCCGTTTCCACGACCGGATTACGGCCGCCCGTGCGGTTTTCCCCGCGTGAGCGGGGATGAGCCCGCCGCCGCTCGAGCGGGGCAGCCGCCCACGCAGTTTTCCCCGCGTGAGCGGGGATGAGCCCTTACTAGGCGGGATACCTGCGCGCATGGCGAAGTTTTCCCCGCGTGAGCGGGGATGAGCCCTCCCAAAAGATCCCCTCGTTGATGGGGTCGTAGTTTTCCCCGCGTGAGCGGGGATGAGCCCTCGGCGCTGCGGGCGACACGGACGTCCGCGACGTTTTCCCCGCGTGAGCGGGGATGAGCCCCTCAGCTGTCATATACGTTCGTACCGAACACCGTTTTCCCCGCGTGAGCGGGGATGAGCCCCGTGCCAACCACGGTGGCCGGTGCGCAGCTCGGTTTTCCCCGCGTGAGCGGGGATGAGCCCCGTGCCAACCACGGTGGCCGGTGCGCAGCTCGGTTTTCCCCGCGTGAGCGGGGATGAGCCGCCCTCGCCTCCTGGATGACCTACTACGCGACGGTTTTCCCCGCGTGAGCGGGGATGAGCCCAGCCACGAGAGCGTCACCGCGACGCTGATCCGGTTTTCCCCGCGTGAGCGGGGATGAGCCCTCATCGAACAAGCAATGCCCCCCATGGGGTCGGTTTTCCCCGCGTGAGCGGGGATGAGCCCACCTCACTCTCGAGGACGCTCACGCGATCCTCGTTTTCCCCGCGTGAGCGGGGATGAGCCCAAGGAAACGCGGCCTACAAAAGTAGGTTATGTGTTTTCCCCGCGTGAGCGGGGATGAGCCCAGGAGGATCGTGTTCGACGGGAGCGACGATGGGTTTTCCCCGCGTGAGCGGGGATGAGCCGGCATGACCTTGCTGGCCTTGTCGCCGGTCAGGGTTTTCCCCGCGTGAGCGGGGATGAGCCCGCCAGAACGTTGAGAGCCTTCCTCACGTTCTTGTTTTCCCCGCGTGAGCGGGGATGAGCCCCCCGCGCTCTCCACGCGTATAAGCGCCCACCAGGTTTTCCCCGCGTGAGCGGGGATGAGCCCCCCGCGCTCTCCACGCGTATAAGCGCCCACCAGGTTTTCCCCGCGTGAGCGGGGATGAGCCCAACACTCCACACGCGCCCCGCCGCCACCCGCAGTTTTCCCCGCGTGAGCGGGGATGAGCCCTCCGAGCCCCTGAGCTGGGCGCCGCTGATCCAGTTTTCCCCGCGTGAGCGGGGATGAGCCCCATTCGACGGTTGCGAGGCTGGGGGTCATGTCGTTTTCCCCGCGTGAGCGGGGATGAGCCCTGGCTCTGATGAGGCAAGCCCCTGGTCGTTCCGTTTTCCCCGCGTGAGCGGGGATGAGCCGCTCCCCACCGTCATCATCGACGGAGACATCCAGTTTTCCCCGCGTGAGCGGGGATGAGCCCCGCAGCCAGGCCGCCCGCAAGGCCGCCGCCACGTTTTCCCCGCGTGAGCGGGGATGAGCCTCCCGGCGAAACTTTCCTCCTGCCTAACGAGGAGTTTTCCCCGCGTGAGCGGGGATGAGCCCCCATCGACCAGACCAACACTGTGCCCGCAGTCGTTTTCCCCGCGTGAGCGGGGATGAGCCTTCGCGCGCGAGGCTTTCGACGCTATGTCTCGAGTTTTCCCCGCGTGAGCGGGGATGAGCCCTCACGCTCCCCGACGCGGAGCGTCAGGGTTTCGTTTTCCCCGCGTGAGCGGGGATGAGCCCGGCGACTGCCGCGACATCATGCGGGAGATGCCGTTTTCCCCGCGTGAGCGGGGATGAGCCCACGATGGGGGCGAGCTCGTCAAAGCTGGTGGGGTTTTCCCCGCGTGAGCGGGGATGAGCCCTGCAAGCCGAGCGCGGCGCACGCCCCCACGTCGTTTTCCCCGCGTGAGCGGGGATGAGCCCCACTGTCGCAGGTCACCCCCCACGGTTCATTAGTTTTCCCCGCGTGAGCGGGGATGAGCCCGTCGCGCTGGTGGATGGCGAGCGTGAAGTCCAGTTTTCCCCGCGTGAGCGGGGATGAGCCCCTGATCTAGGAGGAAACCATGGCCGGTATCACGTTTTCCCCGCGTGAGCGGGGATGAGCCCGAGCTCCAGCGGGAGTCCGCCCGCACCGCCACGTTTTCCCCGCGTGAGCGGGGATGAGCCCCCATCGGACTGATCATCTCAATCACCGAGACCGTTTTCCCCGCGTGAGCGGGGATGAGCCCGAACACCCCCGACCGCTGTTTTTTCGCGACACGTTTTCCCCGCGTGAGCGGGGATGAGCCCTCTTTCGTGTAATCGTGAATCGGTGAGCGTGCGTTTTCCCCGCGTGAGCGGGGATGAGCCCCCTGCCCGCCCGTCCATCGTGTCCCAGTCGGAGTTTTCCCCGCGTGAGCGGGGATGAGCCCACCACGCCTCGCAAGACGCGCGGCCTTATCGAGTTTTCCCCGCGTGAGCGGGGATGAGCCCACAGCCATGAGTATCGTCGCCGCATGGACCGAGTTTTCCCCGCGTGAGCGGGGATGAGCCCGGTGCCCACGCCGCGCGGATTTGAGTGATTGGGTTTTCCCCGCGTGAGCGGGGATGAGCCCTTGCGTGTGATCATCGGGGTGCTCATTCGGTCGTTTTCCCCGCGTGAGCGGGGATGAGCCGTCGCCGCCGAGCTCTACCACCGTCGCAGTGCCGTTTTCCCCGCGTGAGCGGGGATGAGCCCGTCCGCGAGCTCGGCAGGACCATGCGCCGCGAGTTTTCCCCGCGTGAGCGGGGATGAGCCCGCTGATCGGGTCTCGCGGTGCGCCCTTCCCGAGTTTTCCCCGCGTGAGCGGGGATGAGCCATTGGTCGAACTGCGCGAGTCCCTTTGCACCGCCGTTTTCCCCGCGTGAGCGGGGATGAGCCCCTGTCAAAGGCGTTCTCGGTCTACCGATACGGGTTTTCCCCGCGTGAGCGGGGATGAGCCGGTCAAGGCCGCCGTCGCCGTATTCCAGACCGAGTTTTCCCCGCGTGAGCGGGGATGAGCCCTGCGGCACGACGATTTTTGCGGCAGGACAGCCGTTTTCCCCGCGTGAGCGGGGATGAGCCCAGGGTGGCGTTTCTGTCACGGTGTTTGCGCGCGTTTTCCCCGCGTGAGCGGGGATGAGCCCAGCTCCCGTCACGCATCATGAGCTTGTTCTCAGTTTTCCCCGCGTGAGCGGGGACGAGCCCGCCTCACGTGGAATCCCGAGGTCTGACATGCAGTTTTCCCCGCGTGAGCGGGGATGAGCCCAAGCCCCGAAATAGCACTCACAGCATTACTGAGTTTTCCCCGCGTGAGCGGGGATGAGCCCGGCAACGGCGTCCTCGTCAAGTACAGGTACGAGTTTTCCCCGCGTGAGCGGGGATGAGCCCCAACGTGCTTTGATGGGAGACCCACCGACGGTGTTTTCCCCGCGTGAGCGGGGATGAGCCCTCACCGTCGACTCCTACGCTCCTACCTCGTGGGTTTTCCCCGCGTGAGCGGGGATGAGCCGGTCCCGCGTGGTCACCACGTTCTGGGTCATGAGTTTTCCCCGCGTGAGCGGGGATGAGCCCCCGATTGAGTTCACGTCCATTGCGACGCCGAAGTTCTCCCCGCGTGAGCGGGGATGAGCCGTCATCGGGAGGGAACAAGCCCCCCGAACCTCAGTTTTCCCCGCGTGAGCGGGGATGAGCCCAAGTCAACACCGCCCCCCACAAACCGCAGCAGTTTTCCCCGCGTGAGCGGGGATGAGCCCTCCAGATCCTCATCCGCAGCGAGGACTGTCTCGTTTTCCCCGCGTGAGCGGGGATGAGCCCTGGCGGGCGCGCGGGAGGTAGCGCTCCAACCAGTTTTCCCCGCGTGAGCGGGGATCAGCCCATGCTCGACCTGACCGTGCGAGCCATGACCGCGTTTTCCCCGCGTGAGCGGGGATGAGCCGCGGGCGTAGATTTCCGCGAGCGCGTGCGCCGCGTTTTCCCCGCGTGAGCGGGGATGAGCCGTGGCTCAGCTAGAAGACGTGGGCCGACGGGGAGTTTTCCCCGCGTGAGCGGGGATGAGCCCCCGATACTTATCGACTTGAGGACGCCGTCGCGGTTTTCCCCGCGTGAGCGGGGATGAGCCGAGGATGCTATCAACCGTAATCAGGCAATCCTCGTTTTCCCCGCGTGAGCGGGGATGAGCCGTCCTCGTAGCGCAGCCGGTCCTTCAGCATCGAGTTTTCCCCGCGTGAGCGGGGATGAGCCCTCGACGAGTTCATCAAGGTCCTCAAAAAACGCGTTTTCCCCGCGTGAGCGGGGATGAGCCCGGCGGCGGAGTCTACCGCCGGTCCCGCGACTGGTTTTCCCCGCGTGAGCGGGGATGAGCCTGCGGGGGCGTTCACTTCGCGTCCTGTTTGTGCGTTTTCCCCGCGTGAGCGGGGATGAGCCCAGACCTGATTTCATCACCGCGAACGCCTGCGTGTTTTCCCCGCGTGAGCGGGGATGAGCCCGGCAATGCGGTGATGCGCATCAACGCAGCGAAGTTTTCCCCGCGTGAGCGGGGATGAGCCGTACCGACGGCGAAAGCCGGTGATCGTGCGTCCGTTTTCCCCGCGTGAGCGGGGATGAGCCCACCGCGTCGTTGGTCGTTCCCCAGATAACCTGGTTTTCCCCGCGTGAGCGGGGATGAGCCCTCGACAGCGAGCGCGTGCGGCGCGTCGTTGTAGTTTTCCCCGCGTGAGCGGGGATGAGCCCGGCGAGGTCGGCGCAGCGCTCGATCACCTGGGGTTTTCCCCGCGTGAGCTGGGATGAGCCCGCCGCAGCCCGAACCTCCTCCACTTCCGGAGGGTTTTCCCCGCGTGAGCGGGGATGAGCCCACGTTTTTTTCTCACGTTTCCTTTGATTTTCTGTTTTCCCCGCGTGAGCGGGGATGAGCCCCACGCCGCCCGGTTTGGGCCGGGACCGACCTAGTTTTCCCCGCGTGAGCGGGGATGAGCCCCGGTGCGGACCACGGCCTTTGTCTTGCCGCGCGTTTTCCCCGCGTGAACGGGGATGAGCCCCGTCGTGCGCTTCAACCTCGACGCGCTCCTGCGTTTTCCCCGCGTGAGCGGGGATGAGCCCCTCAACGCGGTCTCCGGTGGCACGAAAGACACGTTTTCCCCGCGTGAACGGGGATGAGCCCGAGGCTTGCGACTCGGCGCGCGAGCGCGTCGTGTTTTCCCCGCGTGAGCGGGGATGAGCCCCTCAACGCGGTCTCCGGTGGCACGAAAGACACGTTTTCCCCGCGTGAACGGGGATGAGCCCGAGGCTTGCGACTCGGCGCGCGAGCGCGTCGTGTTTTCCCCGCGTGAGCGGGGATGAGCCTACAACCAACCCCCGTCGAGCGTGAAGCTGTCGGTTTTCCCCGCGTGAGCGGGGATGAGCCTCGGAGATTACAGGTTGCATCTATTGGGGATTGGTTTTCCCCGCGTGAGCGGGGATGAGCCCTTCCAGGACCAGCTCGCACGGCGACGGTCAAAGTTTTCCCCGCGTGAGCGGGGATGAGCCCGGCAACCGTGGTGTGACCTTCGGCCTGGAGAAGTTTTCCCCGCGTGAGCGGGGATGAGCCCACCCCAAGTCCCCACGAGGGCGCGCCGTCGGGGTTTTCCCCGCGTGAGCGGGGATGAGCCCAAACCGTCCAAGAAGCCTTCGAGCGATTCAACGTTTTCCCCGCGTGAGCGGGGATGAGCCCGCGCGCGTATAGCATCGACACGGGCGGGGGTCGTTTTCCCCGCGTGAGCGGGGATGAGCCGTTACTAGGCCGTGCGTGGGCTGTCAACTTGATGTTTTCCCCGCGTGAGCGGGGATGAGCCCATGCTGGCGGGGGCGACGATGGCTTCAAGTGCGTTTTCCCCGCGTGAGCGGGGATGAGCCCACCCTCAAATGGGCGCTAGTCGTATGGTACGGGTTTTCCCCGCGTGAGCGGGGATGAGGCCCTCAGTGGCTGTCAGCGGGCTTGGGCAATGGCTCGTTTTCCCGCGTGACTCAGCCCCGACCTCGTCGATACGAGGCCGGTGCTCAGTGCGTCTAATGTGTACCTTCACGCGGAGGCTGGGACGGTCAGGCTCCGCGTCGGCGAGCCACCACCGCCAGCGCACCCAGCAGGCTCAGCATGCCGACGTTCGCGAGGCCGCCAGCCATGTCGGCGCCCGTGCGAGCTAGATGCTTCGGCGTGGGAGTCGACGGCGCAGGAGTCGGCGTGGCTGGTGGGGCGAGCGTTGGGGGTTTTGCACTACATGAAGCCCTCTGCTCGCGTGTCGCCGGCGTGTCGGACCCCCGTGTAGTGCAATTCCCCCGATTGCTGGTGCTGAAGCTGCATTTGGCGCTGATGTTGTGCCCAAACTGCAGACCACCTCCGCGAAAAATGCTGAAAACGGGACGTTCAGGGCGAGGTGGTCTGCGTTTTGGGCTAAACGGTGCCGGTCATGGCGTGTGTAGGTGGGCTGACGCTCCGGTGGAGTAGCGCGCGCATGAGAGGGGCCGCGTGCGGGGCGCGGGGGCACGTGTGTGGAGCTGCCGGATGGACGTTCTTAAAGGAAAATCCGCCGCAGGCAAAACGAAAGCCCCGAAGCTTACGCTTCGGGGACTTGCTGGTGGCTCCGACCGGCGTCGATCCGGTGACCTTTCGATTTTCAGTCGAACGCTCTACCAACTGAGCTACAGAGCCAAGACCTGAACCAAAAGGTCTGGTCGGCGACCCCGACGGGACTTGAACCCGCGACCTCCGCCGTGACAGGGCGGCGCGCTAACCAACTGCGCTACGGGGCCTTACAACAGGTAAGACCTATTGAATTATTCCAGTCACGATAGCGACCGGTGGTACCCCCAACGGGATTCGAACCCGTGTCGCCGCCGTGAAAGGGCGGTGTCCTAGGCCGCTAGACGATGGGGGCCTGCTTGGCCGTCGAACTGGCGTCCGAAGACGGGAGATATCTTAGGCAGAACGCGCTCGGCACGTCAAAACAAAACGGAGTGACAGCTGACACATTACTGGAAAACGTTGCAATTGTGCGGAATTCACAGGATTTCATCAGCTAGGCGACCTACCCTTGATGCATGACTATGACACCAGCACTCGGTGCCCTCGCCCAGGCCTCGGACGCCCTCACGCGGGCGATTGCAGACCCTCAATCCGGGGCGGAGGCCGCCGTCGTCACGACCATTGACTTCACCCTCCTGATTCTCGGCCCAATCGTCGGCGCCTTTGTGGGTGTCGTCATCTCGGTCGTCATGTCCGTGCTCTTGCGTAAGGCTTTCGCGAAGGCTGCCACGGCCTCGTCGATCCTGGCGCGCGTGCGCCGCCCGGGCCACTTCACCTTCGCGGCGTGGGGAGCGTGGGCGGGGCTCGGCATCGCGCTGGTCAACCCGAATCTATCCGACTGGAACGGCACGTCGATCACGACGTTCCTCATGCACGTGCTCCTCATCGTTGCCCTCGCGTGCCTGACCTGGATGGCCTACGCCGCCGCCTGGGTGTTCGAGGACGCCGCCAGGGCTCGCCAGGAATCTGACCAGGGGCGTTCGCGCCGCTTCGAGACGCAGGCGCAAGTGCTGCGTCGCCTGACCCAAGCGATCATCATCGTCGTCGGCGTGGTCGCCATCATCGGCACGTTCGAGGTCGCCCGCCAGGCTATGACGACCGTGCTGGCCTCTGCTGGCGTCCTCTCGGTCATCGCCGGTCTCGCCGCCCAGCAGACCCTCGGTAACGTCTTCGCTGGCCTGCAGCTGGCCTTCACCGACGCGATCCGCGTGGGTGACGTCGTCGTCGCCGGTGACAAGCAGGAGAAGGGTTCCGTCGAGGAGATCACGCTTTCCTACGTGGTCGTGCGCATCTGGGATGAGCGCCGCCTCATCATTCCGTGCCGCTACTTCACGCAGACGCCCTTCGAGAACTGGACGCGTCGCGCCGCCGCCCAGCTCGGCACCGTTGAACTCAAGCTCGACTGGTCCGCGCCCATGACCCTCATCCGCACGAAGGTCGAGCAGCTCCTGACTTCCACGGACCTGTGGGACGGGCGCACGTGGGGCGTGCAGATCACCGACTCCGACGAGTACACGGTGACCGTGCGCGTCCTGGTCTCCGCGAAGAACTCTGGACATCTGTCCGACCTGCGTGCCTACCTGCGTGAGCAGCTCATCTCCTGGATCGTCACCGAAGAGCCGTGGGCGCGCCCCGCTCAGCGCATCGAGCCCCGTGAGACCGTGACCGTCGAAAAAGACATGAGCCGCGAACGCATCGCGCGCCTGGCTGCCGAGCTCGCCGGGATCTCCGGCACGAACGAGGCCGTGGCCGCCACGGGAGTGTCGCCCGCCCACCCCGTCGCAGGGGAGCGCACGCCCGCCGGTAGTGCGACGGGAGGCGCCGCGTCCGCTCCTGGCGCCATGCCTGCGGGTGTTTCGCCCAAGGATCCCGCCCACGCCGCCCGCATGGTCGCCGCCCGCCGTAAGGCCAAGCGTGCCCGCCGCCGCGCGATGGCGGACCGCCAGCGCGAACTCGCCGAGGGCGGCCCCAGCGCCTCCCGAGACGAGACCCAGGTGATCTCCAAGGCCGCGCTGCGCAAGATCATCGAGGCCGCCGGCAACGCGAACCCGCAGCTCACACAGACCCTCACCGCGACCTCCATCGGGCGAGGAGAGCGCTTCTTCTCCGGATCCGCCGACGCCGATGAGCGCGCCGCCGCCCTCGAGGGCCCCGGCGAAGAGGCCTACGCCGAGCGCAAGGCCGAGGCTCGTCGCGCCCAGGAGCGCCGCGAAGGCCACAAGAACCGCGGCTCGGACACCCTGGATCCCGAGGCGACCCTCGCCTTGGCCGCCGTCGGCGTTGAGCCGGTCGTTCCCGAGAATGAAGAGGCCCAGCCGGGTCAGGACACCGCGGATGCTGCCAGTGACGCCGCCGCTTCTAGCGAGGCTCAGGGGGCTGTCGCGTCTGCCGCGTCCGCCGCGAACAGTGTCACGCCCGAAGAAATCACCGAGGCCAATGCCGCCGCCGAGAAGGCCGGTGTCCCCGCGCCCGCGGACGCCGCGGCAGGCGCGCCCGAGGCCGGAACCGATGTCGGCGAGCCTGCTGCCGGATCCCAGGCTACACCCGAGGTGCCTGCGTCTGATGATGTCTCCGCGGAGAGCGCCGCGACCGATGGCGCGGCCGCGGCCGAATCCGCTGCTGATGCTACTGCATCAGACGCTGGCGCATCCGCCGACTCCGGCGACTCACGCGCCGCAGATGCCCTCATCGCCGCGGCCCAGGAAGCCGCCGCCCCCGCCGACGCACCCGAGCGCGAGGACGCACCCGCCCCCGAATCGCCCGAGGAAAGGGGCAGCGAGCAGGAGGTCCCGGCCTCGTCGGATGGTGAGGTTTCCCCGGACGAGCAGGAAACCACGCCGATCCCCGCGCGTGAAACATCCGTGAAACATCCCGTGCAGGTGCCCCCGCCCGTGCGCACTGGCCGACCGGTCATGACCGACACGGTCCAGGCGGTCCCGCCCGCGCTCGTGCCGCCGCCGGAGCCGACCCCCGGTGAGATGGCCGCGTCGCTCGCCGACGAGGCGGCTGATGACGTCGACGCGTCGACGGATGACACCGAGGCGGATGAGGCTGAGACTTCCGACACCCCTGAGTCTGCCGACGTCGAGGGAACCACCGTCATGGATCCCGTGGAGGCTGCTCAGGCCGGTGCGCTCGACTCCGATGCCACGCAGGTTCTGCCCGCGATCGATGAGCCCGTGGACGAGACCCTCGTGATGCCGGTGGCGGCCGTCGCCCCAGCCACAAAGGCCGTGAAGGACGAGGGCGCTGGAGCCGACAAGGCGGCTGACAAGGCAGCCGACGCGACCCCCGCCAAGGCCGCGAAGGCTCCCGCCAAAAAGGCTCCTGCGAAGAAGGCCGCCGCCAAGAAGGGCGCCGCAAAAAAGGCAGCTCCCAAAAAGGCGGCAGCGAAGAAATCCTCAGGCGCAGGGCCCGGCACCGATGAGTGATGGGGACAGGTGAACGGGCCACGGCCTCGTGACTGAGGTCGGCGCGAGGAAAGCGGGGCACCCGCGCTCACGCACATGTGTGCACGGGCGCGGGCGGTCCGCGACAAGAGAGGCATGACCGCTCCCGACCCCACCGCCCGCGGCGGATCTTCGGCAAACGCGCGTCCGCAGCGGTGACCGCGAACTGAGCCCCCACCTCGTCGATCGAGGCACGCAAGGAAACTGGCCGCACGCGTGCGAGGGAGCGGGCGGCGCGGGACAATAGAAGCATGAACGCAACCGATCCTGCCGCCCGCACCGACGCCGAGTGGAAGAAGCTCCTGAGCCCCATGCGCTACCACGTGCTGCGCGAGGCCGGCACCGAGCGCCCCTTCACCGGCGAACTCCTCGACGAGGCCCGCGTCGGCACCTACTCGTGCGCGGCCTGCGGATCCGCTCTCTTCGACTCCGACGCGAGATTTGACTCCTCCTGCGGGTGGCCCTCGTTCTTCCAGGCCCACGACGGTGCGACCGTCGAGAGCGTCGACACCAGCCACGGCATGATCCGCACCGAAGTGCGCTGCGCGACGTGCGGCTCCCACCTCGGCCACGTCTTCCCCGACGCGCCCGACCAGCCCACCGGCATGCGCTACTGCATGAACTCGGCGGCTCTCACCTTCGCGCCCGCTCAGTGAACGCGTCCGCCCAGCGCCCCGTCACCGACCGCATCCCGCCCCAGCTCTACATCGTCGGCTCCGGCCTCATCCAGTACGTGGGCGCGGCGCTCGCGGTCATCGCCTTCGCGTCCGTCGAGCCCGCCTCCGTTGCCTGGTGGCGCGTTCTGACCGGCGCGGTCGTCCTCCTGGCCTGGAAGCGTCCGTGGCGTCGCGGTCTCACGCGTTCTGACCTGGCGATTTCCGCGCTGTTCGGCATCATCATCCTGACGATGAACTCCTCGTTCTACGAGTCGATCGCGCGGATTCCCCTGGGGACCGCCGTGTCCATCGAGTTCATCGGCCCGGTCGCCGTCGCCGTCCTCCGAGGCCGTGGCTGGCGTCCACGCATCGCCGCCGTCCTCGCGTTCGCGGGGGTGGCGTGCATCGGCGGTCTCGCCCTTGACCTGAGCGTGCCGAGCGTGCGCGTCGGCGTGGCCTGGATCCTCCTCGCGGCCCTCGCCTGGTCGGCCTACATCGTCGTCGGGCAGAAGGCCTCAACCACGCGCGACGGGGTGACGAACCTGGCGCTCGGCTGCGCGTGGGGCACCCTGTTTTTCGCGCCTTTCCTTGGTCCCGGCGCGATGGCGGCCACGGCCTCGTGGAAGCTGATCGCCATCGTCGTCGGCGTGGGCCTGCTGTCCACCGCGATTCCCTACACCTTCGAGGCACTCGCGATGCGGCGCCTAGCCGCGTCAACCTTCGCGCTGTTCGCCGCGATCCTGCCCGCCACGTCCGCGCTGGTCGGAGCCGTCATGCTCCGCCAGATCCCCGGCGTCTTCGAGCTGATCGGCCTGGTCCTGGTCTCGGTCGCGGTCTGGCTGGCCTCGCGGGAGTAAGGACCCTGTGACGGGCGTTTTGCGGGTCGGGCCGCGCCATCCCAACTGATAGTCGTGGCTGGGCCATGAAAGATGGCGCCTTCCGCTGAATTCATCGCGATGAGGTGCCCGATCCGGATAGGTTATGACGATCTGGATAGGTTATTAACCTATCCGGATGCGCGTTACCTATCCGGATGCGCGTTACCTATCCGGAAGTGCACAACCTATCCACAAGTGCACAACCTATCCAGAACATGCCGGTGCGCGGGGCCCGGGCGGTACCGAAACATGGTGGATGGGGTGCTGAAGCTCCTCAGTCGAGGCTGAGGTGGCGCGGCGTGTGTTTGCCGCCGCGGGCGATCACCCAGAACGCGAACCAAGCGCCGAGGGAGCCGACGATCATGACGAGCACCATTGGCACGGCGCTGTCGCCGCCCGAGGTCGCCAGGGGAGCGGCGATGCCGTTCGCGA
>CALHZX010000051.1 GCA_938040725.1 uncultured Actinomyces sp. | reverse complement strand
ACAGGTCGTCGGCGGGCAGGTAGTAGATCTCGTCGGAGTGCTCGTTGAGGAAGCCCGTGCCGCCCATGATCTGCGGGGTGACCAGCGTCGGGGTCATCATCGGTACGAAGCCGTTGGCGAGCGCCTGATCCATCGCCATCGTCATGATGGCCAGCTCGAGGCGGGCGCCGATGCCCTTGAGGTAGTAGAAGCGGGCGCCGGAGACCTTCGCGCCGCGCTTGGTGTCGATCGCGTCCAGACCCTCGCCCAGCGCGAGGTGATCCTGAGGCTCGAAGCCTTCGGCCGCGAAGTCGCGGGGGGCGGGGCCCTCGTGGCGCAGAACCACGAAGTCCTCCTCGCCGCCGACGGGCACGCCGTCGAGCACGAGGTTCGGCAGGAGGCGGGCGAGGCGGTCGGCCTCGGCGTCGGCGGCGTTCGCGGCGGCCTCAGCGGCCTTCACCTGCTCGGCAAGTTCCTTCGCCTTCGCCAGGATCGCCGGGCGCTCCTCCTGAGAGGCGCGACCCACGGACTTGGAGACCTCCTTTTGGGTGGCTCGCAACGTCTCGAAGGCCTGGAGGGCCTCGCGACGGGCGGCATCGGCCTCGATGATTTCATCGACGAGGCCGGGGTTGGCTCCGCGGGCACGCTGGGAGGCGCGGGCGGGTTCGGGGTTTTCACGCAGGGCACGCACATCAATCATGCATCCCATCCTATGCCAGGTGGCATCCCGTGTCCCATATCGGTCCAGCTGTGAATTCAACACAACAGGTCAGGGTTATACACAAACCACATGCCTGCCATCCTCAAAAGCATGAAAGTTATCCACCTTTGGTGCATAACCGTGTGGACAAGATGATTCTGGGCGCACACCATACAAGCGCTTATGTCACGAAGTACAACGAAAAGCCACTTCACACCCCATCCACAGGGCACCCGCAGGCTACTCTTGTGCACATGGACGCAATTTACTGGGCACTCGCAGCCTCCGCCGGAGCCGGAGCGATCGGAGTCGCGCGCCTAGCAACCGCCCTCAGCCGTCGGCACCGCCGCCGCCAGGCCCTTGAGGTCCCCGCCTCCGTGAATGACCCGACGCGCGGACGGCCGCGCCCCTGGATCATCATGAACCCCTCGAAGCACGAGGACCCCCAGGCCTTCAAGGACCTCATCAACCGCAAGGCCAAGGAACTGGGCATCGACCACGTGCACTGGCGCGAAACTACCCGCGAGGATCCGGGCACCGGACAGGCCGTGCGCGCCCTTGAAGAGGGCGCGTCCGTCGTCATCGCCGCCGGCGGAGATGGAACCGTCCGCGCCGTCGCGGCCGGCATGGCCGGATCAGGCGTACGCATGGGCATCATCCCCGTGGGCACGGGCAACGTCCTAGCCGGCAACCTGTCCATCCCCGACGACCCCGCACATGCCCTCACCGTCGCACTCGACCGCAACCACCGCGCCGTCGACCTGGCATGGGTACGCGTCGAGGACGCCACGCAGGAATCCGATCAGCCCGCCGAAGGCGGCCTCCGCCTCGCCGCGCGCGCCGCCCTACACGCCGAGGACACCCGAGAGGGCGAAGCAGCCCCAGCCTCGTCGAACGAGCCGCACGCGGACGAATACGCGTGCCTGGTCGTCGCGGGCATGGGGTATGACGGCGAAACGATGGCCGACACGGATCCCGAGCTGAAGAAGCGCATCGGGTGGATCGCCTACGTGTGGGCGGGCCTGGGAGCGATGGGCGCTCCTCGTATGAAGGCACGCCTGACCCTGCGCTCCCCCGCCGCGGCCGCGCCGGACCCCCTCGGGATCGGCGACCAGATCTCCGGTTCCATCGTCCACGAGACCGGGGACGTCGCAGACGAGGTCACCGAGATCGAGGCGCGTTCCGTCATGTTCGCCAACGCCGGCGAGATGAAGATACTCATCCTGGCGCCGGACGCGAACCTCTCGGACGGCCTCATCGACGTGATCGCCGTTGACGCGCAGGCTGGCCTGCTCGGATGGGCGGACGTGACCTGGAAGATGCTCGGTCAGCTGATCGGGCTTCGCCCCGTGAACCTGCCCGTCGCGACGGGCACGGTCGCCTTCCGCCAGGCGAAGGGCGCATCAGTGACGAGCAAGGAAGCCCAGGTGTGCCAGGTGGACGGGGACGCAATCGGCGTCGCCCACACCATGCACATTCGCGTGCAGGCGGGCGCCCTCGACATCGCCGTCCCCGCCGAGCGTACGTGGATGGAGCTGCTGCCGAGCTGATGTGATAGCTTCCTGCGGCGCACGACATATGGGGCCTCGGTGAATGACGGGGAGCAATCCGAGTCATATCTGCGATGGCCCAAAGGGTTGCCCGCATCTGGGCTTGTTGCTAAATGGTGTTACACCATTGAGCGGGGTATGACACCAGCTCGGAGGTAGTGCAATGCTCCCTAACTGGTGCAATGCTCCCTATCTAGTGCAGACCTGCCCGATCTAGCTCGCTGGAGCAGCGCGTGCCGCGCACGCGCTTGTTGCCAAGTAGCAGTGCACTACTTAGTGCAGCGTTGCACTACTTCGCGTGGCATTGCACTAGATAGGAAGCAGTGCAATACCCCCACAACTAGTGCATTGCTGCTGCATCTAGTGCAGTACTGCAGGGTCTGCGCCCATTGAACGCCGACAGGAGGCACTGCCGGCGACAAATTCCACGACGACGCTTGTTACCGATGAGGTGTTACACCACTGAGCGGGGTATGACACCAGCTCGGAGGTAGTGCAATGCTCCCCAACTGGTGCAATGCTCCCTATCTGGTGCAGACCTGCCCGATACAGATCGGTTAACAGTTCGTTGGAGCGGCAGATGCCGTGACCCGGCTTATCCCTCAGCGCTGCAGACCTGCCGGGGCGACGCCTATTGGATCCGCGCGGCAACCCGAGCGTCAGGCCAACGGCCAGGACGGCGCGCAGCCAGCGTCCTCGCCCGTGCCATCCCCGCCGTGCAGCAGGTCCGCGACCCACGCGCGGCCCGCACGGAAGGCCTCGTCCGTGGTGCCCGGAGCGACCGCCGCGCGCACACCATCAACACGCGGGTAAGACCCCATGAAGCGAACCTCCGGCGAGTAGCGGTGCAGGCCAACGAGGGCCGCCTGGACGCGCTCCTCGCGGATGTGGCCGACAATATCGATGCTAAACGTGTAGTTGCCGAGGCCGTCCCCGCTCGGGCGCGACTCGATACGCGACAGGTCGACGCCGCGCACCGAGAACTGCTCGAGGAGGGTCAGCAGCGCACCCGACTCGTTGACGGGCAGGGCCACCTGGATGGTCGTCTTATCCGCGCCGGTCGGCGGGGGCACCACGCCGGGACGGGCCACGAGGACGAAGCGGGTGATCGCACCCGGATTGTCGGCGACGTCAGTGAACAGGGCCTCCAAGCCGTAGGTGTTGACCGAGACCGCGTTACACAGGGCGGCATCGAAGGAGGCATCGCCGTCCGAGAGCAGCTCGGCAGCAGCAGCCGTCGACGTGGCGGGCACGTGAATCGCGCCGGGGAACGTCTCCTCGACCCAGCCGCGGCACTGCGCCCACGCGTGCGGGTGGGTACCAATGCGGCGAATATCCTCGGGGCGCGTACCCGGCAGGACGGCCAGCTGGAAGACGACATGCACGTGCATCTCGGCAACAATGACGAGGGGATCGCCGTGCGAGAGGGAATCCAGCGTCGCGTTGACGCCGCCCTCGATGGAGTTTTCGATCGGGACGACGGCGCGGTCGGCCTCGCCTCGACGCACGGCCGCGAGCGCCTGCGGGGCGCTCGTCATCGGCATGAGAATCGCGCCGGCGGGAGCGACCTGGTGGACGGCCTGTTCGGTAAACGTGCCGAAGGGGCCGAGGAAGGCGATACGAAGCTTGTCACCGAGGGGCGCGGGGCCGGGAATGTTCGTCGTCATGGTGTCAAGGGTAACGAGAGCATCGCGCGCGGCGCCGCCTCGTTTCAGCGCCGAGGGTGCATTGTGGCCAATCGCGCGGGATTCGAGGGACGCGCGGGCCTCGTGCGAGCACGCCCCGGGAACGAGCACGCCCCGGGAACAAGTACGCCCCGAACGCCCCCGAGCAAGCGTCACCGTCTCAGTTGCCACTCCCGGGAACGCCGGTCGCGAAGGCGTCGCGTCCGCCGCCGGGGGTGATGTCACCGCACGCGGTGATCTTCCACAGCTTCGCGGTGCCACCCGCGTCGACGAGCTCGAACCCGCTGGACGTGTCGACTCCGTAGAGACCCGGGTTACGGGTGGAGCGCATGAAGTTGTAGTAGGCGCCGTCTTCTTCCTCATAGAAGTGCGTGATGCCGAGCGTGCGCACGACCTCGCAGACCTCGGGGTCGGTCGCGATGTTGTGGAAGCGCTGGGTGAGGACCTTCTGCGAGGCACCGTCCGCGTTGACTGTGCTCAGCTGCGGGAAGACGGCCTTGCGTCCACCGAGCATCTCGGAGTAGGCGGCGCCCGCGATTGGGTCGCCGAGGATGAGCGCGTTGGGCGCGGTCGTGTACTTCATGCGGCGCGCCATGGCGAGTTCGCCGGTGGTGGCCATGCCGGGTTTGCCCAGGTGCGCGGGGTCGTACACGTAGGCGACCGCGGTGTTTCGCGCGTCGATTGCGCCGAAGCCGGACAGGACGAGGATAAGGAGTCCGACGCCCACCTGGATCAGCCAGCGCGGCGCCTCGATCTCGGCGTCGATGCCGCGTTCGGCGAGGATGCGCTGCAGGGACCTGGTCCACGCGGCGTGCAGAGCGTGGATGATCGCAGCGGCCCCGACGGCCATGAGGACCGTCAGCGCAATGTCTTCGACGCCCATGATGCGGCGGGCGTCCTTATACCAGGGGGCCAGCAGGTACGTGCGCAGCGCCGAGTTGGGCGCGTAGGCGAGGCCGGTCAGGCCCGCGAGGATCAGGTAGGAGACGAGCGGCCAGCACGGCAGGGGTAGCGCTTCTTCCTCGTCGGACGAGGCCGGGGAGGCCTCGTCCGTGTTTGTCTCGTGCGTGAGTCCGGCCTGTTCGGCGGCACGCTCAAGGGGGTCGGGGCGGCGCCAGAGCGTGTGCAGGCGGGCGGTCGCGGCGATGCCGGCGATGAGGAGGAGCAGCTGGATGAGGGTCCAGTAGGTGGTGCTGGGCGTGCTCGTGAAGGGCGGGTAGGGCAGGAACGCGTGAGCGAAGGCCTCACCCCAGCCGTTTCCGTTGCGCGGATACTTGCCCATCGCCTGGATCTTCGACGACGACAGCGCGAGGAGCGGGGCCGCGACGACGCCGAGCGCGAGGGCACCCCACGCAAGGGCCGCGAGCTGGCCTCGTCCATCGCGCTCGTAGGCCCGGCGAGCGAAGGATGCGAGAGAGGCCAGGAGGGGCGCGATCAGCAACGCGAGGATCGAGAACGCGGCGCTCGGGTGCGCACCGACGAGGCCGAGGGCGCCGATCAGCAGGAAAACACCTTGGGGGATGCGGCGAATGAATGCGCGTACTCCGTCTCCGGCGCGCAGATCCGTGGCGAAACGCCGGCCAACGATGATCGCGGCCGCTGCGAGCCCGGGAACCAGCGCGGTGCCAGTCGAGTTGGGCCACTGGTTGTACATGGTGAGCGCGTCGGCCGGCATGTTGAGCAGCATGCCGCCGATGACCGGCGCGGCGAGGAGGGCGCTGCGCGACGCGGTGAGCACCGAGACGAGGGCTGCCAGGCCGATCACCCACACGGCCATGAGTGCCAGCGAGGAGACGTTGGCGGTCTGGACAACCGAGTCGTAGCGCGCAAAAAGCGCGACGAACGCGTGCCAGCCCGTGGGGTAGTAGACGCTCCTGCCGCCGTAGAGCTCGTGGAGGCCACCGAAGGGGCTCGCATCCTTCCCGTACAGGATCGCGTGCACGCCGTTCTGATGGAACGTCGGGTCCCACTGCTGGACAGGGTTGGCCGGGTCCACGCCCGCAAGGAGCGGCCACGCGGCCACGAGGAAGCCGACGAGGATCGCTCCCCACGTGGAGGCGCGAACCGCCGCCTGCGCGCCGCCGATGGGAACGCGTACGCCGATGGCTTCGCGCAGGGGAACTCCCCGCAGCGAGAAACCGCCGTTGCTGCGGTGGAAGAAGCTCAGCGCCCACGCGGTCGCGCCGCCGATAGCGCTCAGGCCGAGGATCGGCAGGGCGGTGGAGGGCTCCCACTCAATATCGCGGGCCGGGTAGGCCACTGACAGGGCCGTGACGAGGCCGAAGGTGAACGCGGGCGCAGCCGCAACCGCGACGAGCGACGAGCGGCCCCCGGCCCGCAGCCACATGAAGCCCGGCAGCACCAGGGCGACCATCATGGCCAGCAGGGTCGGAAGCAGCATCCACCAGGCCAGCACGGCTTACTCCTCCTCGGATGCGGCGCGGCGCTTACCGATCATCTCAATGATGACGGGCAGGACCGACGCGAGGATGATGACGCCGAGGATGAGCGTCAGGTTGTCATGCACGAAGGGAACGTTGCCCAGGAGCGCGCCCACGAGGATGAAGCCCGCGCCCCAGATGACAGAACCGAGCGTGTTGAAGACCAGGAACTTCGGGTAGGGGTAGCGGGCCATGCCCGCGGCTATCGGGATGAACGTGCGCACGAAGGGAATAAAACGGCCGATGACCAGCGAGCGGCCACCGTAGTTCGTGAAGTAGTGCTCCGCCTTCTCCAGGTGCTCCGTATTGAGGATGCGGGCGTCCGGCTTGAAGAAGCGCCGTCCCCACTTCGCACCGAGGAAGTAGCCGATTTGCGCGCCGATAAACGCGGCGACGACGACGAGGAGGATCAGGGTCGGCAGGTGCAGGCCGAGGCGATCGTGGAGCAGGCCCGCGGTGAACAGCAGGGACTCACCGGGCAGGACCGGGAACAGGACACCGGACTCGATGAGGACGATGAGCATCGTGCCCCACAGCACCCATGGCCCCATGGCGACGAGCAGGGTCTCAGGATTCTTAAACCACTCGATAACGGTGTTCAGCATCGACGGATCTGATGCGGTCACGAGTGTCGACCAGGTCACGATAGGGCCCTTTTCTGCCGGGAATGTATCACCCTAACCCTACCTTTGTTGACCGCGATTATAGGATAGGCAACATGAGGAAGCGCACGGATTCACACGACGGCTCGCCGGTCGCTGACACAAACCTCCTCTTCGTCCCATCATCATCTGACGATTCCGCGGAGAACGGGGTTGACGCCCTCATGGGAATGATCGACGACAGCGGCGTCACAGCGCCTCCCCCGCCCGCCACCACCGATTCCGACAGCGTCGCCGACGCGGAAGAACCCACCCCAGCCTCGTCCACGACCGACGCCACGGGCACCGCCGAGGATGCACACGGCACCGAGGAAGAGGCCGCCACCCCCGCGAGAGCATCCGAGGAGGCGGAGAAGACCCCCTCCCCCGCCACCGGCGAGATCGCCGCGACCCTACCCGTGCGTCGCATGCGCCTGCCCCGCCCCGTCTACATCGCCGACCGCATCACGAGCGTGCGACGCCGCCGCGAGGACGCCGTCGACGTCGTCATCTCCCTCATCGCGATTTTCTTTATCTGGACGATCGGCGCGCTCGCCAGCGCAACCACGCGCGGCGTCACCATGGACGTCCTCAGCTTCCAACTGGTCCGCAAGATCCTCATCCTGCCGGTGAGCATCACCGAAGGCCTCATCATTTTGACCACGCCGATCCTCGTGATCGTTTCGCTCGCGCTGCGCAGACGCCTCCAGGCGATCATCCAGGTCCTGGTCACGAGCCTCACTGCCGCGGTCGGTGGCTGGATCATCATCCTGCTGACGGGACTGCTCCCCTCGGAACTGACCGCGCCGCTGAGCGTGGACCGCGCACTGGCCACCCAAGGCTCCCAAACCGGCATCGCGATTGCGATCAACCTGGTCATCGTCACCCTGTGCGCCCTGTTCACCTCCGCGGGTGAGGCCCAGTCGATGAAGGCGATCCGCTGGGGCTGGACCGGCCTGTGGATCGTCCTCATCCTGGGCGTGCTGCGCTCCTCCATGACGCTGCCCGTCGCCTTCATCTCCGTCTTCCTGGGCCGCGCGTTCGGCTCGGGCTCGCGGTGGATCATGGGCTACGACGACCAGAGGGCCAAGGGCGCGAAACTCGTCGAGGCGCTCCTCGGCATCGGCATCACGCCCTCGCGGATCGTGCGCACCGACCTCGACACCACCGAGGAGCCCCTGGCCACCTGGGCCGTCGCCGAAGACTCGCGCGGCCACCTGACGCAGATGCCCGCCGACCTGGGCGACATGGGCGTCACGGTCACGCGCCACCCGGGCCAGGATCACTACCGCCACTACCAGGCGTGGAGCGACACGGGCCTCGCCTACGAGCTGATCGCCATGGATCCTGGCCAGGAGCTGACCGGCACCCTCCTCGAAATGTGGAACAACCTGCGTCTGCGCGGCATCAGCCGGTGGGTCTCCCCCTCGCTCAAGGCGCAGGCCGAGCGCTCCTCGTTCACGACCCTGCAGGCGCTGCGTGCGGGCGTGTTCACGCAGGAGCCGATCGGGATCGCCTCGGCCTCGGACTCGATCATTCTGGTCATGTCCGCCCTGCCCCCGACGACGCCGCTGACGGAGCTCGGCGAGGCCGCGACGGACGAGGTCTTGGACCGCGCGTGGGAGCAGCTGCATTTCGCGCACGCGCGCGGCATTTCGCACCGCGCCCTCACTCCCGAGGCCGTGGTCGTCGATTCCTCCTCGGACGTGTGGCTCCTCGACTGGGATTCCGGCGAGGTTGCGACGACCGAGCTCAACCAGTCGATCGACATCGCGCAGATGCTGGTCCTCACGGCGCTGGCCGTGGGACCCGAGCGGGCGCTCGAGGCCGGACGGCGCTGCGTGGGTGAGGAGACGCTGATCGCGTGCGCCCCCGTCATCCAGAAGCCCGTTCTTCCCGCGTCGGTCAATCAGCGTCTGCGCCGTTCCGACCTGCTGAGCGAGCTGCGTGCGGCCCTCGTGGGCGACTCCGAGGCCGAAACCGCGCCGACGGCTGACCTGCAGCGCTTCCGCCCGCGCACGATCTTCACGATCGCGGTGGCGTTCATTGCCGTCTTCATCGTCGTGGGCTCGCTGAACTTCAGCGACATCGTGACGACGGTCAAGAGCGCGAACCCATGGTGGATGCTCGCTTCTGCCGTGCTCGCGTGCCTCATCTGGGTCGGCTCCGCGGTACCGCTTGTTGCCCTGTCGCCTGAGAAGCTGAGCCTGCGGGAAACCCTCATCGCCCAGGTCGCGGCCTCGATCATTACGATCGTGGCGCCCGCCGGCGTGGGACCCGCGGCCCTCAACCTGCGCTACCTACGCAAGCGCCGCGTCCCCACCGCGATGGCGGTGACGACCGTGACCCTCATGCAGATCTCGCAGGCGCTCATCACGATCATCCTGCTGCTGCTCGTCATGGTGATCGCCGGGTCGTCACTGTCCGTATCGGTCCCCTACGGCACAATCCTGGGTGTCGTCGCGGTCGTCATGGTCGCGGTCGGCGTCATCGTCGCCGTACCGAAGGTGCGCCGCTGGATCTGGTCGAAGATTCAGCCAACCTGGCAGCAGGTCTACCCGCGCCTCCTGTGGATCATCGGCCAGCCGCGTCGCCTCGCAGCTGTCGTGGGCGGCAACCTGCTGATGAACATCGGCTACGTGGGCGCGTTCTGGACGGCGCTGCTCGCCATGGGCGGTTCGCTGAACTTCTCCACGGTGTCGATCACCTACCTGACGGCGAACGCGGCCGGCTCCTTTATCCCCTCACCGGGCGGTATCGGTACCGTCGAAACGGCGCTGACCTCGGGCCTGACGGTCGCGGGCATCTCCTCGTCGGTTGCGATCGCGACGGCTCTGCTCTACCGTCTCGTCACCTTCTACGGCCGCATCCCGCTGGGCTGGCTGGCCATGAAGTACATGGAAAAGAAGGACATGATCTAGGGCGCGGACAGACGCGCGCGGATCAGTAACACTATCCATTTACTTCAAATTATGACTAAATTTGAAGTAAATGGAAGCAATGCCTTCTCGACGAACATATCCACAGTCGCACCCTGACGACTGCCACCGCATCGCAGCACCCCTCGGTCCCCTCCCCTCTTGTCAGTCACCGTCCCCTTCAAGGGCACAATCAACCCGACGCTGAAGATCCGACACCGGATACCACTCGAAACTCCGGCCGCGCCGAACACGCCTCAAATAGCCCTCATCCTCGAGTCCACGCAGGTCGGCGTGCGCAGTCTGAGGAGTGACCCTGTATTTATTGGCATGCGCCGCCGCCGTCACCGTCATCATGGGATCACGCAAGGCTTCTTCGATGACGCCGATCTGACGGTTCGTGAGCGTCGTGGCGCGCAGGCGATGCTTCACTTGATCCAGCTCCTTGGATTTCTTTGCCAGATAATCGTGCAGCTCGCGGATTCCACGCAGAATTATCCGCGCATGCCAGATCAGGAAGTAGGTGAGGTCACCCTCGTCCTGCTCAACCTCAAGGAATGAGCGAGCGTACTGTGCGGGCGCTCTGTGCAGTAGTCGGGACACCGGAACAAAGTCCATCAGAAAGAAGCCCTCACGCAGCATCACCCACTGCGCAATGACGCGGGCCGTGCGACCGTTCCCATCAACGAAGTAGTGGTCGTATCCCATCATGAAGTGAACAATGAGCGCCCTTACGAGGGGTGGCACATATTGCGTCGCATACTCACCTCCACCATTCACAAAGGAACACAGACGCTCCAGGCGCTCGGGCAGCTCCGATACGGACGGCGGAACATGGAGCAGTTGCTCCTCATTATCTGTCCCGTAGATGCGAACCCTACCCTCCCCCTCCCGCTGGAGGCGGCCAGCATCGCCCGGATCATCGAGCGTCCCCTCGGTCACGATCCGATGCACCTCGCAGACAAACTCAGGAGTGAGCTTATCCGTGAGACGCCCCCGCACAAATTCAAGGGCGAGAAAGTTGTTTCGGATCATCCGCTCCGACCGGGTCTGCGGACGTCTCCCCTCCCGGAGCATCTTTTTCGCATCGCGCCTCGACGTGGAAGCTCCCTCCATCTGGGAGGAGGTGATCGCCTCCTCGTACAGGGAATTGATGAGGTACCTGTCTCTCGCAGCCTCTGTCGCAACCTCCCCTGGGAGCTCGACCTGACCTCGCGCCTGAGCGGTAATATCCTCATTCAGGCTCAAAAGGACATCTGGAAGATTGAAGGTCAAGGGCGTTGCATCCTTCATCGTGAAGGGCGTCGGTCTGGCCGTGGTCGCTCGAGCACTGCGAACCGCACACCACCACGCCTCGCGGGTGAGCCCCTCGGGCACCGGCTCAGCCCTGCAGTAATACCCCCACGGCCGATACTCTGGATCATCAAGTCCGCCAGCTAGCGCGCGAATAACAGACGAACGATGGTCCTCATCCATACCCCTGAGGCTATTGAGAACACTGTCATAGAGTTCAGCCAGGCGACAGGGCGGAGGGGTCGGCTTCTTCATGACTGCTCCGTTCACACAAACATCAAATTACTTCTAATTTTATCTTAATTTAAAGCAAGTAGAAACACAGTCACCTCGAGTCGCACGCTTTCACGTTCGAGAAGAGGAATAGCACGCCCCCACCTGCCTCACTCCGGCGCGAGGCAGCCGGATGTTCACCTACTGGAGGCTGTTGTTGCCGTCCAGGTAGGCCGCCTGGACGCCACTCACCGCGCGGATCGTCTCCAGCGAACCGGCGGGTACACGCAGGGCGTAGCCGCGCAGCGCGTTGCGATACTCGCGTTCCACGGACACGGAGGCGCCCGGGAACGCGGCGGCCACGGCCTCGTTGATCGAGGCGAGGGTCGCCTCCCCGTCAGCGCCTTGCGCGAGCTGGACGATAACGACGACGGTGGCGTCGGCGTTCTCGCTGCCAGATTGCGCGCTCGGGCCGCTTTGCCCATTCTTCGACGTCAGCGCGGTGTCGGGATCGACCGTCGACGAGGCCGGGGCTCCCGGAGCGGACTGGGCAGAGTCAGCGGGAGCACCGGACTGCGACGCGGGTGTCGGCGACGTCGCGGTGGAACAGCTCGCAACCGCGAGCGCGCACGTGCCCACTCCGGCCAGGAAAACGGCTGGTTTCTTCATGGTTATTTGCTCCTTGCTGTGGGCATGCACCGTCGCGCTAACGCCTCCAACATACCGCAGGCGCGTAGCCGGGGTGCTCGCAGCCCAACATCAAGCTGCGCGCGCGTAAACCCCTTGATACGCACGTAAACCCCTTGATACGCACGTAAACCCCTCGACATGCACGTGGGCGGCGCTGCCCACACGCATATCATCGGGCCCACGTGCGAGTTGTCGGACCCACACGCGTATCATCGGGCCCGCGTGCACAACATGGGTTGCGCGCCCGACGACAGCACGATCACCATAAACACGCATGCAATTCGATTGCACAGCTGCTCATCACCATCCACAAACGGTGCAATTCCGACGATACAGGCCCTTGTCACAACAATCCCTGAGGGAATTGCATGCGACGGGGCCCGGGAGCGCTCGCAGTGAGCGTTCCCGGGCCCCGGCCTCGTAAATCGAGAATCAGCGAATCACCGATTCAGATCAGCTGCGCACATCAGTGCACCCAGACTCCGTTCGCGTCGAACACGTAGGTGCGCCCGTTGATCACATGCGTGCCCGTCAGCATCGCGCCGGAGGGCGCCAGGTAGTACCAGGTACCCCGATCCTTGACCCAGCCGGTCGCCATCTTTCCGGAGGCGTTCAGGAAGTACCAGGTACCGCCGTCATTCACCCATCCGATGGCCATCGCGCCCGAGCCCGTCAGGTAGTACCAGGAGCCGCGGTCGGCCACCCAGCCGGTCACCATGACGTGAGAGGCGGGGTCAAGGTAGTACCACTGGCCGCCATCCTTCACCCAACCGCTCACGAGGGCGCCGGATTCGTTCGCGTAGACCCACTGGCCGTCAGCGCGCTTGAGGAAGCCGGTCGCCATGTAGCCCGACGGCCCGAACTGGTAGTCGCGGCCGTTGATGGTGAACCAGCCGCCCTTGAGGTAGGTCGACCCATCAGCGCAGGCGTACCACCAGCCGACACTGTCCTTCACCCAGTGACCGCCCTCGGGGCTCACGCACGGGCTGGGCGTGCCCGGGTTGGCGCTGGGCAGGTTGATCGGGAAGATCTCGGAGGGGTTGAGGCCGTAGTCCCACGCGAGGATATAGGGGTTGGCGATGACGCCGCCGGTGCCGCCCTGGTCGGTCCACGCCTGCTCGATGACGCTGAGCGGGATCTCCACGTGGTACACGTACCGGCCGTCGGCACCGACGCTCCCCTCGTCCTCAGTGAAGACGTGACGGTAGAACCACAGGCCGTCGGCCGGGTCGTGCAGGTCGACAGCCGCCAGCGGCGAGTCGTCGGTGACATCGAAGGTGACGACGAAGCCCTCATCCTTGCCGGAGTACACCAGATCGGAGATGACCGGGGCCTTCGTGTCGAGGCGGAAGTTGTAGGAGATCGACTGCCGGGCAGACGACGGCCCATCGTTGGATGCAGCGATTCGCAGCGTGTAGGCGCCGTCGGGCATCTGCGCGAACTTCTCCGCGTTCGCATCGAAGGCCGTGGACTCATGGTAGGCCTCGACCCAGGTGTTCTCCTCGGTGCTGGTCAGGTAGACGGACTTCCAGTTCTGGTGGTTGGTCACGGAGAAGACCGTCTCCCCGGCCTCGTTCGTGTAGGTGCTGGTCAGCGAGTGGACGCTGCGCAGCGTGCCCGTGCGCGGTTCGAGGATCGTGGGGGCTCCCGAGGCTGTGGACCGCGAGATCACGTAGCGCTGCGGATTCGGGTCGCCGGTGCGGTCGGCCACCTTGACGAGCGGGTTGTAGCCGAGGGAGGCGCCGGTCTGGCCGTTGACGATATCCGAGGCCCGAGTGTGCGCCCCGCCCACAGAGGCGAGCGCGTCGAAGATGGGGGCCTTGCCCCAGTCGCCGTAGAAGCCCAGGTAGGGCACGGCCAGATCCGGCTGTCCGTCAGTCTTCGAGGCGAAGCGCACGAAACCATCCAGGAACGTCCCATTGGGCGTATTGTCCGCGACGTAGGAGGCAAACTCACTACCCGGCGCGATGTCGATGCCGACGGTCGCCTCACCGCTCGCCGGAACCGTCACCGTCGCACCCTCAGCCGAGGCGGAAGCGGCACCGGAGTACGTGATCTCCACGCCATGGCCTCGCCAATCCGAGGAATGCTCCGTGAAGAAACCACCGTCGACAATCTCCGACAGAGCCTGCGAACTCAGCTCATAGGTCGCAGGAACACCCGAGAGGTTGTGGAGCGTGACATCAAAATGCCAGCCCTTCGTCCCGTCCCCCAGGTCTGCCTTGGGCCGAGACTGCTCGGGCGCACCCACCACCGTCGGGTACACCGACGAGGTCGTCGCCGCCAGCGCGTCCACCAGGCCCGCACCCTGCTTACGCGGGGAGTACAGCCCACCCGTCGTCTGCGCCGCATCCGTCAGAGGACGGGCCGTGCCCATAATGAGGTTCTGCACCACATCAGCCTGCTGGCGCGCACTCATCGACGCAAACAACGGATCAGACTGCACGCGCTGCAACACGATCGCGCTAATGCCAGCCATCTGGGGCGTGGCCATCGAGGTGCCCGAGGTCTGCTCGTACGCACCGTTCGGTATCGACGAGAAAACGTTGCCACCGGGCGCAGCGATCTCCGGCTTGAGGCGCAGATCCGGGGACACGCCCCACGAGGAGAACTCCGAGGCCTCGTAGATGGAGGACTGGGGCAGGACCTGGCCCTCGGCGATGGAGAGCGTGTGTTCGGGGGCGTCCAGCATGGCTTGGCCGTCAGCCTGGGAGATGAACGCGGCGGGCATGTCCTGCGTTGTCAGGTTCATGATGATGAGCGAGCCGACGGACACGTTGTTGTAGACGAGGATGCCCGCGGGATGCAGGTCGTAGAGGTTCTCGACCTTCTTCTGGTAGGTCATCTTGCCGCGCGAGACCAGGGCGATCTTACCGGCGAGTCCGTCCGGGTATTTCTCCTTGAGGGCGGCGAGGTCCTCCTCGGAGGCGAACCCGGCGTCCACATACTCGTAGGTGCCGGCGGGCAGATCGGAGAAGTAGGCGACCTTCTCGCCGTTCATGCCGCGCGAGCGCTGGTAGCCAATGTCCTTCCCGTTGACGGTGAAGGCGTTACGGATGAGCGCGTTCTCGACGGAGGCGACGGCGACCACGGAGGAGTAGGTGGCGGGTTCGTCAATGACCGAGGAGTCGGGGTCCGAGGCGTAGGGCAGGCCCTTGCCGGAGTTGTTGCCGTACCCGGTGGAGAAGGCGTTGCCCGCGGCCGCGTTGACGGTAATACCCGCGTCCTGGAGCTTCTTGTACACAGTCGCGTAGACCGTGTCGGCCTCGTTATCCATGCCGGCCGTCCAGCCGAGCGACAGGTTGATGACGTCAGGGTGCAGGATGAGCATGTCATCGAGGGAGGCGAGCAGCGCCGAATCCAGCAGCGCGTCGTCCTCGCTGCGCGTCACCTTCGCGACGATCACCTGAGCATCCGGAGCGGTACCGATGATCTTGTCGGCGTTGCCCGCCGCGATGCCGGCGACGTGGGTGCCGTGGAAGCCGGAACCGCCCTCGCGCGGCGACGCATCGTTGTCACCGTCCGCATAGTCGTAGGCGAAGGGGAACTTCTGCGAGATGTAGACGCCGGTCTTGCCCTCGCCCAGCTGGGACGAGAGCGCGGCGACCTTCTGCGGGGTGAGCGCGGGCGTTCCTGCGAGCGCGCCCGTGAACGCCTGGTGGGTCGTGTCGACACCCGTGTCGATGACGGCGATGACCTTGCCTTCGCCCTTTTGCGCGACCTGGTCGGTGCGCATCATCAGCTGGGCGCTCAGGTTGGCGGGGTCCTGCCCACCGTTTTGCGAGGCCTCGAGGCCTCCCTCGGCATCGAGGGCCGCACCGTCGTTCACGTGCCCCTCACGCTCGAGGAACGCTGCGCGCACGCCCGGGGCGCGACGGATCGCGTCGAGCGCACCGGCGGGAGCCTTGAGGGCGAAGCCCGTCAGGACGTTGTCGTACTCGCGCTCCACCTGGGCCGAGGCGCCGGGGAATTGAGCAGCCACAGCCCGGTTGATCTCGTCGATCGCGCCCTCGCGGGATGCGCTATCCTCGAGCTGGACGATGACGCCGACGACGCGCGCCGGATCCTCATCGCCGGCACTCGAGGCGGGCGCGGACTGCCCGCTCTTCGAGGTGAGTGCAGTGTCGATATCGCCCGCAGGCAGGGACGCCGCTGCGCCATCGCGGGCGCCGGACGGGCCCGCGGACAGGGGCGAGGCCAGGGTGGCCGGCCCGGTGACCGCGAGCGCGCACGCGCCGACGAAGGCGAGGAGGGCAGCCGGTTTCTTCGTTGACATAAGCCTTCTCCAAATGTGTTGGGGGACGGCGTGCCGGTGGCATGCGGTACGTCGGTGTACCAGCCGTCTCCTCACAAAATACCGCACATAGCACGGGTGACAATCACCGTGTTGCTTATTGATACGTGAAGCGCAGCTGAATTGTCTAACGCGACGGGCCCGGGAGCGCATTGCTGCGTTCCCGGGCCCGGACCCTTACCTGTCGGCAAGGCCTCGATCAGATCACGGGATCCACACGCCCGAGGCGTTGAAGGTGTAGCTGCGGCCGTTGATGGCCTGCGTGCCGGTCACCATGGCTCCCGAGGGGGACAGGTAGTACCAGGCGCCGCCGTCCATGACCCAACCAGTGCGCATGTAGCCGCGTCCATCGAAGCGGTAGGTGCGGCCGTCAATTACCGCCGAGGTGTTGGCCGGGTAGGTGCCATCCGCGTTGCGGTACCACCAGCCGATCGAGTCCAGCGTCCAGGCACCGGAGGGGGCAGGCTGGGGCTGCGGATCGGGAGCAGGCCGCCTGAATGTCGGAGAACTTGATGGTGAAGAGGTAGTGGTGAAGGCCATCGTCGGTGACATTGCCGGGGAAGTCGACGACACGATGGTAGAAGATCGCGTCGGTCGCGGGGGTTGCTGCCAGGGCAGGAGCGCCGAAGGCGACGCCAGACGCTGCTATTGCGCCGGTCGCCAGGGCTGCGATCAACGCCCTGTGAAATGTGTATGACATGCTCACTCCAATGTTGATTCATGCGAGCAATACCGACCGGTTAGGTTCATCGGCTCACAATCCGCACAATACTGCGCAACCAGATACCTAGCAACGGCTTACTGACGTACCATTCAGTAGCTAAAAGGCATTATGAGGGGACATGAGGGCGCCCTCAACGCTCTGGTCAGCATGGTTTCAACACGTTCACTGACCAGTGAACATATGTTCGTTTGACATAGCACATTTTCCCACGACCCAAACGCTGACATTCCTGAAATTACGGGCATAGAAAGCGGTTACTTGCCACGGCAAATACCGAGAGAGAGCGCAACGAAGTAGCACGTTGTCACACGTCAATCCTGACAAACGGCCGCGCCGGGCACCAAGCCGCGGTCAGACCCTACTGGCGGTCAGAAAGCTCCAGGTTCGCCCGCACGACGATGCCGATACGACGGACCATCGCCTCGTCCACCCAGGACCCGTCGAGAGCCGCCAAGCGCGGGTGGGACGGCGCCTCGTCGAAGAGCCGATCAAAGCCGAGGATCGCCCTCCACAGAGGGATCAGTTCTTCGTTATAGGTATGGCCGTGACCGCCGGGGGCGGTGCCCGCGACGGGCAGGTCGGCGAGCACCTGAATGAAGGTGACGAAGCGCGTGAACTCAACGAAGGGAGACACGTCGCGCCCCGCCCGCTCACGCAGCCAATCCGGCTGATTCCACAAGAGCTGACGGTTCCACCACACGACCGGATCGGAGGGGTGCTGAGCATAGACGAGGCGCGGGAAACCCCACGGCCCCAGCTCGCGCCCGTACAGGTCTGTGCGCAGGTCGGAGGGCTCGTTGACGAAGCGCACGCGCCGCCCGTTGTAGACGACGGGGGCGACCTCAGGGCTGCCCCTGTGTCGGGCGCTCGTCAGCTCGGCGTGCATCGGCGTGAAGGCGGGGGTCCCCACCCACAGGGCACCGTCCACCTGGGCCAGGGCCTCGTTGACCGAAGAGAACACCGACTGCGAGGCGAAGGCTCCCAGGGACTCGCCGCACACGAAGAGCGCGGGGCGGTCGGCCTCGTCCATCGTGTCGAGCTCGGCGCGCACCGCGCGGAAGAGGGCGGCCGACGCCTCCTGCGCGGGCTCGAGGCCGGTCAGCCAGTTCAGTGCCGACGGCACGTAGGAGTATTGCAGCGAGGCGGTCGCGCAGTTGCCGCGCGTGAGGAACTCGAGGGGTTGGACCTGCCATTCGTCGACCCAGCCGGAGCCGGTCGACGCGGCGATCAGGATGACCGCGCGATCGAATGCGCCCGTGCGCCGCAGCTCGGCGACGACGGTCGCCGCGGCGACCTCAATACCCGCCCCGCCCGTGGGCATGCCGGAGTAGACGCGGATGGGTTCCATGGCCTCGCCGCCACTGACCTGGGCGATGTCGAGCCGCGAGGGACCTCGGCCGAGGAAAACGCGCCCCTGACCGCCGACGGACTCCCACGTGACGGGCGAGGCCGGGGACGCCGAGCGCTCGGGGACGAAGGGCTTGTAGATGCCGCGCGCGGTGCGCGTGTTCATCTGCTCGGCGTGATGACGGAAGAAGCCGATGCCGCCGCGCAGGATCACGTTCGAGGTCAGGAAGAAGACGATGACTGTCAGGATCGCGACGCCGACGACGACGGCGATCGGGGGCGGCATATAGTCACCGAGCGCCGCGATGAGCATGCGCCCCACGCGGTTCAGGGCGCCCACGATCGCGATGAGGCACCATGCAACGACGACGGTCCCTGCGGTTCCCAGGAGGTACTCGCCGAAGGTCTCGCCCGGCATGTTGACAAGTCTGGCGGCGACGCGGGCCCGGCGATACGACTGGATGACGGCGTAGAGCCACCACATCGCAAAAAGAACTGCCGCGCAGGCGCGGAAGCCGATCTCGACGGGCTCGGAAGCCCGGATCGTCAGGCCCGTCATGGCGATGATGCGGGCACCCACGTTCTGGACAATGACGCCGCCGACGTACCCGCAGGAGACGAGGACGCCCGAGGCGACCGCGTGCCACGCCCACGAGCGCGCCATCAGCGATGGCGCGACGCTGACCGCATACATGGCCAGGGCCGCGATTACTCCCAGGAAGGACCAACCCATGACAGCATTGTGCCAGGTGGGCCTGCTCCTCTCAGGAGGGGTACGAGGCCGACGGCCCCACGCGCGACCGCATCGTCCACGAGCTCGGCGAATGCGCGTGCCATCACTTCCCCATCGCCCACTCCACGTTCCAGCTCGAATGCCCCGAGCACGCGCGCCACGAGCACATCGAGCATTAGCGAACGTACAGGCGCCGCTTGATAGCCGGTCAGTCGATTTGTAGGTTGTGACCATGAGCGCAGATGTAGGTTTCACTCCCGGTAAGCTGATTGAGGCTGCCCAGAGCATTGAAGCTGCCGCTGAGCCTTTCTCTCAGGCGGTATCGACCATCGGCGAGGATGTGACGTCCGCGTCGGAGGGGATCAACGGTCCGTTTATGGAGCCGTTGGGCAATGCGCTGACTACGTGGGGTGATTCCCTGAGTGTGTTGTTTGATGATTTAGGTCGTTTGGCCGAGGCCTTGGTGGGCGTCGAGCAGTCTTTTGGCGCGTGTGAAGAAGAAATCATGCAGTCGTTGGTTCAGGCGGCTTCCGGGTCGGAGTCGGGCGGCGGTGATTCGTCGGGTGGCAGTGTGTTCGACGATCTGATGCGGCTGTCCCAGTCGGAGTCGTGACGGAGGTTTATTGATGAGTAGCGATTCGATGCTGGTCTTTGAGGAGGCCAGTGCCACTGAGATGGCTCAGGCCTTCCGTCAGAGGGTCCCGGTGGTCAAGGAGTTCATTCCCGATGTGGCCGCTGACATTAAGGCTGCTGTGGGCGATTGGACGGGTGAGTCTCGTCAGGCCTGCGATGCCGCGTTAAAGCGTTTGGAAGAGCGTGGCGAGGAGTTGGCTGAGTTGTTAACCGCTGCGGCTGACGCGATGGAAGAGATTCTCGCCGAAGGCCAGCATGCTGAGTCTAAAGCGTTTGCGTGTATCGACAGTTAAGGGTTGCCAATCGTGAGTGATTTTAAGGTCGATTTGCAGGCGATGTCGTCTTTCGTGGAGTCGTTGTCGTCTTTTGAGGAGGCGGCTAAGGAGTATGACGTAGAGGATTGGGTTCCCAACTCGGGGATGCTGGAGAATCCTGAGGTGTGGGATCGCACGAACGCGTTCCAGGACACGTGGGAAAAGGGCACGAACGACTTGCGTGATGAGATTAAGGCTGCCAGTAGTGCGGTCAGTGGCGCGTTGGGTGCCTACGCGGAATACATGGACAAGTCGAAAGAGCACATGGCGGCGGTTGAGGCGGCTGCGCAAGCTCTGGGGCAGTCCCCTGTCGTCGGTTCAGGGGCGTGATCTGGCGTGGGTGTTGTCGCGCTGGGTGCGCCGGTTTTTGAGATCGGTGGGGATCCCGGTGGGATCTCGACGCGCGCTGCGGTGATGATGGACCGGGCCAACGAGTTCGGTGAGATTCATTCCGGTTTGTCTTCCCTGAAGTCTGATGGGTGGGAAGGTCGCGCGGCGGATCATTTCCGCTCTAAGTTCGATGTGCAGACCAAGGGCTGGCTGGACGCCCAGGAGGCCTTCTCTGAAGCGTCTGAGGCCTATAACTCGTACGCGACGCAGCTGGCGTCGGCGCAGTCCCAGTGTGATGGGATCCGCTCGAGGTGGAAGCAAGGCCGCGACGCGGTCCAGCAGGCGCAGAACAATCAGGCTGACGCGCGTAGCCAGGCCGCCGCAGACGGGGACTGGCCCGTGTTTGATGCCTCCTGTGATGAGGGGCCGGGCCGCTCAGCTATGGCGGCCGCAGTTGCTGATTTCCAGACGCTGGTCGATCAGGTCAACGAGGCCGGTGACCTGCTGATTACCGCATTGAATGCTGGTATTGCGAAGCTGCCCGAGCGCACGTGGTGGGATTCGGTCAAGCGCACGGTCGGCTCGATCCTGGGCGGTGCTTTCGAGGCCGTTGTCGAACTGGTGAAGCTGGTGTGGAAGCTGAGCGGCGGCGAGGGCATGTGGGACTTCGGCCGCGTACTCATGGGCGACATGACCCTGGAAGAGTACGACATCAAGCATAGAGAGATACCCGCCGAGACGTTGGCGGCCATGGCGAAGGCGCTGTGGAACGATCCCGTGGGCTTTATGACGGCTGTCGGCAAGTCGCTGATCGACTGGGATACGTGGACCGACGATCCCGGGCGCGCCATTGGTCACCTTCTGCCCGACGTGATCATTGCAGTTGCGACGATGGGTGGCAGCGCCGGCGTGTCCGCCGGCGAGAAGGCGCTGACCGGCGGAGCTCGTGCTCTTCGCATCGGTAAAGAGGTCTTCAAGGCTATTTTGCCTATTAGCCCCGACGACGTCCGCTCCCTGGCCAAGCTCGGCAAGAACCTGGTCGGCAAGTTCACCGCCCGCGGTTTGGATACGGCCGCGGACCTCGCGGATCTGGCAGACACCGCGCAGCGCGTGGCTAAGGCCGCCGACCACGCCCACGACCTGGGTCACGCCGCCAACGGCATGGCTGGCGCCCTGGACGGGGCCGCCGACGCCGGCCGCGCTGCCACGAGGGCTGGCGCGGCTATCGGGGACACGAGCCACGCAGCGCACGCAGCTGGCGGGGCAGCCGATGCTGCCGGTAGCGCCAGCCACGCCGCACACGCCGCTTCCGGTGGCGGTGGCATCGCCAGCGGTGCGAGCAGTGCAGGCCATGCAGCTTCCGGTGGCGGTGGCATCGCCAGCAGCGCGAACCATGCCGCAAACGGTGCCGGTAGCGCCAGCCACGCCGCTCACGCTGGCGGCAACGCCGCAGACGCTGCAGGTAGCGCCAGCCACGCTGCTCACGCTGGCGGCAACGCCGCAGACGCTGCAGGTAACGCCAGCCACGCTGCACACGCTGGCGGCAACGCCGCAGACGCTGCAGGTAACGCCAGCCACGCTGCACACGCTGGCGGCAACGCCGCAGACGCTGCAGGTAACGCCAGCCACGCCTCGCACACCGCAGGCAACACAGCCGACGCTGCAGGCAACGCCAGCCATGCCTCGCACGGTGGTGCGGATGTCAAGGATTCGGCTCTTCCGCCCACGGATCCGGGCCACCGCTCCAACGGTGTGTCGAGTGCGGCTCAGCCCGCCGCGACGCCTCATGCGTCCGCAGCCGGCGATGCTGGCACCGCCGGGCATGCGGCTCCCGCGAACACTGCCCCCAGCGCGTCTAACGGCGCTCACAACAACGCGTTCATGAATGCGGATACCGGTGGCGCCACCCACGGCGCTGGCAGCACTGCCAACGGCGCAACCAGAGCTCCTGCGACCGGCGCGGGCACACACGGCGCTCCCGGCGCAGGTACGCATGGCGCTGGCACAACCGGCGCACCCGCCACCGGTGCACCCTCGACCAGTACGGGCACGCATGGCGCTCCCGCTACTGGCGCTCCTGCCACCGGCACCCACGGCGCCCCGGCAACCAGCGCTCCCGCTCCCGGCGCAGGTACGCATGGCGCTGGCACAACCGGCGCACCCGCCACCGGCACCCACGGAGCTGGCAGCACTACCAACGGCGCAACCAGCACCCCCGACGCACCTACCATTCCCCCGAAGAAGCGGTCCTTCGAGGAACTCCTGGGCGGCGGCGACAAGCAACACACCGCCAACGGCACACCCGACGCCCCCACCACACCCAAGAAGGAACAAACCTTCGAAGAACTCCTGGGCGGCAGCGACAAACAGCCGCATAGTGGAAAGGCTGCGGCAGACATGCCCAGCACCCACGCGGATGAGGCTGCCGACGCCAGCAAGGCCGGCCACGGCTCCGGCGACGCAAGTGGCTCCGGTAAGGCCGATGCCGACGCTAAGCATGGGCATGATTCCGTCGAGCACGGGGACGCTGACCCCAAGGCGAAGGACCACTCCGCCAACGGCAAAGCCGACGACGCTGCTGATTCGACGCGCCACGGCGACAAGACCGACGCCGACAAGCCCACGTCGGACAAGCCCCACAAGGAAGAC
>CALHZX010000050.1 GCA_938040725.1 uncultured Actinomyces sp. | reverse complement strand
GCCGTGACAAAGTGAGCGCCCTCACCTATAGTTGGTTTATGGAAGCTCGAACTCTGCATGCCCCACTGGACGCGTTGTCAGCGGCGAATCGCCCCCAGGGTATTGAGATCGCCACGCTCACGACATTCGACATCCCCGCGCTCGCGGTGCTCACCCTCGAGGCGTACGACGACGACGTCACGCCTGAGGCGCTCATGGAAACCTCCGAGGAACTACGCCTGACATTCGAGGGCGCATTCGGGGCGACCACGGAAGACTCGTTCATCGGCGCATGGGACGGGGGGACGCTCGTCGGGGCAATCCTCGTCGTGCGTGAATCCCCCTGGGATGATGCTCCCGACGGTCCTTTCGTGGTTGACCTGATCGTCGCCCCCGACTATCGCAGACGCGGCATCGCGACAGCCCTCGTCTCCGAGGTCGCCACGCGCTGCTCGCAGTGGGGATTCGACTCTCTCACCCTGCGCCTCGACAGGCGTCACGGCGGAGCCCGCGAACTTTACTCGGTCCTCGGATTCGAAGAGATCGCCTGACAAAGGGCGAGGAGTGCGAGCCCGACGGCCCGCACTCCCCTGACGCCCTTTCGCGCGCTCAGCGCTGGCAGGACGGGCACCAGAACAGGCGTCGGTTCTGCATGAGCGCCTCGCGGATCGGCGTCCCGCAACGCAGGCACGGCCGGTCCGTACGGTGATACACGTACCAGCGTGAGGCCTCCTCGTCCCCCTCGATGGGCGGATTGGGGGCCTCCTCGGGATCCATCGTATCCAGGCGTCCGGCGGCCAGGCCGCGGTTCATGAGGTCACAGATGAGGACCCAGAGCTCGCGCAGGCGCTTGATCGAAATGTTGGAACCCTTACGGTGCGGAGAAATGCCCGCAAGGAAGAGAGCATCGGCGCGGTAGATGTTGCCCACGCCCGCGATGATCGACTGGTCCATGACGATCTCGCCGATCGCGCGCTTCTTGGAGTGGGCGACCTGAGCGAAACGTTCCATGGCCTCGGCGTCCGAGCGCGCCCCGGCATCCAGGGGATCCGGGCCCAGCTTCGACTCCGCCTTGACGCGTTCCTCATCCGTGATGAGATCGCAGCGGTTCGGTCCGATCAGGTCGGCGACCGCGTGGTCGTTATACACGCGTAGGCGCACGGCGCCGACCGGCTCCGGCGGCTCCCATTCCCCCATCTTGGCCTCGCCGAAGCCCTCGCCCCAGCGAGTCTCAGAGTGGCCATTCCACTCCCCCTTCTCGACGTTGGGGATGCGGTGAGCAACGCCGTGACCCTCGTCGACGACGGTCTCATCGCCGTTGAAGCGCCACCAGCCATACAAGCCCAGGTGGATATGCACCCATCGGTCCGGCCAGGGGGCATCCTCGCCGAGGATTGGTTCCCCACTGCCAGCCGCGGCGCCCTCGAGGAGGGACACGCCGGTCTCGTACGTCTCGCCTTCGATGGGCGGGACGAACCCAATGAACATGTGCTTGCCGTGCACGCGCACCCGCTGCATGACCCACCCATCGAGGAGGGCCGCGGAGGAGGCAAAGCGCCCCTGCGGGGACGAGGCCGAGACGATACCCCCGACGAAAAGCTCGTCGAGGGTACCGGCTAGGCGACGGACTGCATCGCCTTCAGGCATGCGACCTCACTTCTTGACGACGACGTTGACCAGCTTCGGTGCGCGGGCGATCACCTTAAGGGGATCTGCCCCGCCGAGGGCCTTGATGATCGGGGCCTCGGCCAGGGCGGCCGCGATGAGGTCTTCCTCTGAGATGGAGGGGGCGACCTCGATGCGGGCTTTCACCTTGCCGTTGACCTGGACGACGGCCGTGACTGTGTCCTCGACCAGCAGAGACGCGTCCTCGACGACCGGGAAAGGCTCGCGAGCCAGCGAAGCCTCGTGGCCCAGGCGGCTCCACAGTTCCTCGCACAGGTGCGGGGCGACCGGGGCGAGCATGAGAATCAGGGGCTCGATCGCATCGCGCGGGACAGCGTCCAGGCTGGTCAGGTGGTTGTTGAGGACGATGAGCTTGGAGATCGCGGTGTTGATGCGCAGGTTCTCGTACTCTTCGGTGACCTCGGCGATCGTGCGTGCGACGAGGCGACGCGTCTTGTCGTCCGAGGGCGCCTCGGACACGGTTACCTCGCCAGTCTCCTCGTCAACGGCGTTACGCCACAGGCGCTGCAGGAATCGCTGGGAGCCAACGACCGCGCGGGTCTCCCACGGACGCGAGAGGTCGAGGGGACCCATGCTCATCTCGTACACGCGGAAGACGTCGGCGCCGTAGGCGTCGTACATTTCGTCGGGAGTGACGATGTTCTTCAGGGACTTGCCCATCTTGCCGTACTCGCGGCCCACGGGCTCGCCCTTGTAGGTGAAGCCGCTGGTCTCGTCGCCCTCAACCTCGTCGGCGGGCACATACTGGCCGCGCGAGTCCGTGTAGGCGTAGGCCTGCACGTAGCCCTGGTTGAAGAGCGTGTGATAGGGCTCGGAGTCCGGCACGTGTCCCAGGTCGAAGAGGACCTTCTGCCAGAAGCGCGAGTAGAGCAGGTGCAGAACAGCGTGCTCGACGCCGCCGACGTACATGTCGGTGCCGCCGCTGACCTTACCCTCGCGCGGTCCCATCCAGTAGGCCAGGTTCTCCTCGGCGGCGAAGCGGTCGGAGTTCGTCGGGTCGGTGTAGCGCATCTCGTACCAGCACGAGCCCGCCCACTGCGGCATCGTGTTGGTCTCGCGGCGGTAGCGCTTGGGGCCGTCGCCCAGGTCGAGGGTGACGTTCACCCATTCCTCGGCGCGACCCAGCGGAGCCTCGGGGGAAGAATCGGCGTCGTCCGGATCGAAGGTGCGCGGGCTGTAGTCGCTCACCTCGGGCAGCTCGACGGGGAGCATGTCCTCGGGCAGGGCGTGCGCGACGCCGTCCTCGTCCCACATGATCGGGAAGGGCTCGCCCCAGTAGCGCTGGCGGCTGAACAGCCAGTCGCGCAGGCGGTAGGTAACGGTGCCGTGGCCCAGGCCCTTGGCGACCAGCCACTCGATCATGGCGGCCTTCGCCTCGTCCTTGGCGAGGCCGTTGAGGTCGATCTCATCGTTCGCGGAGTCGACGGCCACGCCGTCACCTGTGTACGCGCCGGCCTCGAGGTCGGGGCCGTAGGGGTCTCCCGCCGGGCCAATCGTGCGCACGATGTCGAGGTCGTAGGCACGGGCGAACGCCCAGTCGCGGTCGTCGTGGGCGGGCACCGCCATGATGGCGCCGGTGCCGTAGCCCCACAGGACGTAGTCGGCAACGAAGATCGGAACGGGGCGGCCGTTGACCGGATCGATGCCGAACAGGCCGGTGAACACGCCGGTCTTGGTACGCTCTTCGTCGGCGCGCTCGGCCTCAGACTTGGCTGCGGCCTGGGCGCGGTAGGCGCTCACGGCCGCCGCGGGGGAGGCGGCTCCGCCCGTCCACGCGTCCTTCGTGCCCTCGGGCCAGGAGGCGGGCAGAGTGAGGGCAGCCTCGTCGCCGGCGTCGCCACCGACGGTTCCGCCGAGCATCGGGTGCTCGGGGGCCACGACCATGAAGGTCGCGCCGAACAGCGTGTCGGGGCGCGTCGTGTAGACGTCCAGGGAGTCGAGGGAAGCGCCGACCTCGCGCGCGCCGGGCACGTCGAAGCGGACGGTCGCACCCTCGGAACGGCCGATCCAATTGCGCTGCATCGTGCGCACCTTCTCGGGCCAGTTGATCGTGTCGAGGTCGTCGGCGAGGCGCTTACCGTAGGCGGTAATACGCATCATCCACTGACGCAGGTTGCGCTTGAAGACCGGGTAGTTGCCGCGCTCGGAACGTCCGTCAGCGGTGACCTCTTCGTTGGCCAGAACAGTACCCAGGCCGGGGCACCAGTTGACGGGGGCCTCGGAGACGTAGGCAAGGCGGTAGGAATCAACGACCTTCGCCTGGGCGGCGCGGTCCAGGGAGTCGTAGTCGGAGCCGTCCTCAGGGCGGATCTCGCCGGACTCAAGCTTGGCGACCAGCTCACTGATCGGGCGGGCAGCGCCCAGGGAGCCGTCGGGAGCCGTGGCCTCGGGATCAAACCACGAGTTGAAGACCTGCAGGAAGATCCACTGCGTCCAATGCACGTACTCGATGTCGGTCGTGGCGAAGGAGCGGCGCGAGTCGTGGGACAGGCCCATGCGGCGCAGCTGACGGCGCATGTTCGCGATGTTTTGATTCGTGGTGATCGCCGGGTGCTGGCCGGTCTGGACGGCGTACTGCTCGGCCGGCAGACCGAAGGCATCGTAGCCCATCGTGTACAGGACGTTGTCGCCCTTCATGCGACGGTAGCGCGCAAGCGTATCGGTCGCGATGTATCCGAGCGGGTGACCCACGTGCAGGCCCTTACCTGAGGGGTAGGGGAACATGTCGAGGATGAAGTAGGGCTTGCGGGACGCCAGCGGGCCAGCCAGGTCGCCCGCGGGGTTGTCCGCGTAGAACGTGCCCAGCTCCTCCCAGCGGTCCTGCCACTTCGTCTCGATCTGGCCTGCGAGCTCAGCGGTGTAGCGCTGGGCCGGGGCACTCTGCGGATTTTCGCTCATCTGTGCGTTCCTCGCTTAACGATGGGTCGCGTAACAATACTCCCCACCAGGGTAGTTCACGCCCGCGCGCCCCGCCGGATGCGATGACCTTACGAAACGGACGCAAATAGGTGACAATAGTCGCATGAGCACTGTCTTCGACAACATCATCACGGGGGTATGGCCCGGCCGCTTCGTGTGGGCAGACGACCTGTGCGTCGCCTTCGCAACGATCGAACCCACCTCCCCCGGGCACGTCCTCGTCGTCCCGCGCACCTCCTACGAGGCGTGGACCGACGCCCCTTCCGACGTGGCCGCGCACCTGATGAAGGTGGCACGCGCGATCGGCCTCGCCCAGAAGGTGGCCTTTGATGTGCCACGCGCTGGCCTCGTCATCGCCGGCTTCGAGGTCCCCCACACGCACCTGCACGTGATTCCTCTGCGCGACGAGTCCGACGTTCTGCTCTCGAAGGCCGAACCCGCCACCGATGAGGAGCTCGATAGCGCAATGACAACGCTACGTCAGGCTCTCCTGTCGGCGGGCCACGGTGCGCACGTGCCCCCGTCGATGGGATCCGCTGCGCTCGCCTGAGCACCCTCGCTCCCCCATCTGCACGCCCCACGAGGGCGCTCCCAGCCCGCCCGGCCCCATCGGTCAGGTGGGCTGGGTCGTTTCCGGGCCTCGTCACTTATGGATGCGTCAGGAGCAAACGATCCCGCTACTACAGGTTCGCCCTCACTCTTCAGTCCCGGACGATAATACCCGAGGCCTGGGCGGGATCCAGGACAAGCATCTGCCCATCGTCAAGGAGGACCGTCACTCCGTCGGCTCCGGTGGCGACGACAGCGATCCGAGCGCCCGGGACGAGGCCGATCTCCTCCCAGGCGCGAAGTGCCTCGGGGTCGCGGTCGGGCAGCCGGTCGACGATTCCCCCGGCCGCAGCGTCGAGTTCATCGAGAGGGCTACCAGCGAGGCCATCACTGGATCCATCGGCACGCGGGATCGGATCCCCGTGGGGATCACGGGTCGGGTAGCCCAGCACGCGGTCAAGGCGGTCGAGAAGCCGATCTGAGACCGCGTGTTCGAGGATTTCCGCCTCTTCGTGCACTTCATCCCAGGAGAACCCAAGCGCCTCATGCAGGTAGGTTTCGAGCAGGCGGTGGCGGCGTACCATCCCCAGAGCAATCGTCCGCCCCTGCGGGGTCAGACGCACCCTCCCGTAGCGTTCGTGCGTCACGAGGCCTTGGCGGGCGAGGCGCTGGACGTTCTCAGTCGCGGTCGAAGGAACGACTCCCATGTGTTCGGAGACGTCCTTGGGCTTGACGCCGTCGCGACCGGCTTCCTCAGCGCTCCACACAAGCTTGAGGATGTCCTCCACGACAGTGGAATATGCGCTCGACGCGTCCGACATGGCGTTCCCCTTTCATCCGGGATCCCATTGTAAGTGTCCGAATCTGCCCGCTCACTGTCTGCCCCCGCGCAAGACTCGTTAACGTCAGTCCACCAGATTCACGCCGCGCGTGCGACATAGGCCACGACACCCCTGGATAACTTGCGCGCAGCATGCTACGCCTGTATATTTATCTCTCGGTTGCAAAACCCCCGCGTCATTAGCTCAATTGGCAGAGCAGCTGACTCTTAATCAGCGGGTTGAGGGTTCAAGTCCCCCATGACGCACAGCTTTCCCGGCTCCGGTTGGCGAAAGTATCCCGCGTCATTAGCTCAATTGGCAGAGCAGCTGACTCTTAATCAGCGGGTTGAGGGTTCAAGTCCCCCATGACGCACAGATAGCCGGTGGCCTTCGGGCCGCCGGTTTTTCGCATCTACAGTGCCACTACCCTACCCACATCTCGGGTTAACGGTGCCATCGGCATCAACGAGACGCACACTGCCAAGGGGCGCGTAGTAGACCTGGCATGCGAAGTGCGTGTCAGGCTGATCCGGATCGAAGTTCATTGCGGGAGCGCTCACTTCCAGCGTATACTGCCCGGCAACAACGGGACTGGGAAGCATGGGGAGCCCACCGGCCCCTTCGCGCGGAGTTTACTCCTGGCGGGGTTCGATGTTGGTGCCGTTTTCATCGGCGAGGTAGCAGGTCGCCGGTCCCGCGGCGTCAGCAGCATACGTGGGCGAAGGCAGGAGCATGGGAAGAGCAGCGGCACCAAGGGCAGCCGCTACCACGAGAGAACGCGACATCGACGGGATACGCATGGAAGATTCCTCTTTATCGACGGTCAGGTTATGAGCATTACATTACCGAGTAAACACGTTCTTATCTACCAGCGATGCCGAGTTTTTCGTGAATCCAGCGCACCCCGATGTAACGAACGCCTGGTCAGGGTCTAATGGCACCGCTCATCATCAGCGGTGTTCCCCCGGGACCAGGCAGCAACATCTCGGGCAAAAAGGGACGAGGCCGGGGCACTCCAGTGGGCAACCCCAGCCTCGTGACCACGAAGAAGGAAATCAGTGTCCCGGCCAGCTGCGAATCGACGTCAGAGCGGCGACCGCATACCGGTCCCATACGCGCCCACCAATGCGCACGGCAGCCTCAAGGACGAGGAGCGACCAGGCGATGCCAACGACGTAGGCGACCCAGTCCGGGACAAAGCCGAAGGACGCTAGCGCGAGCAGCACGTAGGACGGAATCTGCAGGACCGCAGTACCCGCAAAACCAACGAGCTGCAGCAGCATCGTCATCAGGAAGGAGCCTGTCCCCTTCGTTGCCAGCGGCGACGTGCCCGGCGGCTGCACCGGGTAGACCCAGCGCGCATTCACGATGAGGGTTGTAGCGGCCGCCCCAGCGAAGAGCACAACGCCCATCACCTGGTGGAACACGAAATCGGAGGCGCTCGCGCCCGTCACAGCATCATGAATGAGGTAGCCGATGACCTGGGGCACGAACACGATGAGCGACCCCACGAGGCGCCCCCGACGTTCCTCGCGACCGCTCATACCCGACGACACCACGATCCAGGCGCCCGTCGAGTCGTATTGCATGAGCGCGCCGGTGGTCAGGCCCGTGGTGATGGGCACCAGGTAGAGGAAGATACCCGCCGAGAAAGCGAACGACTGCCCCTCGGCCGCCATGCGCCCCATAAAGATCGCAACGACCGGGAACAGCAGCGCAAGCACCATGTTCATGTTCAGGCGCGTATCGACGATCCAGTAGCGCAGCGTGCGCGCAGCCAGGGAGGCGCTGCGCACGCCGAGGCCCAGCCGCGTGAACAGGTCGACGCTGCGTAGGCCGGCGGCTCGCGACTGCGCGGAACGTCGCCCCCGCGCTTCCTCTTCGAGGGACTCGTCGATGAGGTGGCGCCCCTCGTCAATGGCCCTCTGCGCGTCGGCGCTGATCTCACCGGCGTAGCCACTCATGACGGGGCGTAGGACCGCCAGCCAGGCACGCCAGCCGACGAGCGCGGTCACGACCGTAATGAGGACGCGGATCGCCGCGGCCACCCACGCACCCTCGAGCAACGATGCAACGACCCCGAAGGGAGCACCGAAGGGTGTCCAGAGCGCGACGTTCAATCCCGCCTGGAACACCTCGACGGAGAAGTTCTGACTCAGCACAGACATCCAGTAGCCCATGGGGGTCAGCACCATCATGAAGACGACGGCACCCAGGACGGTCACAGCGTCTTTCTTTCCCGAGGTGTCGAGGCGCACCGCAAACCAGGTTCCGACCGCGCGCGCCCACAGCACCGCCATAGGCAGCGTCACGACACCGGCAGCAAACCAGCCGAGCGCCTCAATCCACTGGGCGCGCCACAGCGCGAACCAGACGGGCAGGAAGAGAACCATCGCAGACAGAAGACCGCCGGGGCCGACCAGCGTCGCTGCCGCTAGCCCCGCCCCGAGGCGCTTGCTGGGCCCCACGTAGGGCGACAGACGCACGGGATCGAGAGAGTTGTCCATCGAAGCGAAGATGATCGGCAGGACCAGCCAGAGCAAGAAGATAAAGGGCCCGACGATCGGCATCATCGGCGTGGCCAAGTAGGACTCGTCGGAGCGCGCGAGGAAAGCAGTGCCCACGAGCGCGGAAGCATAGATTGCGCCGAAATACAGGACGCCGAGGACTGCGAGAACGAGGACGACCGTCTGCTTGCGGACAGTATTCCAGATGATGCGGAGCTTGAGGCGAATCAGTTGCCCAACCACGACAGGCCTTCCTCGGAGTGGACGCCGCCGACCAGAGCGGTGAAACGCTCCCCCAGGTCACCGCCCTGGGCGACCTCGTCAGTGGTTCCGGCGACGAGCACACGCCCCTTGTCGATGATGGCCACGTGCGTGCACAGTTGCTGGACGGTGGCCATCACGTGCGAGGACAGGATGACCGTTCCCCCACGCTTGGTGTAGTCGGTGAGAATCTGGCGGATGTTGGCGGCAGAGACGGGGTCCACAGCCTCGAACGGCTCATCGAGGACCAGGACGCGCGGTGAGTGAATCAGCGCGGCAGCCAGGGCGATCTTCTTCGTCATGCCCGCCGAGTAATCGCTGATCAGTTTCTTCCCGGCCTCTGCCAGGTCGAGGGCCGCCAGGAGCTCGTGAGCGCGCTCGCGGGCGGTGGACGTGTCCAGTCCGTGCAGCATACCGACATGGACGAGGAAGTCCGGGCCGGAGAGGCGGTCAAGCAGCCGCATGCCGTCGGGCATGACGCCGAGCAGGCCGCGTGCCTCTTGGGTTCGCGCCCACACGTCGACGCCGTGCACAAAGGCGGTGCCACGGTCGGGGGTGAGCAGGCCGGTGGCCATGGTCAGCGTCGTCGTCTTCCCGGCGCCGTTCGGCCCGACGATCCCGTAGAAGGATCCGGTGGGGATGTCGAGGGACAGGTCCGCGACGGCAATGAGGTTGCCATAAATCTTGACGAGGCCTCGGATGGCCAGTGCAACATCATCCCCGACGGGGGTGGTGGGTACCGCGGATGCGGCGGGCTGCGAATCGGACACGAGATTCTCCTTCAGGCATTGAAATACCTCCCCATTTTACAAGAGATACAAGCCAACGCTCAGGAGCTTGTCCCAAGAAGCAGGCGTCACAACCGGCAGAAAAAGTCAGCGGGCGCTAATGATGACGGTCAGCCCCTGGTCCGGTTCATACGTCCACGTGGCCTTGTAGGACCCCCACTCCTCCGACTGGGTGCCATCAATTGCGCGGGTCGCATACATGCGTTCGCGCACCGACGACGGAGTGTCAAGCTTGCGCAGAACGCACTGGAAAATCGGCGTCGTCAAACCACTGCCACTGTCATTGAACCCTTCAAGGGTGAGCGAGGTCTGATCGCTGGCAAGCCGGGCATAGATGCCTCCTGCATGACAAGAATCGACGGCTCCCGAGAGGCTGCCAGAAACGGACGAGCGCGTCATGTAGAGGCCTGCAACAACAGCCGCGACGAGGAGGAGAGCCGAGAGGAAGCCAAGGAGGAACATGACCAGGCCACGGTGTCGGCCACCACGACGCGCTGGGCGTTCGCGACGATCCAGCCGCGATTCGATGTGACCGGAGCTACGAGCTTCAGCCTCGCGCCGCGACGCGCCTCCCACAGAGGAAGAGTGCACATCCTCGCGCACGGGCACCCCCTCAGCCCCAGAAGGAATCCCCTGCTGTCCGCCGCGTGCCTCATCGGAGTGGCCGACGACCCGCATGGTCGTTCGATGCCAATCGCGATGAACGGCGACACCGGGATGCTGGTCGGACTCAAAGCTCACGCCAACTTCATCCTTCTGAGCATATTCACGCGCAAGAGCAGGCGACTCGACGACGTGCCTACCCTGCTCTGGGACACCTTCACGGGCAGCAGCGCTCTGCCGAGCCACCGTTGCCGCATCCTTCGACGGGCGAGAGCCCTTCGGAACACCGGGCGTCACAGCACTCTTCCGCCGGACCACTGCAACCTCGGCGGTCACAACCTGTTCGACGGGGGACGACTCGGGCACGCGGGCTATCGTGGGCAGGCTCGGCTGCTTGCGCAGACGCACAGGGGCAGCATCGGCCGGATAGTCCTGCGCCACCTGTCCCGCACCGATTCGATACGCGTCAGGCGTCGTAGCCGCCATAAGTCCTCCATGAGTAACTAGCTGTCAGTTTCTTGACAATCATATGTACTAGTTGCTCCAAAAGCAACCGATCAGTCGATACCGAGGGCCTTACGCAGCCGAGCCACGTGTCCTGTCGCCTTCACGTTGTACTGGGCCAGAGCCACCGTACCGTCGGGGTTCACGACCACGGTCGAGCGAATAATGCCCACGTAGGTGCGGCCGTAGTTCTTCTTTTCACCCCACGCGCCGTACGCCTCGAGAATCTGATGGTCCGGGTCCGAGGCCAGCGGGAAGGTGAGGGACTGCTTCTCGGTGAAGCGCTCGAGGGCGGCCATCGAGTCGGCGGACACACCGATCACCGAGTAACCGGCTCCCTGGAGTGACGCCAGCGAATCGCGGAAGTCGCACGCTTCCTTCGTGCAGCCGGGCGTGGAGGCCTTCGGGTAGAAGTAGACGACAAGGCCACGCGAGGAGGCTGCGAGGAGATCGGAGAGGGACAGGGTCCCCTGGGTGGTCTCAGCGGTAAAGTCGGGGGCCTGCTGGCCAATGTCCAAAACGCTCATGACCTCAGTCTATCGAGGGCCACTCCCCCGATGCGACCGGGCATGAGCCATCGTGCGCGAGATGGGACTCGAACCCACACGTCAAAGACACTGGAACCTAAATCCAGCGCGTCTGCCAATTCCGCCACTCGCGCGCGCATCCCAGTGTAACGGATGCGGGCGAGGCCGTCCGCATGCCTTCGCCCACGTCTCTCGCCGCCGCGCACGCCCGGGACACTCAGCGCCCGGTTGCGTCGATTGTCCCTTCGCCCAGGACTCGACTGCCCCGATAGACAACCATCGACTGGCCGCGGGCGACGCCGCGCGCGCTGTCCGCAAGAACAACGCTGATGGTTCCGGCGTCACCGTCGCGAGTGAGCGACGCAACGGGCACGGGCGTTCCGTGCGCGCGCAGCTGCACGAAAAGGTCGGTCGCGTCGGAGCCGTCGTCATCGGAGGCGAGCCAGACGGCGTCCGTGGCCGTGATGCGCGAGATAGACAGGAGCTCGGACGCCCCAACGACGACCTGGTTGGTCTCCGGCCTCGTCTCGAGAACGTAGCGCGGCCGCCCGTCTGGTGCGGGCGCGCCGATGCCAAGGCCCTTGCGCTGGCCGACCGTGTAGTTCCAGTAGCCCTCGTGGCGGCCGAGCACCTCGCCGTCGGGGGTGACGATCTCACCCTCGGAGGCACCCAGGTGAGCGCGCAGGAAGCCCTGCGTGTCACCGTCGGGAATGAAGCAGATGTCGTAGGAGTCGGGTTTGTTGGACACGCCCAGGCCCAGGCGTTCAGCCTCGGAGCGTACCCACGCCTTATTGGGGGCATCACCGAGCGGGAGGACCACCCGGGTCAGTTCCTCGGGGCCCATGACGGCCAGGACGTAGGACTGATCCTTCAGACTGTCAGCTCCGCGGTGCAGCTCGGGCCCGACCACCCCGTCCTTGATGGCCGCGTAGTGGCCGGTGCACACCGCGTCGAAGCCGAGTGCGCGTGCGCGGTTGGCCAGCTCTCGGAACTTCACGAACTCGTTGCAGCGCACGCACGGATTGGGGGTGCGACCTGCCTTGTATTGGGCGACGAAGTCGGTGATGACGGTCTGCTCGAATTCGCTCGCGAGATCCCACACATAGAAGGGGATTCCGATGATTTCAGCGGCGCGCGCCGCGTCGCCTGCATCCTCGATCGAGCAGCATCCGCGCGAGCCGATGCGGCACTCCTGGGGCTGAGAAGACAGCGCCATGTGGACGCCGACGACATCATTCCCGGCCTCGACGGCCTTCGCGGCGGCGACGGCGGAGTCCACGCCACCGGACAGTGCTGCCAGAACTCGCATCTAGCGCTCCTCGTTTCGGTCGTTACGCACGTGGGCGACGCCGTCCAGGGCGGCACCCGCGCGAATCGCCATCGGCAGGGCGGCCAGGAAGGCGTCAATGTCGTCGCGCGTCGTCTCATGGCCGAGCGAGACGCGCAGGACGCCGAGGGCCTGCTCTTCGTTGCGTCCCATCGCCATGACGATGTCGGAGGGGCGCGTCACCCCCGCGTGGCAGGCGGACCCGGCGGACACGGCGATGCCAGCCATATCGAAGGCCATGAGGACGGCCTCCGGGCGGGCGGTGGGTAGGGAGAGGTGAATGATCGCGCTCGACGAGGCCGACTCCCCCACCGTCGCGCTCACGCCGTCCGGCAGATGGGACAGCAGGTGGGCGCGCAGGCGCGCAGCGCGGCTCGCGAAGGCGGCGCGCTCAGAGACGACGTCGGTGAGGGCGGCGGCGAGTGCGCACGCACCCGCGACGTCGGGTGTGCCCGATCGGATCGAGCGCTCGTGTCCGCCGCCGGGGCGATCAGTCACCATGGGAATGCCGCGTCGGGCGAGGAGAACACCGGTGCCGACTGGCGCGCCGACCTTGTGCCCGCCGACGCTCATGAGGTCGAGACCAAGCTCTAAGAAGGACACGTCCAGGGTCGGGATCGCCTGGGCTGCATCGCTATGTGCGAGACCGCCGCTGGCGTGCACGAGCGCAGCGAAGTCGGCGACCGGCTGGATCGTGCCGATCTCGGAGGACACGAGGGTCATGGACCCAAGCGCGAGGCGAGCATCCCACGGGGCGGGTGCGTCATCACCGGAAAGACCGGGCAGGATGGACACGCCGCCCGCATCCACGGGCAAAACCTCCCAGGAGAAGCCCTCACGCGACACGACCTCGCGCTGGTGGGCGACCGCGTCATGCTCAAGGCCCGAAACGACGATGAGACTGCGACCACCATCGCGTCCACGCACGCCGCGGGCCGCAGCCATCACGCCGAGAGCGTCGGACTCAGTAGCACCGGAGGTGAAGATCACCTCGTGGATATCGGCGCCAAGAGCAAGCGCAACCTGTTCGCGGGCGTCGTCAAGCATGCGACGGGCCCGCCGCCCTCCGAAGTGGAGGGCGGCGGGATTGCCAGGGGTGGCAGCCAGGTCACGCTGGGCGCGCATCCACGCCTCAAGGGCGCACTCGCGCAGCGGCGTCGTGGCCGCGTGGTCGAGATAGACGCTCACGCCTGGGAGCGCGCCTCCTCGATGGCGGCCAGGGCCGCGGGCACAACCTCGGTCACGTCGCCGACGACACCGAAGTCTGCGATCTCGAAGATCGGCGCATCCGGATCGTCGCACACGGCGACGATGTGAGCGGAGGACTGCATACCCACCGTGTGGTGAATCGCGCCGGAGACGCCCAGGCCGATGTACAGGTTCGGGGTGACCGTCAGGCCGGTCTGGCCAATCTGCTCGGCTCGGGGGGCCCAACCCTCGTCACAGGCGACGCGGGTCGCGCCCACGGCACCGCCGAGCGCGTCGGCGAGCGAGCGAACCAGCTCGAAGTCACCGTCCACGCCGCGGCCACCGCACACCACGGTGGAAGCGTCAGCCAGGGACACGCCTTCTTCCTCGTCGGGCACGCTGGAGACAACCTGGATCGAGGAAGCCTCGGGGCTGAGCTCGACCGGCAGGGCCTGCGGGGTCAGGGCGACGGGAGAGACCACCGGGGCCTCGTCGATGACGCCGGAGGCGATGCCGACGATCGGAGTCTGTCCCTCGAGGACGATGCGCATCGACCAAGAGCCGCCCAGAGCGGTCTTGCCGATCTGGAGGACGCCGCCGTCGAAGCCAACGGACGAAGCGCCGGAGACCACGCCGGCCTCGGTGAGCGCGCCGACGCGACCGGCGATCTCACGGCCTCGGTAGTCCGAGCACAGGAGTACGAGGCCGAAGCTGGCGGTGGACAGCGCGCAGATCACCGCGTCGGAAGCGACGACCGAGGAACGCGCCGAGTCACCCAGGTCGGCGTGCAGCAGCTGGGTCGCGCCCAGCTCAGACAGTGCTGCCACGTCGGGCATGGCGGCCAGGGACAGGGCAACGACGTCAGCGCTGGTCAGGGACGCAGCCAGCGTCACGGCCTGGCGGGCCAGGGGCGTCAGGTGATCGCCCGCCTGGTCGGCCAGGACGAGGATCGGAGAACTCATCTGCTGCGTCATGTCACTTCACCACCGAAAGGATGTAGTCGGCCAGAGCGCGCCCGCCCTCGCCGGCGTCCTGAATGATCGTGCTCGAACCGTCGCGGGTGTTCTCCTCGCCGTGGGTCACGGCGGTTAGCGCGCGGCGCATGACGAGGCCCTCCCCTCCGGGAACCTCCACAAGGTCGTCGATGCCCCAATAGTCCAGGGGCTTCTTGCGGGCGGCCTTCATAGCGGCAAAGGCCGGGTAGCGCGGCTCGTTGATCTGGTCGGTCACGGAGACGACCGCGGGCAGCGCGGCGCGCACGGTCTCGGTGTAGCCGTCGACGGCGCGTTCAATCGTCACGGCACCATCCTCGATGCTCAGGGAACGGGCGAGGCCCAGCAGCGGCATGTGTGCCTTGGCGGCCAGCGCGCCGGGCAGCATGGAGGTCATCGCATCCAGCGAGGCCATCCCGGTGACCACCAGGTCGACCGGGCCGCACTCTTCACTGATCTTCGCGATCGCAACCGCCAAGACGGAGGCCGTCGTAATCACGTCGGAGCCCTCCAGGAACTCGTCGGAGACGATGTAGGCACGGTCGGCGCCCATCTGCAGGGCGCGCATGAGGGAGTCCTCGGCGTCCTCGGGACCCATCGTCAGCGCGACAACCTCGGCTTCACGCCCCGCATCCTCTTCGGATTCCTTGAGCTGAACGGCAGCCTCGATGGCGTTCTCGTCCAGTTCGTTGAGCACATCGTCCTCACCGCGCACTAGGCGGCCGCCCTCAAAACGGCGTTCGGACTGCATGTCGGGGACATGCTTCACACACACGACAATTCTCATGCCTTCTAGCGTGCCACATTCCGCGCCTCACGCCCATATATATGAGGGTTGCCTCACCAGCGAGTTCCGCTGTTCATAGCTCCTACCAGTTCCTAATCCGACCGCTTAATTAACGGTCACGTATGATGGATAGTGACTGCGTCTATCAGGATTGGGTGCAGTCAATAATTCGTTAGAAAGAGGCATTCTTTTATGTCCGAGCGCTCCGGCTCGTCCAGCGTCCCCACCGTGCGCGTCACCGAACCGAACCCCGTCCCCTCCCGCCTGGGAGTTTTCCGTTCGGGCGACGGGCTCGATGTGTCCGTGGTCGCGCGGGGCGCGTCCGGCGTGGATATGTGCATTTTCGACGAGGCCGGGGCTGAGACACGCTACAGTCTGATCGGCCCCCATACCGGCATCTGGCACGGTCACATCCCGGGCTTTGGCGCGGGGACCCGCTACGGCTTCCGCGTTCACGGCCCCTGGGATCCGGACGGTGGCAAGTTCTACAACTCGCACAAGCTCCTCCTCGACCCCTACGGCCGGGGTGTCGACGGCGTCGTCGACATGAAGCCCGGCGTCTACGCGCACTGCGTGGACGAGGATCTGTACCCGTCGGAATACCCGATGCGTCGCTCCCCCATCGATTCCGCTCCCTACATGCCGCGCTCGGTCGTGGTCGAGCCCTCGTTCCCGATCATCCCCAAGCCCCAGACGCCGTGGGAAACGACCGTGATCTACGAGATCCACGTCAAGGGCTTCACCAAGAACATGCCCGGCGTACCCCCACAGCTGCGCGGCACCTACGCGGGCCTGGCTCACCCGGCCTCGGTATCGTATCTGAAGGACCTGGGCGTCACAGCGGTCGAGTTGCTCCCCGTGCACGCCAAGTGCGACGAACCTTTCCTCACCGAGCGCGGCCTGACGAACTACTGGGGCTACTCTACGCTGTCCTTCTTCGCCCCCGAACCCTCTTACGCGACCGCCGAGTCGCGCGCAGCCGGCGCCCAGGCCGTCGTCGACGAGTTCCGCGGCATGGTCTCCCTCCTGCACAAGGCCGGCATCGAGGTCATCCTCGACGTCGTCTACAACCACACGTGCGAGGGCGGCGACGCCGGCCCCTCCCTGTCGTGGCGAGGCCTGGACTCCGACATGTACTACCGCCACACCTCCTCGCGCCCCGTCCAAACCATCGACATGACCGGCACCGGTAACACGATGAACATGGACCACCCCAAGACCATCCAGATGGTGCTGGACTCGCTGCGCTACTGGGCGCACGACATGGGCGTGGACGGATTCCGCTTCGACCTGGCGGCCACGCTCGGGCGTTTCTCCACCGGCTTCAGCCCGATGCACCCGCTCCTCATCGCGATGGCCACCGACGACATCCTGGCCCATACCAAGCTCATCGCCGAGCCCTGGGACGTGGGCCCGGGCGGCTGGCAGACCGGCAACTTCCCGGTTCCCTTCTCCGAGTGGAACGACCACTACCGCGGCGCCCTGCGTAACTTCTGGCTCGCGGACGTGCGTGCCCAGGCCTCAGGCCACGTCGTCTCCGGCCCCAACGACCTGGCGACCCGCCTGTCCGGCTCCCAGGACGTGTTCGAACACGGGCTGGGTCGCCTGCGCGGCCCACGCGCCTCGATCAACTTCGTGACTGCCCACGACGGCTTCACGCTGGCGGACCTGACCGCCTACGACCGCAAGCACAACAAAGACAATCTCGAGAACAACCGCGACGGCTCGGACGACAACCGTTCGTGGAACCACGGCCTCGAGGGCACGCTGGCCTCGGGCGCCACCCACCCGTACGCAGCCACCCCCTACGCAATCCTCGCTAACATGCCGACCGCGCGCCTGCGGGCACGCTCGCAGCGCAACATCCTGGCCACCATGTTCGTCTCCTCGGGCACGCCGATGCTCACGGGCGGTGACGAGTTCGGGCGCACCCAGAACGGCAACAACAACGCCTACTGCCAAGACGGCCAGATCTCATGGGTCGACTGGGACCTCGCTGAGGCTCAGCAGGCGCAGATCGACGCCGTCTCCTGGCTAATCGCCCTGCGCAAGGCGCACCCCGTGCTGCGCCCCGACAGCTTCGCAACCGGTCAGCCCTACGGCGGCGATACGCTCCCCGACCTGTCGTGGCACACCGCCCAGGGCATGCCGATGCCGGACTACGGGTGGACGGACTCGCGTCACCGCACCTTCCAGATGCTGCGTTCCGGCGTCAAGTGGGGCGACCACGACGCCCTCATCATCATCAACGCGAACCTCGACGACGCGCAGGTCACCCTGCCGGAAGGCCACGATCTGGACTGGCTCATCGCCTACTCCACCGTGTGGGAGACCCCCGGAGACGGAGGGGTGGGCTCCTTGCTTGATCCCTCCGATATCTCCCTTGAGGTCGAGCACGTCACCCCGCGTTCCACACTCACGATCGAGGCGCTGTCCGTGACGATTCTCCTCTCCGACATCGCCTTCCAGCCCGAAAACTAACGCACTTCGCGTTTTTCTTTCCTCCCACACACCCGTTAGGATCAATGCATGACTCGCAGTGAAGATGCCCTGGAAACCGCAACCTCCGATGCCTCGCTGGCCCGCTCGAAGGCCCGCAGCGCCGAGATCGACCTGGCGATCGACCAGGACCCCTCGCGTTTCCGCATCCTCACGGGTGACCGCCCCACCGGCCACCTCCACCTGGGCCACTACTTCGGCACGCTGCGTAACCGCGTGCTGCTGCAGAACCGCGGGGTGGAGACCTGGGTTCTGGTCGCCGACTACCAGGTGATCACCGACCGCGATGGCGTGGGCCCGATCCGTGAGCGCGTCCTCGGCCTCGTCGCCGACTACCTGGCCGCGGGCATCGATCCCGAGCGTTCTACGATCTTCAACCACTCGGCGGTTCCGGCCCTCAACCAGCTCATGCTGCCCTTCCTCTCCCTGGTCACTGAGTCGGAGCTGCACCGCAACCCGACCGTGAAGGCCGAGCTGGAGGCGACCGAGGGCCGCGCAATGACCGGCCTCATGCTGACCTACCCCGTCCACCAGGCCGCCGACATCCTCTTCTGCAAGGCGAACATCGTGCCCGTGGGCCAGGATCAGCTCCCCCACCTGGAGCAGGCGCGTCTGATCGCCCAGCGCTTCGACAAGCGCTACGGTCGCGCGACGCCCGAACGCCCCGTGTTCCCCCGCCCCGAGGCTCTCCTCTCCGAGGTCCCGCTGTTGCTGGGCACGGACGGCCAGAAGATGTCGAAGTCGCGCGGCAATACGATCGAGCTGCGCATGAGCGCCGACGAGACCGCGAAGATCCTCAAGAAGGCGAAGACCGACGCCGAGCGCCGCATCACCTTCGACCCGGAGGGCCGTCCCGAGGTCTCCAACCTCCTCATGCTGGCTTCCCTGGCGACAGGCGAGGCGCCCGAGGCGATCGCGGATCGGATCGGCGACGCGGGCGCGGGCACCCTGAAGGCCCTCGTCACCGAGTCCCTGAACGAGATGCTCGCTCCCCTGCGCGAGCGCCGTGCCGAGCTCATCGCGAACGAGGACTACCTGCTATCCATCCTGCACGCCGGCAACGAGCGCGCGAACGAACAGGCTGACCAGACCCTGTCCGAGGTCCGCACGGCCATGCAGATGGACTACTGATTCCACACATTCTCCCCTGGGAAGCCACCATGGCATACAACCAGTTCCCCGAGCACCCCGACGATTCCGTCGGCTCGTGGATGCTCACACTCTTCGTCGTCGGCATCCCGGTGGTCGGCTTCATCTACCTGCTCGTACTCGCACTCGGTTCGGGCGGCTCGCCTGCGAAGCGTAACTACGCGCGCGCCATGTTTATCTGGCAGATCATCGGCATCATCGCGACGATCCTGATGTTCGTCCTCTTTGGTGGTGCGATCATGGCGGGGCTGCAGAACAGCGGCTACTGAGTCAGCAGATCCTCACACGGAGGGTAGTTCCTGGACATCCAGGGACTACCCTCCGTCGTTTCTGTTGGAATTTTGCACTTTCGGGCGACAGTTAAAATCTTGCTGATCATATGGACATCGTCTCCGATGCCGAGGCTTGAGCCTGACTTTCACGCGCACGTATCCATAGGCTACTGTGGGTCTCGTGAGCGAGAAACTGTTGCCCCGTATCCCGATCATCGAAGTGTTCCCCGTCATTGAGGACGGCACACTTCCCGCCAAGGCGACCGAAGGCGAGCCTTTCCCCATTCGTGCGACCGTGTTCCGCGAAGGACACGACGCATTCGCCGCCGAGGCGGTCCTGCTGCGCCCGGACGGAGGTGAGTACTCCCGCACGCGCATGGTGGACATCGCCCCCGGTCTCGACCGGTACGAGGCCTGGGTGGCAGCCGACGCCCCCGGCGCGTGGTCCTTCCGCGTGGATTCCTGGTCGGATCCCTACGCGACGTGGCGTCACGACGCGACGGTAAAGGTCGGCGCCGACGTTGACGTCGAGCTCATGCTCGAGGAGGGCGCCCTCCTCATGGAGCGCGCGGCCGCAGGCACCGCCTACGGCAACTCCTCCCAGAAGCGTCCCCCGGCCTCGGACATTGACGTCCTGACCGACGCGGCGCGCCGCCTACGCGACACCAGTCATTCCGCCCAGCAGCGCCTCTCTGCGGGCATCTCCTCGCGCGTGCGTCTCATCTTCCGCGACCATCCGCTGCGTGACCTCATCGGTTCATCGCGCGTCTACCCGCTCGACGTGGCCCGCACCAAGGCCCTGGCGGGCGCATGGTACGAGATCTTCCCGCGCTCTGCGGGCGCCTTCCAGCACCCCGACGGCACGTGGGTATCCGGCACGCTCGCGGGCGCCGCCGAGGACCTGCCGCGCATCGCAGGCATGGGCTTTAACGTCGTCTACCTGACCCCGGTTCACCCGATCGGCACGACGCACCGCAAAGGCAAGAACAACTCCTTGGAGGCCGCCCCCGGCGATCCGGGTTCCCCCTACGGCATTGGTTCCCCCGAGGGCGGCCACGATGCTATCCACCCCGAGCTCGGCGACTTCGCTGACTTCGACCGCTTCGTTGAGCGCGCCCGAGGCCTCGGCCTGGAGGTCGCTCTCGACCTGGCCCTCCAGTGCTCCCCGGACCATCCGTGGGTGAAGGAACACCCGCAGTGGTTCACGACGCGCGCCGACGGCACCATCGCCTACGCAGAGAACCCGCCCAAGAAGTACCAGGATATCTACCCCCTGAACTTCGACAATGACCCGGAGGGCATCTACCGGGCCGTGCGGGACGTCATCAAGCTGTGGATCAACCACGGCGTAACGATCTTCCGCGTGGATAACCCGCACACGAAGCCCATCCCCTTCTGGGAGCGCCTGCTCGCGGACATCAAGGCACAGTACCCGGGCACACTCTTCCTGGCCGAGGCCTTCACGCGCCCCGCCATGATGCGCACCCTGGGCGCGATCGGCTTCGACCAGTCCTACACGTACTTCGCGTGGAGGACCGCCAAGCAGGAGATCGAGGAGTACCTTCGTGAGGTGTCCGAAGAGACGGCGCACCTCATGCGCCCCGCCTTCTGGCCCACGACGCACGACATCCTCACCCCGCAGATGTGGGACGGCGGCACCGCGATCTTCGCGATCCGCGCGATGCTCGCCGCGCTGGGTGCGCCCACGTGGGGCATCTACTCCGGCTACGAATTCGTGGAGAACGAGCCTCGCGGCACCTACCAGGAGCCCAACGACAACGAGAAGTACGAGTTCCGCCCGCGCAGCTGGGAGGACGCCGAGCCGATCGGCATCTCGCGCCTGTTCACGCAGCTCAACGCAGCGCGAAACAAGCACCCCGCACTGCGCCAGCTCCACCAGATCCGCATCCACCCGACATCCTCGGATCGCCTCATCGCGTTCTCGCGTCACATTCCCGGCAAGTTTACGTCGGACGGCAAGCCCGACACCGTCATCTGCGTGATCTCCCTGGATCCGCACGAGGGCGTGGATGCCACGGTCGAGCTCGATCTGGAGGCGATGGGCCTGGCGACCCCCGGTGGTCACATTACGGTCGTCGACGAACTGGACGGACGCTCCTACGTGTGGGGATCCTCCAACTGGGTGTCGCTGTCCCCCGTGACGCGCCTGGGCCACGTCTTCAAGGTCGAGCCCGCGCACACATCCCCCTGGGCGCAAGCCTAACGGGGTTCGCGCGCCCGGCATTACCATCTCGATGCGCCGGGCGCACGCAAGCCCTCCATAACACCCACCAATATGAGACCCGGCTCCCTTTTTTGCCGGTCAGACGCTAGACTTATCAACACCAGTGAACTGAGCGGTTCACCCATCTGGAGTAAGGAAAATCCATGAGCTGCGAACTTACGCCGATCCCGGTCAATGACGACATCCTCGACGCCGTTGCCTCAGGCTCCTACTACTCGCCCCACTCCGTGCTGGGCGCCCACCTTGGCGACGACGGCGTCACCATCCGAGTTGTCGCGCACCTGGCCGACGCGGTCGACATCATCACCCCCACCGGCGCCTACGCTGCTTCCCACGAGCGCGGCGGCATCTGGGTCGCTGCCCTGCCCGACAAGGAGATCCCCGCCTACCGACTGTCCGTCACCTACGGCGATGAGACCATCGTGCGCGACGACCCCTACCGTTACCTGCCCACGCTGGGCGAGATGGACACCTACCTGATCTCTGAGGGGCGCCACGAGAACCTCTGGAACGTCCTGGGTGCGCACGTGAAGACCTACAGCGACGAGCTCGGCGAAACCACCGGTACTGCCTTCGCGGTGTGGGCCCCCAACGCCCGCGCCGTGCGCGTCGTCGGAGAATTCAACTACTGGGACGGCACGCAGACCTCCATGCGTTCGCTGGGCTCTTCCGGCGTGTGGGAGATCTTCGTCCCCGAGGTCGGCGTGGGTACGCGCTACAAGTTCGAGATCCAGGGCCCCGGCGGCAACTGGTTCCAGAAGGCCGACCCGTTGGCCCGCGCCACCGAGATTCCCCCGGCCACCGCCTCGGTCGTCACCGACTACTTCCACGAGTGGACCGACCAGGAGTGGATGTCCACCCGCAAGGACCGCAACGTCCACACCGGCCCCATGTCGATTTACGAGGTCCACGCGGGCTCGTGGCGTCAGGGCCTGGGCTACCGTGAGCTCGCCGACGAGCTGGTCCCCTACGTCAAGCAGATGGGCTTCACGCACGTGGAGTTCATGCCGCTCGCCGAGCATCCCTTCGGCGGCTCGTGGGGTTATCAGGTGACCTCCTACTACGCCCCCACCTCGCGCTACGGCACACCGGACGACTTCCGCTACCTGGTGGATGCCTTCCACCGCGCGGGCATCGGCGTCATCCTCGACTGGGTTCCCGCCCACTTCCCGAAGGACGACTTCGCGCTGGCCCGCTTCGACGGCACCCCGCTGTACGAGGATCCGGACCCGCTGCGTGGCGAGCACCCCGACTGGGGCACCTACGTCTTCAACTTCGGCCGCCGCGAGGTGCGTAACTTCCTGGTTGCCAACGCTCTGTACTGGCTCGAAGACTTCCACATCGACGGCCTGCGCGTCGACGCGGTGGCCTCGATGCTGTACCTGGACTACTCGCGCAAGGACGGCCAGTGGCGTCCCAACCAGTACGGTGGCCGCGAGAACCTGGAGGCCATCGAGTTCATCCAGGAAGCCAACGCAACCGCGTACCGTCGTCACCCCGGCATCGTCATGATCGCCGAAGAGTCCACGGCGTGGCCCGGCGTGACCGCCCCCACCTCCGGCGGTGGTCTCGGCTACGGCATGAAGTGGAACATGGGCTGGATGAACGACACCCTGCGCTACCTGAGCGAGGATCCGGTCAACCGTCGCTGGCACCACGGCGAGCTCACCTTCTCCCTGGTCTACGCCTTCTCTGAGAACTACGTGCTGCCGCTCTCGCACGACGAGGTCGTGCACGGCAAGGGCTCGCTCATTTCGAAGATGCCCGGCGACAAGTGGCAGCGCCTGGCGGGCCTGCGCTCCCTGTACGCCTACCAGTGGAGCCACCCGGGCAAGCAGCTCATCTTCATGGGCCAGGAGATCGGCCAGGAGCAGGAATGGAACGAGTCTTACTCCCTCGACTGGTGGCTGCTGGACCAGGAGGGTCACGCCGGCGTCGCAGCGCTGGTGGAGCGCCTCAACACGATCTACGCCTCCTCCCCCGCCATGTGGGACGACGACTACACGGGCTTCGAGTGGATCGACGCCTCGGATGGCGACCACAACCTGATCTCCTACCTGCGTAAGGGAACGGACGAGGCGGGCAACCGCGAGGTCGTCGTGTGCATCTCGAACTTCGCTGGAAACCCGCACGAGGGCTACCGCGTGGGCCTGCCGTTTGGCGGCGAGTGGGTCGAGATCCTCAACACGGATGCGGAGGAGTTCGGCGGCTCGGGCGTCGTCAACGTCGGCACGATCATCGCCGAGGACACCCCGTGGAACGGCCGTCCTGTCTCCGTGTCCCTGCGCGTTCCGCCGCTAGGTGCCGTGTGGCTGGTGCCCGCCTCCCAGGTGCGCTGACGCCGTAGGCTTAAGCGAGAAGGCCGGAGCAGGATTTCCTGCTCCGGCCTTCTCGCTGCCTAGACGTTGCGGCTACTGCGCGCGACGGTGTACGCGGACGGTCCTTAGAAGCCCGCCCTGCCCCGGTCTATCTGCCCCTGCAGCTTGATCAGTTCGCGCCTAGCCTCCGGGTCGGTCTCCCGGTCGATTTTCTTCGTCAGTTCGTTGTGCGTGGAATGCCATCCATACCACACGACGACGCAGACGAACACGAGAACGACGATGATCCATGCTGCCATAATGACGGCCCCTTCCACGGCTGCGTGACAGAACGCACAGTATCACATGAGGAGCATCGCCAGGCGCGTGCGCGCCTTAGAAACGTCGGGCGTCGTTCCTGCGACGCGGAAGAGATCCAGAAGACGCAGGCGCAGCGCGTCGCGCTCCTCGGCATCCGTGGAGGCCGCGAGCAGGTCGAGCAGCACGTCAAAGGCACCCGCAGCGTCGCCTGCGGCGAACAGCGCATCCGCACGCGCCGCGGGGTCGGTGGTGTCCGCCTTGGCACTGCGGGCGGCCAGGCGGACACGCGACAGGTGAGACTTCGCATCCTCGTCGCGAGGGTTCAGCTCGATGACCTTCTCCCAACCGGCAATGGCCTCGTCGAGGTTGCCGGCGGCCTCGGCGGCCAGAGGGGCCTCGTGCTCAGGCGGAGTCGGAGCAACCGTATCTTCGGCGGCCACGGCAATGCGCGCCGTGACGCCCATCTGCGTCGCAGCCTCGAGGACCTGCGAAATGACGGGGAGCACCTGCTCCTTCGCTGCGCCGCCCTGGAACAGCGGAACGGGACGCCCACCCACGAGAGCGACAACCGTTGGCACGCCCTGAATCTGGAAGGCCTGAGCAATCGCAGGGGCCTTGTCAATATCGACCTCGACCAGCTGGAACTTCCCTGCGTTCTCACGCGCGATCTCTTCGAGCATGGCCAGGGTGGGCTTGGACTCGAGCGAACGCGGCGACCACATGACCATGATGACCGGCACAGCCTGCGAGGTGGACATGACGTCCTGGAAGTTCTCCTCGTCCGTGGTGGTGATCAGCGGGATGTGCAGGCCCTCCCCCGCTGCCGGAGCACTATCCTGCGGGGCGCCAGGAGCGCTCTGGCGGGCAGACAGGTCGACGGCTCCGTGCGAGTCTGCGGGCATGGGCGGTGCCTCGGATGCGGGACGGGGGTCAGGCGTGGTCATGATGGTCCTCTTCGTGGCTGAAGTATTTCTATCAACGATGATATGCGTCGTCCCCGCGACTCAAAGACGTGGGGACGACATGTGCGCTATGGGTGAAAATCAGCCTGGGCTGGAGGAAGGATCCAGCGCCACGGACACGATCGTGTACTCGCCGCCGACGACCTGAGGGGTTCCACCGGCAGTCTTCGAAGGGATGCGCATGAGGACGGTCGCCAGGTAATCCGCGGTCGCCGTACCCTCCACCGTCGTGCCGCCAGAGCTCATCGTCGCGGTCTTTCCACCCAGGTTCATCGTCGCGCCCGCGACGGTCCGCTGGTAGGTGAGCGTGTACTTGAAGTTGGCGGCGACGAGAGCCGAACCATCCTGCAGCACCAGTCCCGAGATCGGGTAGTCCGTCGCGGTCGCCGCGGCAGTCACGGAGCCTGCGGCGCTCACCGACGAGTTCAGGTCGCTGATGCCCGTCAGGTAGGTCTTCGTGAAGTCGTCCGCAGGGAACTGCGACGTATCCTGGCTGCCCGAGTTGAGCATCGTAATGTACTGCGACAGAGCGGCCTGCGGACTCACGACGAATCCCTCGGAGTCGCCAGTCACGTAAGCCGAGCCAGTGCCCACGGGCGGCAGCGTCAGCTGGGTGCCGCCGAGCAGTCGCGCGAAGTTCGTCAGCTGGTAGTCCGAGCGCGCCGAGTCCTGCACGTACACCTGCAGGACAGGCAGCGCCGTCGTGGAGGACGCGGAGATGTTAAAGATCGCGCGCGGCCACGAATCGGAGTTCGTGATTGCCAGGGACGCCGGGGCAAAGTCCAGGGCCTGCGGGGCATGGCTCGAGGCCGTGGCGAGCGCGTACTGAGCGGTGCGGTAGGCCAGCGCCCCCTGGGACACGCGGCCCGACAGATCCTGTGCGTTCAGCGACGCGTCTGCGGTGGTCATGGCGCTGCCCGTCGCGTTGAGGACGGAGGAGATGCGCTCGAGATCCAGGTTCGCGGCGCTCTGCGTCTCCTCGCCCGACTGGGCGACGATCTCGTTGGAGCATGCGCTCAGCCCAAGCGTCGATGCCATCAGGAGGGCGGCGGTCGCTACTGCTGCGGTCCGTCTCTTCATCGCTTGCCTTCCTCGCGGTCTTTGAGCCAACCGGACATGATCGAGGTCCAGCCGCCGTTCTTCGACGCATCGTCATCAGGCGCCGACGTCGGAGCGGTAGGTTCGGCCGCGCGAGGACGCGTGACCGGAATCAGACCCGTGTTGAATTCCTGGCCGTCAACGACGACCGTCTGCTCACCGTTGTTGCGGGCCTCGCGCAGCGCGCGACGCGAGGGAAGCGTGTGACCGCCACGAATACCGGACAGGTCGATGATGCCGGTATCGGTCGTGGCGCGCTCGGGCGGATCCTGATCGACCGGCCCATTGTCGAGGCCGTGGCGTCCGCGACGCTCGAACGTATCCGTGAGCGGGTCGGGAACGTATTCGTCCTGAGGCACCGACTCGGCTGCGGGCTTACCGGAGTTTTCTTCGACGACAGGCGCATTCTCATCGGCGGTATTGCTGACGGCCTGAGAGCGCTCGTCAACGAGGGGTGTCTCCTGCGAGGACTGCTCGTCGACCGGGGTATCACCTGCGGGTTCCTCGCCAGCCGACGCGTACACGGCCGCGCCCCACTGCGCCTTCTCCTCGGGCTGCTTCTCATCGGGAGCGGAGCCAGCAGAATCCTCCGAGGAAGCGTCCTCATTGACGGCTTCGGCGTCCTTGACGGAAGCAGGTGCTGGGGACGAGTCACGGGCGGCGGCGATACGCTCCGCAACAGCCGCAGAGTTAATCGACGAGGTCTCCAGGGAATCCGCCTTACGGCGCTCTTCGATGCGAGCCTGACGGATCTTGCGCAGACGCAGGAGCTGCCAGCGCGTGAGGAACAGCGCCAGAGCGATCAGCGCGAAGACGCAGGCAGCCAGGAAAGCGATAATTGCCAGGGTGTTGGTCTGTTCGACCTGCCACGTCAGGGTCAGCGTGAGATCACCCGGACCGGCCGCAGAGGCAGCCAGAGCGGAACGACCGGAAGGAACGTTCTCCAGATCGAGGCTGACGGTTCCCTGACCGCTGGCCTGCTTGAACCACATATCGGAGGAGGCCAGCTGCGCGACCAGGTCAACGGAAGTCGGATCTGCGAGGGGCTGGGCACCCGACTGAACACCGGACTGAGCGCCCGACTGAGCGGGCGTGGAAGGAGCTGCGGGGACGGTTTGACCAGAGGCGACTGCAGCGTGAGACTCAGCCTTGAGCTTCGTGCGATCCGACTCGATGCCGATGACCTCGGTGTAAGCCGCGTCGCCGATCCAGCCCTTCACATCCTGCGTCGTGCCAATGCTCAGAGTCACGGGGGCTCCGGACTTCGACGTCGCGGTAACCGTCACGTCGTCTTTCACGATCGACAGCACGTTGCCGCGGGTCATGATCAGATCCGTGGCAGATTCAACGGACGACACCTGATGCGTCGGCGGCCGCAGCACGGTCACGCCGAGCAGCCCGACGAGCACGCATACAAGAGCGACAACGCCCATTGACGATGCCGCCATGTATCGCTTAAAGAGTTCCACGGTTGCTCCTCACGTCCAATACCCACACTGCGGGCATTCTTCAGTTCCCACTTTACGTGCTCACCGCGGGCACGGCCGAATCCGCACCCCGGGCAGTGATACATCACATCCGCACGTCACAGCGGTCGCAGGCCACGACGCCAACACTCCGAGTGCCAGTGACGGCGACCGTCAACACCCTGAGGTAGGCCGAAAGGCGCCTCTTCAGGCCACGCAACGATGTGGGCGCTGCCCTGCGGAATCGGGCGCAGGCAAGCCGGGCAGGTATATTCCTTGGCCGCGCTGGGAAGACGACGCACCTGATAGTCCAGCCCGTCCGGTCCTCGCTCCGTACGTGGCACGGAGGCGAGGCGCTCCATCTGCAATGGACGCGCCTCGCCCCACGGTCGTTTCTTGCTTCGTTTGCCTCTCACGCAACCACAGTGCCACGTCGCCAGACGCGGCGCACGGCGAGGTCGCCATCGACCTCGACGATGTCAGCTTTCTTCCCAGGCGCGAGTGAACCAATCGTATCGTCGCCCAGGATCGTGGCGCCCTGCACGGAGGCCATGTACACGGCGTCGACAAGTGGGATCCCACCCTTGGTGACGGCAACGCGCACGCAGTCCATCAGGTGGGCCGTTCCACCGGCGATGGCATTGCCCTGAGCCAGGCGGGCAACACCATCCTTGACGATGACGTCCTGGGGGCCGAGCGTGTACTCGCCGTCGGCCATACCAGCGGCCGCCATCGCGTCGGTAATGAGGACGACGTGCTCGCGGCCGACCAACTCATACACGTCACGCACGAGTGTGGGGTCAACGTGGATGGAGTCGCAGATCAGCTCGGCGACGGCGCCGCCGCGCGCGGCGTCCGAGAGGAATTCGGCGATCGGGCCAGTATCGCGGTGGTGCAGCGGGCGCATGCCGTTGAACAGGTGCGTGATCGTCGCACGGGGGCCTCGCTTGGTCTGCGCCTTCGCGAAATGCTCGCGTGAGTAGGCCAGAGCCTCGCGCGCCTTCATCGAGTTGGAATCAGTATGTCCCCAGGACGGCAGCGCTCCCCCGTCAATGAGGGCCTCGGCGACCGAGCCGGGGCCGTAGGCATTGGGCTTCTCGGGGGCCAGCGTCATGGACAGCGCGTAGCCCTGGCAGTCCGCGATGAGGGTACGCGTCAGGTCCGCGTCGGGATCGACGATAAACGTCGGATCCTGCGCACCGCAGCGCTCGTGGGAGACGAAGGGGCCCTCGAAGTGGATGCCGGCAAGCTCGTCAGCCTTGGCCAGCTCAGCCAGGGTCTTCGCGCGCGCTCGCAGTACCTCAGCGGAAGCAGTCACGCAGGACGCAACGAGCGAGGTCGTCCCATGACGACGATGCTCGAGGACTGCGACGAGGGCCGCCTCAGCAGTCTCCGCATTGGGGAAAGACTCTCCACCGCCACCGTGGCAGTGCACATCGACGAGGCCGGGCAGATAGGTCGAATCGCTGGCCTCGGGCACCTCGCCCTCATAGTCAGAAACGGGACACACGCGGGTAATAGTCGGGCCGTCAAACTCAATAATTCCATCTTCCACGACGGAGTTTTCCAGAACAAGGCGGCCACGCAGCACAGAAATAGTCATACACACATTGTGGCACACATGACACTTTAGTGCTGTGTCTCGGACAACCATTTCTCCCAGTCGCCAAACGCCCGTCGCGCCGATTCCTGATAGGTCCCGCAGCCCTCGACAGTCACAACCTGGCTGCCGGGGGCGCGCACGGCGACCAAGCGTCCACCTGCGACAGCAATCGGACGGAACATCCCGTTCTTCGCCGGGCAGATCAACGCCTCGCCCGCCTCGTCCGTCAGACAGGAACGGTCCTTATAACCGACATGCAACTCGTCAAATGAGGGCAGCGCGAGCATCGCCTCGGCCTCGTCGATGGCAGCTTCCACGAGGTCAGCGAGGTCAGCGCGAGCCAGACCACCTTCAAACTCCGCGATGGGCAAGCCGATGCTGCTCCCCACCACACGTGCCCCGACCACCGCCCGACGCGCCTGTGTGAGAGTCAATCCAGTCCACCTAGCCAGGTCGGCCTCGTCAATAGGACCGTGCCCCCAGGCGTAACGCGCGGCCAAAACCGCGAGGGCTTCGTCATGTCCGCTTTCCCCCTGCGCGACGCCCGGTGCACCAGGCAGCCCTCGCGCATCAACCATCAGATGCTCCCCCGCGCGCAGAGGACCCGCGGCAAGCACCCCGTCCAGGTGCAGGCGCATGACGAGATGGCGGCGCCGCAGACCCGCGTGTGAGGACGATGCCGTCACAGTGTCGATGCCGCTGTTCTCCCACGCCTCGACGAGCTCCGCCCGGCTCACTCCCCCGGGCGATGCGTCCAGCAGGTCACACGCGACTTGAGCCGCGCGGTCGACGATCGCATCCGAAAGGCCCAGAGAAGACGCCTGGCGTTCCCACGCCGCACGCCGATGGCGCAGCAGGCGCCGCAGCCAGTGATGGTCGCGCCCGCTCGTCACGTGCACGGTCCCGCGCATCGGCCACGACCGAACGAGGGCACCCGAGTCGAACGCGGCGCTGATCTGTGCCCGTGGCACGCCCACGCAGCGCACGCCGATCGCCCACGGGATCGCGCTCGCCTGCTGGCCTTGCAGTGCCAGCAGATTCTCCACGGCATCCAGCGGCGAGTGCGCCGCGGTCGCTGAGACGAGACCCTGGGCGACAATTCGCCCCAGGCTCGCACGCCGGGACAACGTCATCAGAACAGGCGAGACTCGGGGTCATCCACCCCGCGCATCGCGTCGTAGTCGAGGACCACGCAGCGAATCCCACGGTCCTGCGCCAGGGTGCGTGCCTGCTTCGTGATCTCCTGGGCTGCGAAAATACCGGTCACATCGCCGAGGAGCGCATCGCGCCCCAGCAGCGACAGGTAGCGCGTGAGCTGTTCGACACCGTCAATACCACCGCGGCGCTTGACCTCAATCGCCACGTGGTTGCCATCCGCGTCGCGCACCATCAGGTCCACCGGTCCCACGGGCGTCGGAAACTCGCGGCGCACCAGCTCCCAGCCCTCGCCAAGAATCTGGGGCACCTGCTGGGCGAGAAGCTCCTGCAGGTGCGCCTCCACGCCATCCTTGACGAGGCCGGGATCAACGCCCAGGTCCTCGGTCACGTCCGCGATAATCTCATGAATACGAATGATGAGCTTGTCATCGGTCTTATCGGCCTGAACCGTCCAGACCTGCTCGACGCCCTCCTCGTCCTCGCCGGGCTCCCCCATGGACACCGTGCAGGGCGCCGTCATCCAGTTGAGCGGCTTGTAGGAGCCACCCTCGGAGTGGATGAGAACTGAGCCGTCACCCTTGAGCATGATGACGCGCTTAGCCGGATCCAGGTGGGCACTCAGACGACCGGAATAATCAACGGTGCAGGTAGCAATAACAATACGCACCCCGCGAGCTTACCAATCCTGCTCACACGAGGCGCGGAGGACCGGACTCCACCCAGGAGACCAATCCGTTATATGTCAGGCGTTCCACGGCAACCTCGTAACGATGCTCACCATATGCCAGGCGCACCTCAACCACGGAACCGTCAGCAGAGTGCGCAATCGGAGCCGAGACCTCCATGCCACGACGCGGGATCGAATACACCGGCTTGAAGCTCATTCCCACGAGGCGATACCAGGACAGTTCCTCGACACCATACACGCCGACACCAGCCGTCCACCCCGCATGCACGTCCGGACGCGACCAACACCGAAACGCCCCCAAACGCGAAACGATCCTGCGGGCGCGCACATTCATGTATGCCCACAGGATCGCCCCGACACACGCGAGGAGAACCACACACCAGATCACGATCATCGTCAGGCTCATGAGGTCCTCCTCGCGTAGCGTCGAATTACTGTTCTGTCACTGTAGCGTGATCAGCCACGACCGTGACGAAATCCGAGTCGACTGAGGCGAATCCCCCACTGACCTCGAAAGACATGACCTCGGACGCGCACGTCACCGTCACGGCACCCTCGCCCATCTGGGCAAGCAGCGGCTGGCGACCGGGCAGAACGCCCAGGCTTCCGTCCACCGTCGGCACCTGAACAGAAAGCGCCGCACCGTGCCACAGTCGTCCCTCGTGGGAGACGACCTCGACCTGCAAGGACTTACCCGATGCCATCAGGCTTCCTTGGCCAGCTCGTGAGCGTTACGCTCCAGGTCGTCGATGCCACCGCAGTTGTAGAAGGCCTGCTCCGGAACATCGTCGTAGTGGCCCTCGGCAATGCGCTTGAACGCCTCGATGGTCTCCGACAGCGGCACGGTCGAGCCGGGTACACCCGTGAATTTCTCGGCCATGTACATGTTCTGCGAGAGGAACTGCTCGATGCGGCGCGCACGCGCGACTGTCACCTTGTCGTCCTCGCTCAGCTCGTCGACACCGAGGATAGCGATGATGTCCTGCAGTTCCTTGTTCTTCTGCAGGATCGCCTTGACGTGCGTCG
>CALHZX010000049.1 GCA_938040725.1 uncultured Actinomyces sp. | reverse complement strand
ACGTGTAGATCTCACCCAGGCGGCGCAGGTGCGGGTTGCGATCCGTGGGCGGATCGTCGTTGTTGCGCGCCAGCCACACGAGATGTTCGCCCGGGTCACGCCCGGCCGCAGGAGCCCCTGCCAGTACGTTGAGGACCATCGCGTGTGTCATCTCGAAGCGGCTGGTGAGCTGCTCGGGGGCCGCGTCCACGAGGCGCTCGAACGTCGAGCGCGTCCACGAGATCTCGCCCTCGCCCGGACCCTTGCGCTTCTTCGCGGACTTCTTGGCGGCGCGCTTGGCCTCGCGGGCGTCGCGGGCAGCCTCCTGCGCGGCGCTCAGGCGTGCGCGCTCACGGGCGGCGTCGACCTCGTGCTCGGGGGCCAGGACTCGCACGAAACCGACCGTGTCGAAGCCGGCGCGGCCCGCGCGGCCCGCGATCTGGTGGAACTCGCGCGCGCTTACGTGGCGCATGCGCCGACCGTCGTACTTCACGAGCGACGTCATCAGCACCGTGCGAATCGGCACGTTGATGCCCACGCCCAAGGTGTCCGTGCCGCACACGATCGGCAGCAGGCCCGCCTGGGTGAGGCGCTCGACGAGGCGACGGTAGCGAGGCAGCATGCCCGCGTGGTGCACGCCAATGCCCTGCGCGAGCAGCGACTTGAGGGTCTGCCCGAAGCCCTTCGTAAACGACACACCCGCCAGCTGCGCGGTGATCGCCTTCTTCTGCTCGGGCGAAATCAGCGAGGAACGGTCAAAGGACTGCGCGGTCGCCACCGCGTCACGCTGGGAGAAATGCACAACGTAGACCGGCCAGCGGCCCTCGCCCAGCAGCCGCTCCACCGTATCGGGCAGGCGGTCCACGACGTACTCGAATTCGAGGGGCACGGGGCGCTCTGCATCGTCGATAAGGGACACGTCGCGCCCGGTGCGCTCCTTCCACGCACGCTCGAAACGCGTCGTGTCGCCCAGCGTCGCGCTCATCGCGACCACCTGTGGGGCCCTCAGCTCCAGGAGCGGCACCTGCCACGCCCACCCGCGCTGACGGTCCCCATAGAAGTGGAACTCGTCCATGACGATCATGTCCGCGTCCAGCGTGGGCCCCTCGCGTAGCGACTGATTCGCCAGGATCTCAGCCGTGCAGCAGATGATGGGCGCGTCGGCGTTGAGGGATACGTCGCCGGTCACCATCCCGACGTTGTCCGCGCCGAACAGGGACACGAGATCAAAGAACTTCTCTGACACCAGGGCCTTCAGGGGAGCCGTGTAGTAGGATCGACCCCCGTGTGCCATCGACGTGAAGTGCGCGGCGAGCGCGATCATCGACTTTCCCGACCCCGTGGGGGTCGCAGCGATCACGTGGTTGCCCGCCAGGATCTCGACCAGGGCCTCCTCCTGATGCGGGTAGAGCGGACGCCCGGTACTCTCGGCCCAGGACACGAAGGCCTCGTACAGGGCGTCGTCGTCGCCCAGACGGCCCTCGTCCTCCAGGTCGTCCAAGATCTCGTTCAAAGTCGCGCTCATGCTCCCATTGTCCCAGAGTGCACCCACGTCTGCGTCCTCGCGCCGCCGGTCCCTTCCCGCAGCTCATCGACGAGGCCGGGGTACCCCATCCGGAAACAGTGAGCCCGTGCGCGTGGCGAGACTCGACTGCCGGTCGGGAAGGCCTGTGGCAAGATGAACGTGTCCCATGACAACGCGCGGGTTCGGCCCGCGAAGCGCGCGAGGCCCCGCGACCCATCCACGGCCTCGCCCATTGACACCCCGGGAGGCTCCTGTGGAACTCATTGCCCAGATCGAGCAGCAGATCGCTGACTGGATCACGATGCACCTGACGATCTTTATCCTGATCGGCGTGGGACTCGTCCTCACGGTTCTCTCCCGCGGCGTGCAGCTGCGCCTCTTCCCGGAGATGGTGCGCACAGTTCTCGGCTCGCGCAAGGGAGCCGACGGCGGCATCTCCTCCTTCCAGGCCTTCGCGATCTCGCTGGCCGCGCGCGTGGGTATCGGCAACGTGTTCGGCGTGGCCGCGGCGCTCATGTTTGGCGGCCCAGGCGCGATCTTCTGGATGTGGGTCGTGGCCCTGGTCGGCATGGCGACCGCGTTCTTCGAGGCGACGCTGGCCCAGATCTTCAAGGTCAAGCACTCCGATGGTTCCTTCCGCGGTGGCCCCGCCTACTACATCAAGCGCGGCATGAAGAACCGCGTCCTGGCCAACGTCTTCGCCGTCATCACCGTCGTGACCTGCGGTGTCGTCATCACTTCCGTGCAATCCAACGCGATTGCGGGCACGCTCACGAGCGCCTTCGGTGAGGCAGCCAAGCAGCCCCTGCCCGGCGCGGGTGGCTTCTCGGCCGCGCAGCTCACGGTCGCAGGCCTCATTTTCGTCTTCTCCGCGATGGTCATCTTCGGCGGCATCCGCACGGTCGCCCGCGTCACCGAGTGGATGGCCCCGATCATGGCGACCGTCTACGTCATTATGGTTGCCATCGTCTGCCTCATGAACATCACGCAGTTCGGCGCCGTGCTGGGGCAGATCTTCACCTCCGCCTTCTCCGTGGACGCGACCGTCGGCGGCCTGGGCGGCGGCATCATCGCCGCGATGATCAACGGTACCAAGCGCGGTCTCTTCTCCAACGAGGCCGGGCAGGGCACCGCTCCCAACGCTGCGGCGACCGCGACCGTGTCCCACCCGGTGCGTCAGGGCCTCATCCAGTCCCTGGGCGTCTTCATCGACACCATCGTGGTGTGCACGGCGACCGCCTTTGTCATCCTCATCGCAGGCGAGAAAGTGTGGGGCAGTGCGGACGTGAACCCCTCCAACCTGACGACCCTGGCCGTGGCCCACGAGCTTGGCGCGTGGACGATCGTCCCCATGGCGATCCTCATCTTCGTCCTGGCCTACTCCTCGATCATCGCCGCCTACGTCTACTCCGACACGAACATGTCGTTCGTCTTCGGTGATGCCCGCTTGGCGACGTGGACCGTGCGCGTCGTGTGCGTGGCCTCGGCGACGATCGGCGCGCTGCTGACCCTGGACGTCGTGTGGAACGCCGTCGATATCGCGATGGCGGTCATGACGATCACGAACCTGGTCGCCCTGGTCTTCCTGGCCCGCTGGGTGCTCGGCGCGCTGCGCGACTACGAGACTCAGCGTCGAGGCGGCATCGAGGAACCCGTCTTCGTGGGCGAGAAGAACCCGCTCCTGCCCGGTGACGTTCCCGGCAGTGTCTGGAAGCGCCCCAAGCACAAGAAGAAGTAATTCCCGCTGACCACCTTGCCGGGTGCGCCGTCACATCTCGTGCCGCGCACCCGGCGTCGTGTCTGTCGGCGCTGCTTGGCGCAACGCTCGCGAGCCTGCGTTAGGCTACCGGCATGAGAATCGCACGTTTTTCCGATGGTACGAACCCGGTGTACGGCGCCCTCGAGGAGGGTTCGACAAGGATCGTGGGGCTCAAGGGCGACCCGCTGTTCTCGCCCGTGGAACCCTCCGGCCAGATCTACGAGCTGGACGAGGTCCGCCTGCTCTCCCCGGTGATCCCGCGTTCGAAGGTCGTGGGCATCGGCGATAACTACTCGGACACCCCGATCCCGGCGGATGAGCGCCCCGAGCCCCCGATCTTCCTGAAGGCCAACACCTCGGTCGTGGGCCCCGACGATCCGATCGCGATCCCCGCCTGGTCGAACAAGGTGGCCTTCGAGGGCGAGCTGGCGATCGTCATCAAGTCCCTGGCGAAGGACGTGAGCGTCGAGGACGCGCCGCAGATGATCCTCGGCTACACGATCGCCAACGACGCCACCGCCCGCGACGCGATGACGGGCGGCCCCTGGTCGCGCGGCAAGTCTTTCGACTCGGCGTGCCCGCTGGGACCGTGGATCACGGTCGACCCTACCCTTGACGTCACGAACCTGACGATCCGCTCCTACCTGAACGGAGAGATCGCTCAGGACAGCTCGACCGCGCACATGATCTGGGACCCCTTCGAGCTGGTGTCCTACGTGTCTCACCAGATGACGCTGCTGCCCGGCGACGTGATCGCCACGGGCGCGCCCGCGGGTGCGCAGGTCGTTCAGGCTGGCGACCGCGTGGAGATCGAGATCGAGGGCATTGGAAGCCTGACGAATCCCGTCGTCCGCGCCTGAAAGTATGACCTGTGTGATAGGATTACGTCGTTCTGACAATATCTCCGTCGCATAGGAGCACACCGTGAGCGAACCCCAGTCAGCGGGCGCGCTGGCCGTCGAAATGGTCGGCCTGGACGTCATTCCTGAATCCGATCGCAAGGGAAAACCCTCTGACCTGTTCATGCCGTGGTTCGCAGCGAACATTTCGGTCCTGGGCATCTCGTGGGGCTCGTGGGTCCTCGGCTTCGGCCTCTCCCTCGCCCAGGCGGTCGTCGTGTCCGTCGTGGGCGTGGCCCTGTCCTTCCTGGTCTGCGGCCTCATCGCGATCGCCGGTAAGCGCGGCTCCGCCCCGACGCTAGTCCTGTCGCGCGCGGCCTTCGGCTTCAACGGCAACCGCGTGTCGGCGGCGATCTCGTGGATCCTGACGGTGGGCTGGGAGACCTTCCTGGCGATCATGGCCGTCCAGGCCACGGCCACCGTCATGGGGGCGCTCGGCTTCACGAACCACGTCGTCGCACAGATCATCGCGCTGATCCTCGTCGTCGTCCTGGCGGCAGGTTCGGGCATCCTCGGTTTCGAGGCGATCATGAAGGTCCAGACGTGGATCACCTGGGCCACCGCGGCCCTGACGATCATTTACCTGGTTTTGGTCGCTCCGACGATCGACTTCGCGGTCCTCTCCTCGCGCCCCTCGGCGCCCCTGACCGCGGTCCTCGGCGCGGGCTGCATGCTCCTCGTGGGCTTCGGCTTCGGCTGGATTAATGCGGCTGCGGACTACTCGCGTTACCTGCCGCGCGCTGCCTCGACGCGGGGCGTGGTCGGCTGGACGACGGTGGGCGCGGCGCTGCCCACGGTCATCCTGGTATTCTTCGGCATCCTCCTGGTCGGCTCGGCCGATGAGTCTCTCTCCGAGGCCATCGGCGGCGACCCGATCGGCGCGCTCACCACGCTGCTGCCCACCTGGTTCCTCATCCCCTTCGCGCTAGTCGCGATCCTGGGCCTCATCGGTGGCATCGTCATGGACATCTACTCCTCGGGCCTGTCGCTGCTGGCCATAGGCGTGCCCGTTTCGCGCCCGGTCGCCACCGCGATTGACGGGACGATCATGACGGTCGGCACGATTGTCGTCGTGTTCTTCGCGGACTCCTTCCTGACTCCCTTCACGGCGTTCCTCACGACCCTGGGTGTCGTCATCGCTGCGTGGGGTGGCGTCATGCTGGCGGACATAGCGCTGCGCCGCAAGGACTACGACGAGCCTTCGCTCTTCACCCCCTCGGGCCGCTACGGCTCGGTGAACTGGGGTGCTGTGGCTTCCCTGATCGTCGGCTCGCTGGTGGGCTGGGGTCTCGTCGTCAACGCGAGCGCCTCCTGGCTGTCCTGGCAGGGCTACCTCCTCGGCCCCCTGGGCGGGCGCGAGGGTGACTGGGCGGGCGCCAACATCGGCATCCTCCTGGCGATGGTCGTTGGCTTCGTCGGCTACTGGGCGACCAGCGCGGGCCGCGTGCGCGAGCAGGAGAAGCTGGCTTCGCGCACCTACGCGCAGGGCGCGGACGAGGACGCACAGTGAGCGTCGACCCGCGCTTCACCGCCGTTCTTCTTGACGACGAGGCCGTGGCCGGCGCCCGGGTACTCACCTCCCTTGCGGGATGCCCCGACGCGCTCGTTGTCCTCGGCTCCGGCCTGGCCGAGGCTCTCGACGAGGCCTGGGGTGCACCCGTCGCGTCCGTTCCCCTGGGAGAGATTCCCAGCGTGGTCGCGCCGGTCGCGGACGGCCACGGCGGTGAGCTGCGCGCCTATGAGGCGCGTTGGGGAGTGGTCCTCGTGGCCACGGGCCGCACGCACCTCTACGAGGGACTGGGCGTCCGCCCCGTCACGGCTCTGGTCCGCAGTGCCGTGGCGGCGGGGATCAGCCGCGCGGTTCTCACGAACGCGAACGGGTGCCTGAAGCCCTGGAACCTGGGCGACGTCATGGCGATCACCGACCACGTGAACCTCAGCGGTGCTTCGCCCTTCGATGGGCCGCTCTTCCTGGATGTGTCGGCCGTCTGGGATGCGCGGATGACGGATGCGCTGCGCGGGGTCTGCCAGCGTGAGGGAACTTACGCGATCCTGCGTGGCCCCGAGTATCAGACCATGACCGAGAGCCGTATCCTTGCGGGCCTGGGCGTGGACTGCGTGGGCATGTCGACCGTCATGGAGGCCATCACCTTGCACGCGCTGGGCGTGCGCGTCGCCGGCATGTCGGTCGTCTCCGACCTGTCCTTTGCCGACGCGCCCACGGATCCGACCGCCGTCGTCGAGGCAGCCTCCGCCGCCCGCCAGACTGTGGTCGCAGGCATCGAGACGGCCCTGACAGCCTGAACGTGCAGAGCAGACGAGGCCGTGGCCGGGAGGTGGATAACCACCGCTGCCGGCCACGGCCTCGTTTCGTGTAGGAGGCGCTTACAGCAGACCGAGAACTCGTTCCACGATCCGCGAGGCCACGTCGGGGGCGCACGCCAGGTTGATGCGTGCCCACGAGGCGTAGTCCGCGCCAAGGGTGCGGCCCTCGTTGGCGGCGATGTGGGCGCGTTCGCGCAGCGTAGCGGCGGGGGAGAGCGGTCCCAGGTCGACGCCTTCGAAGCCCCACCAGGTCAGGTATGTGCCCTCAGGGCGCACGAAGTCGATCGGTGTATCCGCGAGAGCGTGCTGGGCGAGGTCCACGTTGGAGCGGATCAGGTCCTTGACCCCGCGCTGCCAGGCCTCGCCCCTCTCGTAGGCGGCGATCGCGCCGAGCGTGCCGATAACGTTGGCGTCGTGGCGCACGTCGGCGGCGAATACGTCCCAGCGCTCGCGCAGTGCCTCGTCGGGCAGGAGCACCTGCGCGGAGGGAAGCCCTGCGATGTTCCAGCCCTTCGACGCGGCGGTCGCCGTCACCGTGTGGGAGGCGAACGAGGGGCCGAGCGACGCGTAGGAAACGAAGGGGATCGACTCATCCAATACGAGGGAGGAGTGGATCTCGTCGGAGAACACGAGTGCGTCGTATTCGGAGACGACGTCGTGCAGGGCACGCAGCTCGTCCTCACGCAGGACGCGGCCGACCGGGTTCCACGGGTTGCACAGGATGACGAGGCCGGCCCCGGCCTCGAGCCCGGCGCGGATCCCCTCCAAGTCGAGCGCCCAGCCGCGCCCGAGCGCGCGCGTGCCCCGCAGCGAGGGAACCTCGATGACGGGGTGGTCGAACTTGCCCGGGATCGTCAGGAAAGGCATGTAAGCGGGGGTGGGCACGATGATCGGTGCGCCCGGACACACCAGGTGCTGAATGGTCGCCTCGAGGGCGGGCAAGACCGAGGCCACGAGGCGCACGTGGGAGGCGTCCACCTCCCAGCCGAAGCGACGCTTCTGGAACTCGGCGGTCGCGCCCGCGATGCGCGGCTCCAGCCAGGTCGGCTGGTAGCCGAGGAGGCCGTCGTCGATCGCGCCCTTCATCGCGTCGGCCACCTCGGGGGCCGTGGCGAAGTCCATTTCCGCCACCCACGCGCCGATTGTCGGTTCACCGCTCGCGGTCGTGATGCCGGTCCACTTCAGGGAGCCGGTGCGGTAGAGGTGGGAGTCGGAAAAGAGTCGAACGGACACGGTGTCCTCCTGGAAGAGTCGGTGGATGCGGCGCGCGCCGCATCCCTGTGATGCAACCAGGGTATGCGCGGTCCCACCACGCGTCGCAGCGCGCCCACCCATCAAGCAAATGCAACAGCCACCGCTGGAGTAGGATGGAGAAATCATGAGTGAAACAACTGCCACCGGTGCCGACGTTCGCGTCCGCTTCTGCCCCTCGCCCACAGGAACCCCTCACGTCGGCATGGTCCGCACGTGCCTGTTCAACTGGGCCTACGCCCGCCACACGGGAGGAACCTTCGTCTTCCGCATCGAAGACACGGATGCTGCCCGTGACTCCCAGGAGTCCTTCGACCAGATCATCGAGTCCCTGCAGTGGCTGGGTCTCGACTGGGACGAGGGTGTCGGTAAGGGCGGCCCGCACGGCCCCTACCGCCAGAGCGAGCGCATGGACATTTACCGTGACGTGGCCGCCCGCCTGCTTGAGGCCGGTTACGCCTACGAGTCCTACTCGACCCCCGAGGAGATCGAGGAGCGCCATCGCGCCAAGGGTGAGGATCCGAAACTTGGTTACGACGGCTTCGACCGTAACCTGACGGAGGAGCAGATCGCCGCCTACCGTGCCGAGGGCCGCAAGCCTGTTCTGCGTCTGCGCATGCCCGACGAGGACATTACGTTCACGGACTTGATCCGCGGCGAGATCACCTTCAAGGCCGGCTCCGTGCCGGACTACGTCATCGTGCGCGCCAACGGCCACCCGCTCTACACGCTGGTGAACCCGATCGACGACGCGCTCATGGAGATCACCCACGTGTTGCGCGGTGAGGACCTGCTCTCGTCCACGCCCCGCCAGATTGTCCTGTACCGTGCGCTCGAGGCGATCGGCGTCGCGAAGTTTATGCCGCGCTTCGGTCACCTGCCCTACGTCATGGGTGAGGGGAACAAGAAGCTCTCCAAGCGCGACCCCGAGTCGAACCTGCTGCTGCACAAGGCTGCCGGCATGATCCCCGAGGGTCTCAACAACTACCTGGCCCTCCTGGGCTGGTCGATTGCTCCGGACCGCGACATTTTCTCCATGGAGGAGATGGCCCAGGCCTTTGACATCTCGGACGTGAACCCGAATCCGGCGCGCTTCGATCAGAAGAAGGCCATCGCCATTAACGCCGAGCACATTCGTCTGCTGGATCGCGAGGACTTCCGCGGTCGCCTGGTGCCCTTCCTGCATCGCGACGAGCTGGTGTCGGCTGACTCCTTCGAGGCGCTGACCGATCGTGAGCGGGAGATCCTCACTGAGGCCGCCCCGCTGATCCAGACGCGCATCCAGGTTCTCGGTGAGGCTGCCGGTATGCTTGGCTTCCTTTTCGTTGCTGACGACGCGCTGGAGATGGATGAGAAGGCCGTCTCCAAGCTGAAGGACAACGCCGTGGATGTCCTGGATGCCGCCATCGAGACCGTTGAGGGCCTGAGCGAGTTCACGACCACCTCGCTGGAGGAGTCCCTGCGCGCGCGCATCGTTGACGAGATGGGCGTGAAGCCCCGCCTGGCCTTCGGCCCGCTGCGCGTCGCCGTGACCGGCCGTCAGGTCTCCCCGCCGCTGTTCGAGTCCATGGAGATCCTGGGTCGCGATTCCTCGCTGACCCGACTGCGCGCCCTGCGCGCCTCCCTGGCCTGATCGCTGCGCTCGGCCCCGGCCTCGTCCCTGTCATGTCGGACGAGGCCGGGGCTTCGCCGTGCGTGGAGGAGGCTCGGTCGCGGGGGAGTGGCGCATGGGTGATCGGGACCACTGGCCTTCGATTTGGCATGGGGGCCTCAGTCCGCTACAGTTATCTCCTGTCGCCAGCGACGTGAAAACGAAGCGGGTGATACCCAATGGGGTATGGTGTAATTGGCAACACAGCTGATTCTGGTTCAGCCATTCTAGGTTCGAGTCCTGGTACCCCAGCGATCTGAAGCAAAAGTTTCAGTGAAGGCCCCCATCGTCTAGCGGCCTAGGACGACGCCCTCTCACGGCGTTAACGCCGGTTCAAATCCGGCTGGGGGTACGGTTCATAAGCGAATCAAGGCCCCCATCGTCTAGTGGCCTAGGACGACGCCCTCTCACGGCGTTAACGCCGGTTCAAATCCGGCTGGGGGTACCAGTAACCTCGCCACCATAGCGGTGGCGGGGTTTTTTGTTATCCACTCGGTCCGCGTTTCGTCTTGTCCTTTGCAGAAAAGTTTTGGAACTGTTGCAGTGTGTCTAACCTAGAAGCAGCCCCCATGGGAGGGGATCGCTTTTGGACGAGGGAGTCTGTCGTGACATACCGACTCAACAGGACGACGCTGCGCCGAATGCTGGGCGTTGGCGCTGCAATTGCCGTGATGGGGGGTGTTGTGCCAGCTGCGTGGGCTGCCCCTGACACGGATGCGTCAAACCAGGGCAGTGTGGCGACTACAGCCGATGCGGGAGGTGCGCAAACGAGCGCGGACGTCCTGGTGACAATCCCCGGCAGCCATAACAAGGCGATGGGATGCGACGCCGATTGGGCGCCAGACTGTGCCAAGGCAGCGCTCACGCGTGACGCGACCGGCGTCTATAGCGCGACGTTCACGCTGCCGGCCGGAGACTACCAGTACAAGGTCGCTGAGGGCGGCTCTTGGGATACAGCCTTCGGAGCCGGTGGAGCTGCGGGGGGAGCGAACATCTCCTACACGCTCAATGAAACGACGTCTGTGACCTTCTATTACGACCGGGCGACGCACCGCGTGTGGAATACGGCGACCGATCAGACTGTGACGCTGCCCGGTACGTTCCAGAAGGCGCTCGGCTGTTCGAACAACTGGCAGGCTCAGTGCTTGGCACCTCTGTTGGAGCCGGTGGGCGATGGCACGTACACGTATTCCACCACCGCGTTGCCTGAGGGTGACTACGAGTTCAAGGTTGCCATCGGCGGATCCGACAACGAGAATTACGGGCAGGATGGCGCCGTCGGCGGAGCCAACTATCAGTTTGCAACGAAAGCGAACAAGCTCGTGACCTTCACCTACGATTCCTCGACGCATAAGGTTGCCATTGCGAGCGCTGACGCTCCGGTCGCCGGCAATGGTGAGCAGCGCGCCTACTGGGTGACCTCGAACATTCTCGCGTGGCCGACCTCCCTTCTGCCCGAAGGCGTTACGCGGGCGCAGGTGCTGGACGGCTCCGCGAAGATGTCCTACGAACTGGTGACCGCCCCCGAGGGCGGCGCAGGTCTGTCGGACGGCGCCGTCACTGGGGCCACGACGAGCGCCCTGAGTGTGGCTGGCGATCTGCCCGCTGAGGTGACAACGGCGCATCCCAATCTCAACGGCTACATCGCGCTGAAGGCCCCCATCGACGAGGCCGTGGCACGCGAGGCTCTCACCGGCCAGATCGCGGTCGCCCAGAAGTCGGGGGAGAGCGTCAACGCTTTTACAGGCGTGCAGATCGCCCCCGTCCTCGACTCGCTCTATGCTGCAAAGGCCACCCAGGCCTCGTACGGCGTGAATTGGAACGAGGCGGGGAACCCGACGTTCGCGCTGTGGGCTCCCACGGCGAAGAGCGTGGCGCTGGTGTCGTGGAACACCTCGACGCCGAGCGGATCCGACGCTGCCATTCAAGGTGATGGCCTGCGCACCGATGCTGTGCGCGGCGACGATGGGCGTTGGAGCGTGGACAACGCTGCGGGCGAGATCCACGAGGGTGCCCAGTACCTGTGGGAGGTGAGCGTCTACGTGCCCGAAACGGGCAAGGTGGAGAAGAATCTCGTGACCGACCCTTACTCGGTGAGCCTGACCGTCGACTCGACCCGCTCGGTCGCGGTCAACATGAACAACCCCTCGATCGCACCCACCGTGTGGAAAAACTCGAAGGCACCCGTCATTGCGGACGATGCCCAGCGCTCTATCTATGAGCTGCACGTGCGCGACTTCTCCGCTGCCGACACCTCGGTGCCCGAGTACATGCGCGGCACCTACATGGCCTTCACGCAGTTCGAATCCAACGGCATGCGTCACCTGGACGAGCTGGCCCGCGCCGGTATGAACACCGTGCACCTGCTGCCCACTTTCGACATCGCGACGATCCCCGAGAATCGCGCCGATCAGAAGACGCCTGCAATCCCCGAGGACGTCGGCCCGGCGTCCGAGGAACAGCAGGCCGCGGTGTCCGCAGTGGCGGACCAGGATGCCTACAACTGGGGTTACGACCCGCTGCACTGGATGGCCCCCGAGGGCTCCTACGCGACGTCCTCGAATCAAAACGGTGGCGCGCGCGTGCGCGAATTCCGCTCCATGGTGGGCGGGCTGCACTCGATCGGCATGCAGGTGGTCCTCGACCAGGTTTACAACCACACGCCTGCGGCGGGACAGTCGGCCAGCTCCGTGCTTGATCGAGTCGTACCCGGCTACTACCAGCGCCTCAACGCCTCTGGCGGCGTTGAAACCTCGACCTGCTGTTCGAACGTCGCGACCGAAAATGCGATGAGCGAGCACCTCATGATCGATTCGATGATCCACTGGGCAAAGTACTACCACGTCGATGGCTTCCGCTTTGATCTCATGGGCCACCACCCGGCCGCTGAGATGAAGCGCGCGAAGGAGGCCCTGAAGTCCCTGACGCTCGAGAAGGACGGTGTGGACGGTTCGCGCCTGTACATCTACGGCGAGGGCTGGAACTTCGGTGAGGTCGCGAACAACGCGCTGTTCACCCAGGCTACCCAGGGGCAGCTGGACGGCACCGGTATCGGCGCGTTCAACGACCGTCTGCGCGATGCCGTGCACGGTGGCGGTCCCTTCGACGAGGACCACCGCGTCTTCCAGGGCTTCGGTTCGGGCGCGTTCTCGGACTTCAACGGCCTCGACACCCGCTCGGAGGCGGAGCGTCGCACCGACTACCTGCACCGCGTGGACCTGGTGAAGCTGGGCCTGGCGGGCAACCTGAAGGACTACACGCTGACCACCTACGACGGCAAGACCGTTTCGGGTGCCCAGCTGGACTACAACGGTCAGGGCGCGGGGTTTGCCTCCCAGCCTGCTGAGAACGTCAACTACGTGGATGCCCACGATAACGAGACGCTTTTCGACCTGGTCACCTACAAGATGCCCGCGGATGCTCCGATGGAGAACCGCGTGCGCATGTCGCTGATCAGTCAGGCTTCCGTGGCCCTGTCTCAGTCGCCCTCCTTCTGGGCATCGGGTACGGAGATGCTGCGTTCGAAGTCCCTGGACCGCGACTCTTTCAACTCCGGCGATCACTTCAACGCGATCGATTGGTCCATGCGTGACAACGGCTTTGGCCGTGGTCTGCCGGTGAAGTCCAAGAACGGTGCGGCCTGGGATCACATGCGTCCGCTGCTGGAGAATCCCGATCTGAAGCCGAGCCCGGAGCAGATTGACACCTCCGCGGAGATCGCGATGGACTTCCTGCGCGTGCGTTCCTCCTCGCGCCTGTTCACGCTGGGCAGTGCGGATCTGATTCGCTCCAAGGTGTCCTTCCCGAACTCGGGTGAGGGGGCCGTGGACGGCACGATTGTCATGCTCATCAACGACGAGGCCGGGGTGGGCAGCGACGTTGACGCGGCGCTCGACGGTGCTCTCGTCGTCTTTAACGCGACGGATAAGACCATGACGACGGCTGTTGATGGCCTGGCAGGGCGTGTCTTCAAGCTGCACGATGCTCAGGCGAATGGCTCTGACGCGGTCGTTAAGGACTCCTCCTTCGACGCGAAGACGGGTTCCGTGACGGTTCCGGCTCGCACGGTTGCCGTCTTCACGCAGGCGGCGGGCGACCGCATCGATCCGAACGCCAACCCGGCTCCGGACCCGGAGACTGCCCAGTGGGTCGCTTCCGGTGACGGCCGCTGGTGGCTGCGCTACTCGGACGGAACCTACCCCGCGGGTGTGCGTGTTGTGCGCGGTGGCGTGACCTACTCCTTCGATGCCAGTGGCTGGATGAAGACCGGCTGGCAGGTCGAGGACGGCGCATGGCGCTACTACGCCCCGTCCGGCGCGATGGCGACCGGCTGGGCTGCCGTGGGCGGCACCTGGTACTACCTGGATCCCGATACCGGGGCCATGGCGACCGGCTGGCTCAAGGACGGCAACATCTGGTACTACCTGAACGGAAGCGGTTCGATGGCTACCGGCTGGGTGAACCTGGGCGGTGCCTGGTACTACCTGAACGGTAACGGCACGATGGCCACCGGTTGGGCTGCCGTGGGTGGCTCCTGGTACTACCTGACGGAGTCGGGGCAAATGGCGATCGGATGGGTGAAGGACGGCGACAGCTGGTACTTCTGCCACCCGTCGGGCGCCATGGCGACCGGGCGCGTCGTCATCGGCGGCACGTCCTACACCTTCGACCGTTCTGGTCGCTGGGTCGCGTAGGGCGAGAGCCCTGACATGGCGGGTGGGCCGGGACGATTGAATCGTCCCGGCCCACCCGTTTTTGTTGTCTGCGGTTGCGGCTTACAGGTCTGCGGCGTCTTCGACGGTGGAGAGGAACTCCGTGAGCCTGTTGGCGGCCGCCATGACGGAGGGGCCGTGCTGGCGTCCGGGCTGGCGACCCATGCGCTCGATGGGGCCGGAGATCGACAGGGCTGCGAGGACGCGGCCGGACGGGCCGCGAACGGGGGCGGATACGGAGGCGACGCCCGGTTCGCGCTCGCCCACGGACTGTGCCCAGCCGCGGCGGCGCACCTCAGAGAGCATGGTGGCGTTGAAAGACGCGCCGTACAGGCCGCGGTGGAGACGGTCGGGCTCTTCCCAGGCCAGCAGAACTTGAGCGGCAGAGCCTGCGCTCATGGAGAGTGTGGCGCCTACGGGGATCGAGTCGCGCAGGCCCATCTCGCGTTCGGACGCAGCCACGCACACGCGGTAATCTCCCTGGCGGCGGAAGAGCTGGGAGGATTCCTTCGTGTGGTCGCGCAGCGCCTGGAGGACCGGCATGGAGGCCTGGAGGAGGCGGTCTTCGCCGGCGGCGGAGGAGAGTTCCTGGAGGCGGGGGCCGAGGATAAAACGCCCCTGCATGTCGCGGGCGACCATGCGGTGGTATTCGAGGGCAACGGCCAGTCGGTGGGCGGTGGGGCGTGCGAGCCCCGTGCTGGAAACGAGTTGGGCGAGAGTGGCGGGTCCTGCTTCAAGAGCGCTGAGAACCAGCGCAGCTTTGTCAAGAACGCCAACGCCACTGGATGTTTGCTCTTCCATACAACTATTTAATATCTCAGCTTTTGAGATAGCAAATTGTCGGATAGTGAAACGGATCAAAGGTGCGTCCGAGACGTGAGATCAGCGGGTCGCATGGCGGATAAGGCGGTTCCATAGGTTGCGAAGTATGACTGACACAGTGTCTCCAAAGTGGAGGCCAGAGGAGGAACAATGAGCGGAACCATGGCAGAAAAGGTGTGGCGAGACCACATCGTGTCCAAGGGGGAGAACGGTGCCCCCGACCTGCTCTACATCGACCTCCACCTCGTGCACGAAGTGACGAGCCCCCAGGCATTCGAGGGCTTGCGCCTTGCTGGACGACAGGTTCGCCGCCCCGATCTGACGATTGCGACCGAGGACCACAACACGCCCACGGTCAACATCGACCTGCCCATCGCAGACATCACGAGCCGCACCCAGATCGACACCCTGCGCAAGAACGCCGAGGAGTTCGGCATTCGCCTGCATTCCCTGGGTGACGCCGACCAGGGCATCGTTCACGTCGTCGGCCCTCAGCTGGGCCTGACCCAGCCCGGCATGACCATCGTGTGCGGCGACTCCCACACCTCCACGCACGGCGCGTTCGGCGCACTGGCCTTCGGCATCGGCACCAGCCAGGTTGAGCACGTGCTCGCCACCCAGACCCTGCCGATGGCCCCCTTTAAGACCATGGCGATTACGGTGAACGGGTCCCTGCCTGAGGGATCGACGGCCAAGGACATCATCCTCGCCGTCATCGCCAAGATCGGCACCGGCGGCGGCCAGGGTTACGTCCTGGAGTACCGCGGTCAGGCGATCCGCGAGCTCTCCATGGAGGGCCGTATGACGATGTGCAACATGTCGATCGAAGCCGGTGCTCGCGCCGGCATGATCGCCCCCGATCAGACGACCTTCGACTACATCAAGGGCCGCCCCCACGCCCCCGAGGGTGAGGACTGGGATCGCGCCGTCGAATACTGGTCCTCCCTTGCCTCCGATGAGGACGCTGTCTTCGACGCCGAGGTCATTCTCGAGGCCGCCGACATCGAGCCCTTTGTCACCTGGGGTACCAACCCCGGCCAGGGTGTCCCGCTCTCGGCCACCGTCCCCGCCCCTGAGGACTTCACCGACGAGACGGCCCGCGCGGCCGCCGAGCGTGCCCTCGAATACATGGACCTCAAAGCCGGCACCCCGATGCGCGAGATCGCCGTGAACACGGTCTTCATTGGCAGCTGCACCAACGGCCGCATCGAAGACCTGCGTGCCGCCGCCAGCGTCGTCAAGGGGCGCCACAAGGCCGAGGGCGTGCGCGTCATGGTCGTGCCCGGCTCCGCCCGCGTGCGCCTGCAGGCCGAGGCTGAGGGCCTCGACAAGATCTTCACTGACTTCGGCGCCGAATGGCGCAACGCCGGTTGCTCCATGTGCCTGGGCATGAACCCCGACACGATGAACGCGGGAGACCGCTCGGCCTCCACCTCCAACCGCAACTTCGAAGGCCGCCAGGGCAAGGGCAGCCGCACGCACCTGGTGTCCCCGCTCGTCGCGGCCGCCACCGCCGTACGAGGCACCCTGTCCTCCCCGGCCGACCTCTGAGGCCCGCCCTCCGCCACCCGACAGCGGGGGAGGGCCCCGGCCTCGTCCCCCACGGAAGAAAAGACTGACGCACCCATGGAAAAGTTCATCACCCACACCGGCATCGGCGTCCCGCTGCGCCGCTCTAACGTCGATACCGACCAGATCATCCCCGCCGTCTACCTCAAGCGCGTGACCCGCACGGGCTTCGAGGACGCCCTCTTTGCGGCCTGGCGTGGCGATCCGGAGTTCGTCCTCAACCAGGATGCTTACAAGAACGGCTCTGTCCTGATCGCGGGCCCCGACTTCGGCACCGGATCCTCGCGTGAGCACGCCGTGTGGGCGCTCAAGGACTACGGCTTCCGCGTCGTCCTGGCCCCCAAGTTCGCCGACATTTTCCGCGGAAACTCCGGTAAGCAGGGCCTGGTCACCGGCATCATCTCCCAGGAGGACTGCGAGTCCCTGTGGAAGCTCCTCGAGACCGAGCCTGGCACCGAGGTGACCGTCTCCCTCGAAGACAAGACCTGGCGCGCCGGTGCGATCTCGGGCACCTTCCAGATCGACGACTACGTGCGCTGGACCCTCATGGAGGGACTGGACGACATCGCCCTGACCCTGCGCCACGAGGACGAGATTGCGGCTTACGAGGCCGCGCGCCAGTCCTTCAAGCCGCGCACGCTCCCGGCGAAATTCTTGCCCAAGGAAGAAGTCGTGTCAGCTCGCGGCTGAAAGCACTGCGCATACTGGCCCCTACCTAGCTAGAGTAGGGGCCAGTTACGTCATAGTGAGGAGCACTCATGTCATCGATCCTTCAGGTTGAGGGCGGCCATCCGCTGCGCGGTGAGATCACGGTGCGCGGCGCGAAAAACTTCGTCCCCAAGGCGATGGTTGCGTCGCTGCTCGCCGACACCCCCTCCGAGCTCTACAACGTGCCGCTGATCCGCGACACGGACGTGGTCTCGGACCTGCTGAGCCTGCACGGCGTCCAGATCGACTTCGATCAGGACCGCGGCACGCTGCGCATGGACCCCTCCAACGTCAAGATCGCCTCGCGCTCTGACATCGACACGCTTGCGGGCGCCTCGCGCATTCCGATCCTGTTCTGTGGCCCGCTGCTGCACCAGCTGGGCGAAGCATTCATCCCCGAGTTGGGTGGCTGCGCGATCGGTGGCCGTCCCATCGACTTCCACCTAGAGACGCTGCGTAAGTTCGGCGCGGTCGTCGACAAGCAGCCCGACGGCGTGCACATCAAGCGTCCCGCCTCCGGCTTGCACGGTGCGATTATCGAGCTGCCCTTCCCGTCCGTGGGTGCGACCGAGCAGACCCTGCTCACGGCCGTGCGCAACGAGGGCATCACGACGCTGAAGGGCGCGGCCATCGAGCCTGAGATCCTCGACCTCATCAACGTCCTGCAGAAGATGGGCGCGATCATCTCGGTGGACACGGACCGTACGATCCGTATCGAGGGTGTCGCGAAGCTGACCGGCTACCGTCACACGGCCCTGCCGGACCGCATCGAGGCTGCCTCGTGGGCGGCGGCCGCCCTGGCTACCCGTGGCGACATCTACGTGCGCGGTGCGCACCAGCCCGACATGACGACGTTCCTCAACACCTTCCGCAAGGTGGGTGGCGCCTTCGACATCGACGCTGATGGCATCCGTTTCTACCACCCGGGTGAGCCTCTGCATTCGATCGCCCTGGAGACCGCCGTGCACCCGGGCTTCATGACGGACTGGCAGCAGCCCCTCGTCGTGGCACTCACCCAGGCCGAGGGACTGTCGATCGTGCACGAGACCGTGTACGAGAACCGTTTCGGCTTCACCGAGGCGCTGCGCAAGATGGGTGCGAACATCCAGGTCTACCGCGAGTGCCTGGGTGGGACCCCCTGTCGTTTTGGCCAGAAGAACTACTACCACTCGGCGGTCATCTCGGGTCCGACCCCGCTGCACAGTGCGGAAATTGAGGTCCCGGATCTGCGCGGTGGTTTCTCGCACCTGATCGCAGCTCTGGCCGCTACGGGCACGTCCACCGTGTCGGGTATCGACGTGATTTCGCGCGGCTACGAGCACTTCACGCGCAAGCTCCACCAGCTGGATGCGCGCGTGCGTTACCTGGACGCCTGAGACCATGGCCGCGTCGGGCGTGCGTCGCAGCATTTTGTTGCTGGTCTCGTCGATGTCGGCGGGCGGGCGCAGTGTGCGCCTGGGTCCGCGCATCGTGCGTATCCTGCGCGGCGGCGGCTGGGAGGTCGCGGTTCGCCTGACGACTCCCGGCGACGACCCGGCGGCGATCGCCGGTGAGGTCGCGTCCGGCTCGTTCGTCGCGGCCCTGGGCGGGGATGGGTACCTGAGCGCGGTTGCGCGCGGGTGCCACGAGTCCGACGCGATCTTCGTTCCGATGCCGGGCGGGCGCGGCAACGACCTGTGCCGAGCGCTGGGCATCGGTACGGATCCGCTGGCCCGTGCATGCTCCCTGGCGCGCCTCGGCTTCACGTCCGACGAGGCCGGGGCGCTCTCCTCCGATTCTCTGACCTCCCGGGTGCGTCCCCTGGATGGTATGTGGGTGCACTCGCGCGACGGCGTGCTCCTGGCTCTCGGCATCGTCTCGATCGGCCTGGACGCGCGCGCAAACATTCTCGCCAACGAGTCCTCGCTGACGTCTGGACCGCTGGCCTACGGCTACGGGGCGTTCGCAGCCCTGGCCTCGCACGAACCCACCGAGATCGTGGCGACCGTGGACGGGGTCGAGCGCAACATGAGCGGCTGGATTGCCTCCGTGTCCAACTCCGGACGTTTTGGCGGCGGCATCACCCTGGTGGACTCCTCCGACATGAGCGACGGCGTCCTCGAGGTGTGTCACGTGGGGCCCCTGCCGCTGTCTCGAGCCCTGCCCGTGCTCGCCCGCGTCGTCGCCGGCCGCGCGAAGGCACACCCGGCCATCGAGGTGGAAAGCGCCCGCGTCGTCTCCTTCGCCGCCCCCGTTGGCGTGGTCGCCATGGCGGATGGGGACCGCATCGCGTCGATCCCTTTTACCGTCGACGTCGCCCCCGGGGTCGTGTCCGTCCTCGTGTGAGGTCCGTGTGGGCCAGCGCGCCGGGGGAGCGCTGCCCATAGAATGGCACCATGAGTGCTGTCTCCGGCTTTTACGCTTTCGCCAAGGGTGTCCTGACGCCCATCATGACCCCCTGGATCAAGTTCACCGTGAGCGGTGAAGAGAACCTCCCCGCTGAGGGCGGTTTCCTCGTGGTGCCCAACCACCTCTCGAACGTCGATCCGCTGTGCCTGTGCTGGTACTTCATGAAGCGCGACACCGCCGTGCGCTTCCTGGCGAAGAAGTCGATGTTCTCCGTGCCGGTGTTTGGCAGGATCATCAAGGGCATGGGCCTGATTCCCGTCAACCGCGACTCCAACCCCTCGGCCGTCCTGGCACCCACCCGCGAGGCCCTGAAAGCCGGCGAGGTCGTCGGCATCTTCCCCGAGGGCACTCTCACGCGTGACCCCGACCAGTGGCCCATGGAGTTCAAGTCCGGTGCCGCCCGACTGGCCCTCGACACGGGCGTGCCCGTCATTCCCGTCTCGCAGTGGGGACCGCAGGACATCATGGCCCCGTACAACGCCAAGGGCATCGACATGCGACCGGGTCGGCGCGTCTCGTACCACTTCGGCGAGCCCGTCGATCTGTCCGACCTGATGAGTCCCGCCGGGTCCGAGGATCACGAGGCCGTCAACGAGGCGACCAAGCGCATCAGCGATGCCGTGCGTGCGGGCGTGGGCAAGCTGCGTGGCCTACCCGCCCCTGAAAAGGTCTGGGATCCGACCACGCAGGCTGGCCCCTGGTGGGAAGAAGAGCTTGCAAAGAAGGCCAAGAAAGCGAAGAAAGCCCGCAAGAAAGGCTAATCGTGGATATTGATCACCATGCGCACCGGATTGGACAAGAACCCAATCTGGGACTCGCGCGCGGTGAGACACAGTTCCTCCTGGTGCGGGTCGGTTGTTTCAATCCTAGTAGAATGGCCTTGACAGGGAGGTCTTGATGAGTATGACAACAGCAGCGGTCCTGGGAACGGGCGCGTGGGGAACGACGTTCGCGCAGGTGCTCGCTGACGCGGGCGTGAGCGTGACGATGTGGGGGCGTAACGCCGACACGACCTCGTTCATCAACGGGGGAGAGAACCCGACGTACCTGCCGGGGATCGCCCTGTCGGAGCGCATCAGCGCGACCACCGATATCGCCACGGCTGTCGCCGGCCGCGAGCTCGTCGTCGTGGCCGTTCCCGTCAAGGCCGTGCGCGCCACCCTGAGCGCCGCGCGCGAGTCATTCGCCCCCGACGTCGCCCTGCTGTCCCTGGCCAAGGGCCTGGAGCTCGGCTCCCTCAAGCGTGTCGACGAGATCATCGCCGAGGCCTCGGGCGTGCCGAGTAGGCGCATCGCCGTCTTGTCCGGCCCGAACCTCTCGCGCGAGATCGCGCAGCGCCAGCCCACGGCGACGGTCGTTGCTGCAACCGACGTGGAGCTGGCCAAGGAGATCGCGAAGGCCTGCCACAACTCCTACTTCCGCCCCTACGTGTCCACCGACGTCGTCGGCACGGAGATGGCGGGCGCCACGAAGAACGTCATCGCGGTCGCGATCGGCGCCGCCGAGGGCATGGGGCTGGGCATCAACACGCGCTCGACCCTCATCACCCGCGGCCTGGCGGAGATGACGCGACTGGGTACCGCACTCGGCGCGGACCCTGCGACCTTCGCGGGCCTGTCCGGCATCGGCGACCTCGTCGCCACATGCTCCTCGCGGCTCTCGCGTAACTTCTCCCTCGGCCACCGCCTCGGCTCCGGCATGGGCCTGGCGGAGGCCCTGGCGCTGTCCCCGGGCGTCGTCGAGGGCGTTGCCTCGGCTTCGCCGATCCTCCAGGTCGCGGCCTCCGTCGGCGTCGACATGCCGATCACGGGCGCCGTCGTCGAGGTCGTCGAGGGGCGCGCGAGCATTGAGGATATGGGCCGCATGCTGCTGGCCCGCCCGCAAAAGATGGACGGCTGGAAGATCAAGCTCGTCTGAACGGTGTGCACGCGGGCGGGACATGCCTCCCGCGCGGTAGTCTTGGACCCATGACTGCAATTTCTCGTCCTCGTGTCCTCATCGTTTTTGGTGGACGCTCCTCCGAGCACGAAATCTCCTGCTCGACCGCCGCCGGCATTCTCACCGCCATCGACCGCACGAAGTGGGACGTCATCCCGCTGGGTATCACGCGCGACGGTCAGTGGGTTCGCGTCGCTGACGACCCGTCGGCGCTGGCGTTCAAGGACGGGAAGGGACAGTCCGTCACCGCTGGATCCACCCGCGTCGCCCTGACCCCCGGCGAGGGCAACCTCGTCGAGCTCACCTATGAGGGTGACCCGGACGCGCCGGATTCGCGCGTCGTCGGCGTGGAGGACCTGGGGCACGTGGACATCGTTTTCCCGCTCCTGCACGGCCCCTACGGCGAGGATGGCACCATCCAGGGCCTCTTCGAGATGGCCGGCGTGCGCTACGTGGGCTGCGGCGTGACCTCCTCGGCCGTGTCGATGGACAAGCACTTGACGAAGACCGTCCTTGCTGCCGCCGGTATCGACGTGGGCCAGTGGGAGCTGGTTACGGCTCGTCAGTGGGAGGCTGACGCCTCCGCGTGCATGGATCGCATTGAGCGCCTCGGATTCCCCGTCTTCGTCAAGCCCTGTCGTGCCGGTTCGTCCGTCGGCATCTCGCGCGTCACCTGCCGCGAGGACCTGCCTGTGGCCATCAAGGAGGCCGCGAACAACGACCCGCGCATCATCGTCGAGGCCTCCATCTCCGGCCGCGAGGTCGAGTGCGGTGTCCTCGGATCGCGCTCCGACTGGCGCAGTGGCACCGCGCCCCTGGGCGAAATCGTCATCCCCGAGGGCGAGTTCTACGACTACGAACACAAGTACGTCGACGACGTGGTGGGCCTGTCCTGCCCGGCGAACGTGTCTGACGAGTACGCCGATCGCATCCGTGAAACCGCGTGGCGTGCCTTCGACGCGCTCGAATGCGAGGGCCTGGCGCGCGTCGACTTCTTCCTCGACGAGGCCACCGACACCGTCATCATCAACGAAGTGAACACGATGCCCGGTTTCACCCCCATCTCGATGTACCCGCAGATGTGGGCCGCCGCAGGCCTGTCATACCCGGACCTGCTCAGCGAACTTCTCACCGAGGCCGCGCATCGCCCGCTCGGCCTGCGGTGAGTTCCCAGCCACCGCCTCGTTAATTCCTTCACCCCACGATAGAAAGATAACTATGACGGCTCACCCCAAAGTCACACTCGTGACCTGCTCGTCCATGCCCCACCTTTTCCCCGGAGAAGAAGGCCTGCTCGATGAGCTTGCGTCGCGCGGTTGCGACCCCCAGATCAAGGTGTGGAACGATCCCGACGTCGACTGGTCTGAGGCCGGCATGGTCGTCGTGCGCTCCGTGTCCGACTATGCCTCCGACCGCCATGCCTTCCTCGACTGGACCCGTCAGCTGACCCGCGTGCAAAACTCCAAGGACGTGCTCAACTGGAACACGGATAAGCACTACCTGAGGGATCTGGCAGCTCTCGGTATGCCGACGATTCCCACGAATTGGCTCGAGCCCGAGCAGAAGCTCTCCAAGCACCAGATTCACACGCGTTTCCCGGCTTTCGGCGAGTTCGTCGTCAAGCCCGCGGTCTCCTCCGGCGTGCGCGACATCGGCCGCTACACAACCGTGGACACGCGCCAGCGCCAGGCCGCCATGCGCCAGGTGCAGGGGCTGCTGGGTGACGGCCGCTCGGTCATGATCCAACGCTACGTTGAGGAAATCGACCTGCACGGCGAGATCTCGCTCGTCTTCTTCAACGGACTGGTCTCCCACGCCGTCGAGAAGCGCTCAGCCCTGCACCCTGCCTCCGTCACCAACCCGGAGATGCACGAGGCCGTGGTGACCGCCGAAGCCGCCGACTCCGTCGCATGGCAGTGGGGCGAGGAGATTCGCCGCGTCCTGCACGGCTACGTGCGCTCGCGCCTGGGCCACGACGAGCAGTTCCTCTTCAACCGCGTGGACCTGGTCCCCGACGGCAAGGGCTCCTTCCTGGTCATGGAGGTCTCCCTCGTGGACGCGGACCTGTACCTGGGGGCCACCCCCCACGCGCTCGGTAATTTCGCCGACGCGATCTCCGCTCGCGCCCACTGGTGATGCACGCCACCGCCGTGAGGGTGGTGCTCGAGTTTCCAAGCTCGGGTGGGTAGTGCTAAACTCTACCCGTTGCCTTCACGGCGACGCGATGGTGGCTGTAGTTCAGTTGGTAGAGCACCTGGTTGTGGTCCAGGACGTCGCGGGTTCGAGTCCCGTCAGCCACCCCATTGCCCCGGCGCTCACGCGCCGGGGTTTTTGTTTCTGCAGTATGCTTGTAGCATCCTCAATTGACCGGACAAAGGAGTTCTCATGCCCAGCGTGATCGCCTACGGATGCGACGATGCCACCACCCAGTTCCACCCCCTGCAGATCGACATTCGCGAACCTGGCGAGGGCGAGATCTACTTCGATGTCGCCTACGCGGGCATCTGCCACTCCGACATTCACTCTGCCCGCGGCGAGTGGGGTCCCGTTGTCTACCCCCTCGTGCCCGGCCATGAGTTTGTTGGCATCGTCGCGAAGGTTGGCCCCGGCGTCACCACGTTCAAGGTGGGGGACCGCGTGGGCGTGGGCTGCCTGGTCGGCTCCTGCGGCTCCTGCGAGATGTGCGAATCCGGCTACGAGCAGTGGTGCACCTCGACGCCCGGCACCCTGTGGACCTACCGCGCTGACGCCGACGGCAACCCGACGACCGGCGGCTATTCGCGCGGCTTCACCGTGCGCGAGGACTTCGCGCTCCACATTCCGTCCGAACTGGATTTTGCAGCCTGCGCGCCGCTCCTGTGTGCCGGTATCACTACCTACTCGCCGCTCAAGCATTACAACGTGGGCCCCGGCTCGCGTGTGGCCATCCTCGGCATGGGCGGCCTCGGACACGTGGGTGTACAGATCGCCAAGGCCATGGGGGCGGACGTCTCCGTCATCTCTCACGGCCGCTCCAAGGAAGCCGACGCCCGCCGCTTCGGCGCCGACCACTTCTACGCCACCAGTGAGGAAGGTGTGCTTGAATCCCTGCGGGGCTCCTTCGACCTGATCCTGTGCACCGTGTCCGCCGACGGCCTGGACTACGCCGGCTATATGGCCGCCCTGCGCCCCTACGGCGTCTTCGTCGATGTGGGCCTGCCTACCGAGCCCGTCTCCCTGCCGCTGCGCGCCTTCGTTAACGGCGGCAAGTCCTTCGCGGGCTCCCAGATCGGCGGCATCGCCGAAACCCAGGAGATGCTCGACTTCTGCGCTGAGCATGGCGTCATTCCGCAGGTCGAAATGATCACCGGTGAGGAGATTACCGAGGCCTACAACAACGTCGTCGCCTCGCGCGTGCGCTACCGCTACGTCATCGACACCTCTACGTTCCCCGAGAGCGCGTGAGCGTGAGTGAGTGAGCGGAAAGCCCCGGGCCGAGTGGCCCGGGGCTTTCCCTGTGCTGGAGCGGATGACGGGAATCGAACCCGGGTGACCTCGTCATGTACGTGGGGTGTGTGGTGTTGTCTGGGCCCGTTCGTGTGCGCGTTAACCCACCTAGTGGAAGTTTGGCGGGTGTGCCCATGTTCCATCAGCTGGGTTTAGCTGCGCATAGGTGGGCGGGGGAGTGACTGGATGCTGTGCGTAGAGCGTAGATCCGTATTGGTGTGTTCATGGCACCGCTGTCGCAAGGGTGCGGGGGCATCTCAGTAGTAGCTCTGTCAAACTTTCGGCTCGCAGTTCAGCTTGCTACGCCGCGTTCGATTCGGATCCTGCTGCTCAATCTCCGTAGGCGCATATTCAAGCTTTGTCGACAAATATTATGCGACTGAGCGTAAAGATGGCTATTGAGCCAGCTGCTCTTCGCATGGAAGGTGGAGCTCAGAAGGTGGCAAGTATGACAGCCTCTCAGGTATATGAGTGGAGAGCCTCGGTACTCCCTTGCAGTGATGCCACGATTCACGGGCTATGGTTTCCGGAAAAGTGATTGCGCATGAGAGACGTGTCACATACTATGAGGCTGTTGTGAAACCTGGTAATGACAGGAGGTGTGACATGTTGCAGATCCTTGACAAGGTGGAGGAGAAGTACTTTGCTTCTGACGCCACTGTGGCCCCAGGTGGCTGTTGCGATTGGAGCACGGCACGGTTACAAGGTGGGCAGTGTTCCTGCGAATGCCCAACGCACTCTACTGGAGTTGGGTGAGCTACCCTGCGGTGCAGACGAGGTCATCGCTCGAGAGTTGATCGCGTGGGGTATCCCGCTGACTCCTCTCATGGCATCCACGCGTGTTCGGGTTGACTTGGCTGCGCTGACGTCAGCTCCTGGCTTAGCTGAACTGTCAAGGATCATGCCGCATCACGCGCGTGTTTTACGGCTTCGAACACCAGGCGGGATGGCGATGGGGCAGCGTGAGGCTATGAAGCACTTGGGAATGGTTCCGCTGTCGAAGTGCGATAGAGAAGTCCTTGCTAAGGGATGGGCTCTGCTGCGCTCAGTACTTGGTCTAGTGGCCTCTTCTACATGGCTCGTTGGCGGAAGCGGAGCCCCGGGGCTTGGCATGCATCCGCGATACGCACTTGATGAAGAGCAGCGGATTTGGCGTGATTGCGGAGTCTCTGAAAAACATATTCGTCGGTCATTCAGCGACGAAACGGCGAGCCTACTTGGAATAAGGAGGAATGCATGAACGTTTTCGAAGCCCAAGGTATTCGTAAAACCTATGGGGAAACGAAGGCGGTGGATGGGGTTGATCTATCACTGGCTACGGGAGAGATCGTGACGATCCTAGGCCACAACGGCTCTGGAAAGACTACTTTTCTTGAGTGCGTTGAAGGGCTGCGTAAACCAGATGCTGGCACCGTTATTCTGTGTGGTAAGGTGCACGCCTATGGTTCCCCACTACCTGAAGGAGTGGGCGTTCAGATGCAGCAAGAACAACTGCCACCACGAATAAAGGTTCGTGAGGCACTCAGCCTCTTCGCGAGCATTTACGGCGTTGATGGTCCACCCCCCGACCTGATGCAAGCAATGACGATTGAGACGATCGCGGGCAAGCGCTTCGATACGCTCAGCGGTGGACAGAAACGTCGTGTGAGCCTCGTACTGGCCTTCATGGGGGACCCGCGAATCGTCTTCCTCGACGAACCAACGGCGGGGCTGGACCCAGAGGCGCGCTCAGCGCTCGTCGCTGTGCTCAAGGACCGCCGGGACCGGGGCCTCACGGTGTTGGCAACACTACATGAGGTTGACCATGCGGCAGACCTCGCGGACCGCATCTTAATCATGGCACGCGGTCGTGTTCGCCGTGAGGGCACGGTTGATAGCCTCATGTCAACACTGGGTGCCGACGCGTGCGTCGTGCTTCCCCGCGGCACGGATCAAGCGCCATGGCAGGCCGCCGGACATACCCAGCTAAGCCCGGAGGGGGCTCTGCTGGTGTTCGGAGATCGGTCGACCCTCGAACGGGCAGTTCAGAAAATTCCCAGTGGCCGCACGGCAGTGTTGAGGCCCACCAATCTGGGGGACGTCGTGACGCGTGAAGCGCAGACAGCTGAGGAGGAGAAATGAACGGTTGGCGATCAACATGGGCGCTGTTCCGTGTGGAAACCCTTTTGTTCCTTCGGGAGCCATTCGCGGTTTTCTTCTCACTGGCGTTCCCACTTATTCTACTCCTGTTCGTAGGGTCGATCGGTGGCACAGAAGAATTGCCAGCGGGCGGGCGTTTCATCGATGCCTATATGGCGACGATGATTGGTGTTACCGCAGCAAACGTAGGTCTCATGGGAATGTCGATTCATATTGCAGAGAATCGGGGTCAAGGTGTACTGAAGCGGTATCGTCTGTCACCGGTCCGATCCAGCGCATACTTCATCGCGCAGTTTTGCACAGCGGCGGTCGTCGTCGCAATCTCGATCGTCGCATTGGCAGTGGTCACCCTGGTTGTTTACGGACCGGCTCCACATGCCAACTGGCCGATGCTGTTAGTGGTGTCAACTATTTCACTTTATGTCACCATGAGTCTCGGGCTCTTTTTAGGGGGCCTCGCAATGCCCGTCCGAAGTGTCCAAGTTGTGTCGGCTGCTATGTTCTTTCTAATGTTTTTCAGCAGTGGTGCAGCACTCCCACGTGAATCATTCCCCGGCTGGCTGCAGACAGTTTCGGAGTTTAATCCACTTACGATTCTTAACCAAGCACTCATGGACGCCTATCTTGGGCAGCAATGTTCGTGGTGGCGCCTAGTCATTTTGGTAGTTGTTACCATCATTTTGAATCTAATCACGGTTCGAACGTTCGACTGGGAAGGAAGCAACTCGTGATTTCTAGTTATCAAGTGCCCACCATTACTAGTGGGGTCAGGGATGATTCCATGATTGTGAGGACGTTCAATCGCCGTCGACCGATCATCAAGCCCACCTTGAATGATGATGAGTATCATGCGCTAATGGAGACGGAGTCATTGTATGCTCCGAGTGCCTTCATTCGGCTCCTCACAACGTATTTTCGCCCGGTTTCTGGTGCAGGGCTACACGTCGGTCATGGCCAGTACTTCGACTTTGACCATATTTCGAGTAAGCTACTCGGCGTTGCGGGGCTTAATTCATCGTATGCTAGCCAGGTCTACGGTGGCGGTAAGGGCCTTGATCTGCACGACATGTACGTGTCCTCCATGGGTGAGGGAATCGAACGGGTGCTCGGTTCATTTGCGTTTTTGTCCTGGGCAGACCGGTTACAGAACGGCACTCGTCGGGAGATGGAAGATCGAGGTATGCACTGCCTTGGACCGGAAGATCTTCCAATCTTTTCTGAAGCACAGTTCTCCGACCCCCACTTCGGCTTCGACCGCTGGGATGATAACACGACGATGGGGTGGATTCCGGGTACCCGGCTCTACTCGGGTGAGACTATCTGGGTGCCAGCTCAGCTTGTGTTGTTCATCTACTATCGCCCAGACGATGAGCCACTTATCGGTCTAGCGCCTTCCGGTGGATTGGCAAGTCACATCACTACGGATCTTGCTGTCTACCATGCGCTCGACGAACTCGTCGAGAGGGACGCAGTAAATCTACGTTGGCACGCACGAGTTCCCTTAGATCGTATCGTGATGGACGTTGAGCCCCGCGATGCAAAGGTGCGTAGACAACTGTCCGAATTGGATCGTGGAATCGGAAAGCCGGAATTCTACCTGCAGAACCTCGACTTCTTCGAATTCCCCGTGCTGACGGCCATCGAATTTGATAACTGGTTGAAGGATTTGCGCTACAACGCTGGCGGTGGGGTGGGAGCAAGCCCCGATGCGGCGATGCGTTCTGCGCTCGGTGAGTACTGTCAGTCAGAACGCTCCTTGCGTATTTGTCAGCTGGCCGATAATTGGCAGTTCGAAATTGCTTTCAAGTGGCTATTTGGAATACATGCCGATGCTAAGCCTTACGAATTCGACCGGTTCGTCCAAGCGATCACGTTCTATGGGTATCAACAGAATCAGAAGAAGGCTGACTGGTACTTCAATGGTGGCGGCGAAGTGAAACTGAGTGAATTGTATGCCCGATGTGACGCTGCGGAACCTGATCCGGTTAAGCGGATTCACTTAGCGATGCAGTCTCGCGGCATAGATCCGATTATGTTTGACTTCACTCCCCGTGCTTTCGCGCAGACGAAGGTATGGAAGGCTTTTATTCCTGAACTGTCCCAGCCCTACCCTCCGCAGTCGCCCGCGCTGGGACACCCTCGGTACTTGAAATGTCCCGTTGATGCAGGTTATCGCGATCATCCCATTGATCAGGCGGATCTCCTCCAAGATCCGCTTCCCTATCCGTAAGGAGTTTGCTCATGCTTGACCCAGTCGAAAACTCTATGACGACCTCTGCTCAGAGTGAAGCAAGTCTGCATGGTCAGACCGCGCCTCTCATGACGCTTGCATCAGCTACGGCAGCCGTTCGTGTGGGTACACTTGCGGCTCTCATCCCGGGGTTGGTAGCAGCTCATGTTGGAACTGGAACTTGGTTGACGCTAGCCCTGCACATCGCTGGTGCGCTGGCAACACTTGTTGCGATTGTCGTTCAATCCCGTGTTGGATTGCTGCTTGCTGTCCTCTTCACCGGATACTCCACGGTGGTCCTGGCGCTCAATGCTCCCAATGGCACTCTGAGTTCAGTGACGTGGATCGTTGGTGGCTTGACTTTGCTGATGACCCTCGCGTTCTCGCTAACAGTACGTCGAAAGCAGAATCTGTTATGGCCAGTCTGGACCGCACTATTGGGTGTGATCGTGGGATTTGTGGTGTTGTCAATCCTGCGTTGATAACCCTTCGCTCGTGGAGCTGGAGTAGCTCTGTACCTCCGATGATGACTGTTCGTCTCCGCATACTTCTGACATGGCATCCTCGGGCCGTTTGGATCCTGGTTGTCCCGGTTGTTGGAGGCCTGTTGGGGATTTGGTTCTGCTGGTGCGCTGAACCCGCGTGACCTCGCCATCAACGTTGGATGTGTGGTGTTGTCTGGGCCCGTTTGTGCGCGCGTTAACCCTCCTAGTGGAAGCTGGGCGGGTGTGCCCACGTTCCACCAGGTGGGTTTAGCTGCGCATAGGTGGGCGAGGGAGCGCATGGTTGCGACGGGAAATTGCCGTCATCGCGTGTGCTAGGTGCGTGAGTCCTCACTGTGCTGCATGGCCAGTTAGCAGCTGTCGCACCCAAGTCAGTGGCATCCTCGGGTACGAGAAAAAGAAAGCCCCGGGCCGAGTGGCCCGGGGCTTTCTCAGTGCTGGAGCGGATGACGGGAATCGAACCCGCGTGATCTGCTTGGAAGGCAGAGGCTCTACCATTGAGCTACATCCGCGTACCCCCGGAGGGGACACGAAGATCCTAGCGGTTATTGTCCACGTGCGCGACATTTACGCGCCCCTCCCGTATGATGGGGCAGCGGACACCAGTCCAACGGGGTGTAGCGCAGCTTGGTAGCGCATCTGCTTTGGGAGCAGAGGGTCGCAGGTTCAAATCCTGTCACCCCGACCAACCGCGGCCACAGCGCCGCGGTTTTTTCATACGGTCACGGGGGAGTCCATGCCGTCCTATCGCACTATCATGACGGTCACGACTCTGGCACCTGGCCGGGCCCCCGAAGAAGTCGAGGCCGCCGCCCGCTCCGTCACCCGGCTCGAATCCTGGGACATCGTCATCGCCTCCGGCCAGCCCCGCGTCACCGCGCGCTTCACCGCGGCAGACGACGCCGAAGCCCGAGCCATCCACCGCGAGATCACCACCGCCGTGCGCCTCGTCGCCGATGTACCTCGCGCCCGCCTGGCCGCTGTCGTGCGAGGGCGCTCCCACTATCTCGCCCCCTGAGTGCACCTAGCAGTGTGGGTTGCCCCGGCCTCGTGAATAGGGGAGAGGGGCGCGTACCCGTGTGGCGTTGCGCACTCCAGGCGCCCGTAGAGGGGTGGATATGCCCACTAATACCCCGCGAATGAGGACATCAGCGGGGTCGTGGCGTACACTAGGCGAGTTGTTATGCGCCCGAAATGGGCGTTCCCGAATTCGTAGACTACGGAGCGTACGCACGTGAAGAGCACCGTTGAAACCCTCGAGCCCACCAAGGTTCGTCTGACCGTTGAGGTTCCCTTCGAGGAACTGAAGTCCGAAATGGACAAGGCGTACAAGGAGATCGCCGGACAGGTCAACATCCCCGGCTTCCGTAAGGGCCACGTGCCTCCGCGCATCATCGACCAGCGTTTCGGCCGCGCCGCCGTCATCGAGCAGGTTGTCAACCAGGTCCTGCCCGGCCACTACTCGGACGCCGTCAACGAAAACGACCTGCGCCCCATGGCTCAGCCCACCGTCGACGTCACCGAGATCCCCAACGTGACCGGCGCCCAGGGCGGCCAGCTCGTCTTTACCGCCGAGGTTGACGTCGTCCCCGCCTTCGAGCTGCCCGAGATCGACGAGAAGATCGTCGTTGAGGTCGAGCCCACCGAGGTCACCGAAGAGGACGTCGAGAAGGAACTCGAGGACCTGCGCGGCCGCTTCGCTACCCTCAAGACCATCAACCGCAAGGCCAAGACCGGCGACTTCGCGACCATCGACCTGGTCGCCACCATCGACGGCGAGCAGGTTGACTCTGCCTCCGACGTCTCCTACGAGATTGGCTCCGGCTCCATGCTCGACGGCCAGGACACCGCCCTGCGCGGCACCAAGGCCGGCGACGAGGTCACCTTCACCTCCAAGCTGAAGGGCGGCGACCACGAGGGTGAAGAGGCCGAGGTGACCATTACCGTCAAGGCCATGAAGGCGCGCGAGCTGCCCAAGGCTGACGACGACTTCGCTCAGATGGTCTCCGAGTTCGACACCATCGACGAGCTCAAGGAAGACCTGAAGAAGCAGGCCGCCCAGTCCAAGGAGTCCCAGCAGGCCCTCGCCGCGCGCGACGCCCTCATTGACCTCCTCCTGGACAAGGTTGAGATCGTCCTGCCCGAGTCCGCAGTCGACCACCAGGTCGAGCACCGCGTCGGCGAGGACGCCAAGCCCAAGGACAAGAATGAAGCCCGCGAGGCTGTCGAAAAGGAAATCCGCACCGAGCTGCTTTCCGAGGCCCTGGCCAAGAAGTTCGACGTGCAGGTCTCCCAGCAGGAGCTGATCGACTACGCGATCCAGATGTCGCAGAACTTCGGCATCGACATCAACCAGCTGT
>CALHZX010000048.1 GCA_938040725.1 uncultured Actinomyces sp. | reverse complement strand
CGCCTGTATAGGTTGTGGCCGGGAGGAAAACCTCCCGGCCACAACCGCTATCGGAGAGAAAAGCTGCGCATAACGCGCCGCGGCCGGCGGACGCCCTTACGCGGATAGGTTATGAGCATCTGGATAGGTTAATAACCTATCCGTATCTGCATAACCTATCCGCAAGCGAACAACCTATCCGCATGAGCGAGCGCCACCTGGGAAACGGTCAACTCTTGGCCGATGCTTCTTAACGGGCCGCGTCGATCGCTGCTTTCGCCGTCTTCAGGTCGACGCCGGTGCGGTCCCGGTAGGCCTTGACGGCGTTGAGCGTCCTACCCTCGGCGATCATCTGGAGTTCGGCTGCAGTCAGCTCTGGGAACGAGGCCGTCGCAGGGTTGTGTACATCGGCTGGGAAGCCGGGAGCAGCGGCCTGCGGGACTGCTGCCTCGGGCGCGGAGGCACTAGCCCCGGAGAGGGCTGAGACCCCGGCGTCCGCGTAAGCGGCGCGCAGTCGCGTCTCGAGGGTCGCGACCTGCTCCTTGAGGCGCTGGTTCTCGGCGCGCAGCTCCTCGATCTCGGATGCCTGACCAAACCACTTACCCACGTGTTGCCTCCTTGAGGGGATCATATTGACGGCCTTCATTCTACCTGCCCGCGTCGGTGCGGTGACGACGTGCTTCCCGCGGCGAATGTGGAGGTTTGGGGTATCCCGCCCCGGCCTCGTCGATGACGACGCGCGACGAGTGAGCGCCAACGCGCCGTGACCGGCGGAACAAGCCGCCCGCCGCACCTGGCCCGGTAAAATAGCGAAGACACTGCGAGCAGCGGAGGAAACATGGCAGGCGAATCGTTCTTCGGGCAAGACCCCACCCACGAGGATCAGCAGGGCGGCATCCCGGCCGACCTGATCCCGTACCTGGAAGCGGCCGACGAGGTCGAGGAGACCGAAGCAGGGGAGGCAGCCGACCCTCAGGCTGAGGAGAGCGAACGCGAGGCCGCGCTGCGCGCCCTCGTCGAGAACTCGCTGCTGCTGGGTCCCGACCCCTCCGTCCTCGCCGAGATCGAGGGTGAGGTGGACGAGGAGTTCGCCGACGATGCTGCCGAAGCGCGCGACGAGCGCGCTTCCCACGAGGCCGCACTCGCGAAGGCTGAGGAGGACGTCGCCTTGGACGGACGCGTGCAGGAGATCTACCAGTCCATCGTCGCGCGCGCACCCGAGCACGACATCGACCCCACGCTCGACCGTGTGAAGCTCGCCCTGGACATCCTGGGCGACCCGCAGAACTCCTACCCGTCGATCCATATCACGGGCACGAACGGTAAGACGTCGACGTCGCGCATGATCGATTCACTCCTCACCGCTTTCGGCATGAAGACGGGCCGCTTCACGAGCCCGCACCTGCTCGACGTGCGTGAGCGCATCTCGCTGGAGGGCCACCCGATCACGCGCGAGGGCTTCGTGCGCGCATGGGAGGACATCGAGCCCTACGTCGGCATGGTGGACGAGCGCAGCGCGCAGGAGGGCGGCCCCCGTCTGTCCTTCTTTGAGGTGTTCACGATCATGGCGTACGCGGCCTTCGCTGACTACCCGGTCGATGCCGCCGTCGTGGAGGTCGGCATGGGCGGGCGCTGGGACGCCACGAACGTTATCGACGCGGGCGTTTCCGTCATCACGCCGATCGCTCTGGACCACACGAAGTGGCTCGGCTCCACGATCGAGGAAATCGCGCGTGAAAAGGCCGGCATCATCAAGCCCGGCCAGGTCGTCGTTATCCTGGCTCAGGAGGAGGAAGCCCTCGACATCCTGCTCGAGCAGGCGCGCTCCGTCGACGCGATCGCCCGCGTCGAGGGCCGTGACTTCGAGGTCGTGGATCGCCAGATGGGGGTCGGCGGCCAGATGGTTACGATCCGCACGCCCTCCGCGGTCTACGAGGACGTATTCGTCCCGCTGTTCGGCCAGTATCAGGCCCACAACGCGGCGGCGGCCCTTGTCGCCGTCGAGGCCTTCATGGGCGGCCGCGGTCTGGACGGTCGCATCGTCGAGCAGGGCCTCATGAACGCCTCCAGCCCGGGACGCATGCAGGTCGTGCGTCATTCGCCCACGATCATCGTGGACGCCGCGCACAACCCCGCGGGTGCGGCCACCTTGCGCGAGGCCGTGGAATCCTCCTTTGGGTTCGCGCGCATCGCAGGCGTGTACGCAGCGATGGGGGACAAGGACGTCGAGGGCGTCCTGTCCGAGGTCGAACCGTTCATCGATCACCTTGTCGTGACCCAGATGCCGGGAGAGCGTGCCGCGGATGTTGCGCGCTTGGCTGAGATCGCAGGGGAGGTCTTCGGTCCCGACCGGGTAGATGTGCGCGAGTCGCTCGCCGACGCGGTCGATCATGCAGCGGAGATTGCCGAGGCCGGGACCGAGCCCGCAGATCGCAGCGGAGTTCTCGTGTTTGGCTCGGTCATGCTCGCCGGTGAAATGCTGGCCCTCGCTGGCCACTCTCCGCGCTAGGATGTCATCCAACCAGGGCGGCCGCATCGTGGCGGCCGCCACGGTTGGGAAATCGTGCTCGATGGTGGCACGATTGATCATGCGTACAAGTACAGATGAGCAATGTCGCAAGGAGGCATCATGAAGAAGCTCGTCAATGATGTTCACGCCGTCGTTCGTGAAACCCTCGAAGGTTTCGCCCTGGCCCACCCCGATGTCGTCGATGTCCACTACTCGCCGGATTTCGTGACCCGGCGCGCCCCCAAGGCGGAAGGCAAGGTCGGCCTCGTCTCCGGTGGCGGATCCGGACACGAGCCCCTGCACGCGGGTTTCGTCGGCGAAGGTATGCTGGACGCGGCCGTGCCCGGCGCGGTTTTCACGTCGCCGACCCCCGACCCGATCCTGGAGGCCACGAAGGCCGCCGATCACGGTGCGGGTGTTCTGCACATCGTCAAGAACTACACGGGGGACGTCCTCAACTTCGAGACCGCCGCCGAGCTGGCCGACATGGAGGACATCAAGGTCTCCACGGTCGTCGTGAACGACGATGTGGCCGTCGAAGATTCCCTCTACACGGCGGGGCGCCGCGGCGTCGCCGGAACCATCTTCGTCGAGAAGATCGCGGGCGCTGCCGCCGAGCGTGGCGACTCCCTGGAGGAAGTCACGCGGATCGCAACCAAGGTCAACGATCAGACCCGCTCCATGGGTCTGGCCCTGGGCCCCTGCACGGTGCCCCACGCCGGAAAGCCCTCCTTCGACCTGGGCGAGGATGAGATTGAGCTGGGCATCGGCATCCACGGTGAGCCCGGATATCGCCGCGGCTCTATGGAGACTGCTGATGCTCTCATCGCCGAGCTCTACGAGCGCGTGCGCGAAGACCTCGGGCTGAGCGAGGGTGAGCGCGTCGTGGCCCTCGTTAACGGCATGGGCGGCACTCCCATCTCCGAGCTCTACATCTGCTTCCGCGCCCTGGCTGCCCTGCTGAAGAAGGACGGTATCGAGGTTGCCCGCCAGATGGTCGGCAACTATGTGACCAGCCTGGAGATGCCCGGCGTCTCCGTGACCCTCATGCGCGCCGACGACGAGCTCCTCGAGCTCTTCGACGCACCCGTAAACACGGTCGCCTGGAAGTAAGCAACGAGGCAGGAAAAGGAGAATCACAATGAGCCTAGATGCAGCGTGGGCACGCCGGTGGATCGAGCTGGCAGCGGCAGATATCGCCGAGCAGCGCGACTACCTGGTGGACCTGGACCGAGCGATCGGGGACGGCGACCACGGCGAAAACATGGACCGCGGATTCAAGGCCGCGCTCGAAGCCCTGGGCCAGGGCCAGCCGGCCAGCGTCGCCGAGGTCCTCAAGACGGTCGCCAAGACGCTCATGTCCACGGTGGGCGGCGCCGCCGGGCCCCTGTACGGGACGGCGTTCCTGCGCGCATCGAAGGCCGCCGGTGACGGCGAGCTCGACGGCGCGGGCGTGGCAGCGGTGATCGCGGGCGCGCTCGAAGGGATTCAGGCGCGCGGCAAGGCCACCACGGGCGAAAAGACCATGGTGGACGCGTGGACACCCGCGCTCGAGGCAGCCCGCGCAGCCGCTGAGTCCGGTAGCGGCGCAGCGGCCGTCTTCGAGGCCGCCGCCACTGCCGCCGAGGCCGGAGCAGCCGCGACGGAACCCCTGCGTGCCACGAAGGGACGCGCCTCCTACCTGGGTGAACGCTCCATCGGCCACCTCGACCCGGGCGCCGTCTCCACCTCCCTCATCCTGCGAGCCGCCGCACGCGCGGCGGGCGAGGCCAGCGCAGCATGAGCGTGCGTGTCTCCTTCGTCATCGTCTCCCACTCGGCCTGTCTGGCCACCGGCGTGTGCGAGCTCGCCGCCCAGATGGCCCCCGATGTGCACTTCGAGGCCGCCGGAGGCACGGACGACGGCCGAATCGGCACCTCCTACGACCGCGTGGAGGCAGCCCTCGAGGCCGCCCTTGCGTCCGTGGACGGGGACGGCAGCGGCGTCATCGTCCTGACCGACCTGGGGTCAGCCACGATGACCGTCGAATCCGTCATCGACATGAGCGACGAGCCCGAACGCATCCGCTTCGTCGATACCTGCCTCGTCGAAGGGGCCGTCGCATCCTCCGTGCGGGCCCAGCTCGGCGAAGACCTCGACCAGGTCGCCGACGTTGCAGCCGCCCTGGCCCCGCGAGTGGACGACGTGCCCGCACAGGAGGTGCCCAGCCCCGCCGCCGGCGCGCCCGGCGGGGGAGGGGCCCAGGCCTCGCACGAGTGGGCGCAGGGGGACGCGGTCGTTGCGGACCCCGTCGGCCTGCACGCGCGCCCCGCCGCCGCCTTCGTGCGCCTGGCGGGCACCTTCGACGCCGAGGTCACTGTCAACGGGGCGGACGGCGGATCGGTCCTGGAGCTCATGGCGCTTGGCATCACCCAAGGTCAGAGCGTCCACATCGAAGCCAATGGGGCAGATGCCACAGACGCGGTGGCAGCGCTGACAGATATGCTGGAAAGCGCAACACCGCAACAGCCAGAATCAAAGGAGACAATGTGAGCGCTAAGAGTGTTCTGCTGGAGCACCAGCACCTTCTCGACCCCACCCTCGAGCACACCCTCATCGTCGTCAAGCCCGACGGCTACGCCCGCGGCCTGACCGGTGAGATCCTGCGCCGCATCGAGGCCAAGGGCTACACGATCAAGGGTCTCAAGCTCATGGTCGCCTCCCGCGAGCTGCTCGCCGAGCACTACGCCGACCACAAGGACAAGCCCTTCTTCGAGGGCCTCCTGGAGTTCATGAGCTCCGGCCCGGTCGTCGCCATCATCGTCGAAGGCCAGCGCGTCGTCGAGGGCATGCGCGTACTCATGGGCTCGACCGATCCGACGACGGCTCCCGCAGGCACGATCCGCGGCGACCTCGGTCGCGCGTGGAACAGCCCCCACATGGAGAACCTGATTCACGGTTCGGACTCTGTGGAGAACGCAACGCGCGAAATCTCCCTGTGGTTCCCGGAGATTTACTGAGTCACGGCTAACCTGCAAGGGTGTACCTCAAGAACCTGACGCTGCGGGGCTTTAAGTCCTTCGCCAGTGCGACCACGCTCGCCCTCCAGCCGGGCATCACGTGCGTCGTCGGCCCCAACGGGTCGGGTAAATCGAACGTCGTCGACGCGCTCGCCTGGGTCATGGGCGAGCAGGGTGCCCGCGCGCTGCGCGGCGGGCACATGGCGGACGTGATTTTCGCGGGGACATCTGGGCGCGCGGCGTTGGGGCGCGCCCAGGTGGACCTGACGATCGACAACACCGACGGGCTGCTCGACATCGAGTATTCCGAGGTGACGATCAGCCGCACCCTGTTCCGTGGGGGCGGCTCCGAATACTCCATCAACGGCACTCCGGCGAGGCTGCTGGACGTGCAGGAGCTTCTGTCCGACACGGGCATGGGCCGTCAGATGCACGTCATCGTCGGCCAGGGGCAGCTCGACGCGATCCTGTCCTCCACGCCCGAGGAGCGTCGCGGTTTCATCGAGGAGGCCGCGGGCGTCCTCAAGCATCGCCGCCGCAAGGAGCGCGCACTCAAAAAGCTGTCCGACATGGACGCGAACCTCGTGCGTGTCCTGGACCTGACGAACGAGATTCACCGCCAGCTGGGGCCCCTTGCCCGCCAGGCGAGGGTCGCTCGTCGCGCCTCTCTTATCCAGGCGCGCGTGCGCGACGCGAAGGCGCGCCTGCTCGCCGATGACCTGTCCTCTGCGCTTTCCAAGCTGTCGGTGCTCGAGGCGTCGGACGAGTCAGCCGCCGAGCGCCGCGCCTCGCTCGAGGAGCAGATAGCCGCCGCGCGCTCCGAGCTTTCGCGTTTGGAAGATGCGGAACGTACGTCCTCGCCGGCGCTCGATCAGGCATCTTCCGACTGGCAGTCGCTCACTACGATCACCGAGCGCCTGCGCGGCACGCTGATGGCCGCGACCCAGAAGGTTTCCCTGCGCGCGACCCCCGAGCTGCCCCCGGGCGGCGAAGATCCCGATGAGCTTGACGAGCGGGCCCGCGTCGCTGGCGCCGAGGATGCCGCCCTGGTTGGGCAGGTTGAGGCCGCGCGCTCTGCCCTGACGTCCGCGACTCGCGCGCGAGAGGCCGCGGAGGACGCTGACGATGCAGCGTCCCGTGAGCTCGCCCGCGTCAACCGCGTCATCGCCGACCACCGCGAGAAGGTCGCGCGCCTGACGGGCGATGCCTCCACGGCCGCCTCTCGTTTGGAGGCCGCGATCGCCGAGGCCGACCGTGCGTGGGGCGCGTACCGCGCGGCTCAGGAGCGCGCCGAGGCAGCCGAGAAAGCCGTGCCCGTGTCGTCTATGGGCATCGTTGGTGTGGACGACTCTGCCGCTTCGGTTTCCTTGTCCGAGGACGAAACCGGTGGGGGAGCGGCCCGCGCACACGCCGAGGCCTCCGCTCGCCGCGACGTCGCGCGCACCCGCGTGGATGAGCTGCTCGGCGTTGAGCGCGAGGCGCGCGCCGATCATGCGCGCTGGGAGGCGCGTCGCGACGCGCTCGAGCAGCTGCTCGCCCCCGAGGACGGTACCGCCGAGCTGCTCGGACGCCCCGGCGTGCTCGGCCAGGTCGCGCCCCTCCTGCACGTCGCCCCCGGTTTCGAAGACGCCGTCGCCGCCGCACTGGCACCCTTTGCCGACGCGGTCGTCGTCGACTCCCTGGCCCGAGGCCTGGGCGAGCTGGATGCGGCCCGCACGGCCGGGCGCTCGCTGCGGTTGGTCGTGGCATCTGATTCTTCCGCTTCTTCCGACGATCCTGCGGATGGGACCGGCGGCGGCGTGCGCGCCGAGCTGCCCGAGGGCGCGACGTGGCTCGCCGACGTCGTCACCTGCGAGGGGGCCGCCGCGCCGCTCGTCTCCCTGCTGGACGGGGTTGTCGCCTGCTCCCTTGAGACCGCCGCGGCCGTGCTGGGCGTGCCCGGCGTCCGAGCCGTCGTCACCGAGGACGGTGACGTGCTGCGCTCCTGGTCGGTGGAGGGTGGCCGCCAGGCATCCTCGGTACTCTCCGTGCGCGCCGACTACGAGGAGGCTTGCGCGCAGGCCGAGGCCGCCCAGGCTCGCATGGCCGAGGTCTCCGAGCAACTCAGCGAGGCGAACACCCACCTGGACCGGCGCATCCGCGAGGCGAACGACGCCCTGAAAGCCCTGCGCGAGGAAGACGCCCAACGCGCCAAGGAAGCCCAGGAGCTGGCCCGCGCCCAATCCGCCGCGCAAGCCGCCCGAGCCGAGGCCGAGCGCGCCCACGACGTGGCCCGCCGCGCCGACGAGCAGGTCACCTGGGCCCGCGAACAGGACGTCGCCGCCCGCGCCCGCCCGCTCGGTCCGCTGCTG
>CALHZX010000047.1 GCA_938040725.1 uncultured Actinomyces sp. | reverse complement strand
GTGCCGATCATCGTCGCCTCCCAGTGCTACCAGTCCGAGGTCATGCTCGGCCACTACGAGGCCGGCAACGCCCTCGCGCGCCTGGGCGCCATCGGCGCGCACGACATGACGCTCGAAGCCCTCTACGCCAAGACCGTCTTCCTGCTCTCGCAGGGCAAGCGTGGCGCGGACTTCACGCGCTGGATGGACCTGTCCATCGCGGGAGAGCTCACCCTCCAGGACTGATCTGCTCCCACCCGACCTGCCCCGGCCTCGTCCCAGCGTCCATCGCGCGACCTGGGAACGAGGCCGGGGTTTGTCATGACCATCGAACCCGCCCGAGGGGCCGAGGAGCCGTAGAATAGTGGCCATGAGTGAAGAAGCTTCCCAGTCCATGGCCGATCGCGGCGAAAACCGCTCCCGTCAGCCCCAGTCCTCCGCCTTCCGCGACTTCATCGGCTCCGGATGGGGGCCTCGTCCCTCCGAACTGCCCGAGCGCGAGCGCGTCGCTGACTTCCTGCACGACCGCACCCTCAAGGCCGGCGCTCCCTTCCCGGGTGAACGTCTCGTCGTGCCTGCGGGCCCCTACAAGGTCCGCTCCAACGACTGCGACTACCGTTTCCGCGCACACTCCGCCTTCGCGCACCTGTCGGGCCTGGGCGGCGAGAAGGAGCCCGACACCGTCCTGGTGCTAGATCCGAACGAGGACGGCAGCCACACTCCCCTGCTCTTCTTTAAGCCCCGCGCCTCGCGTTCCTCCAAGGAGTTCTACGCGGACGCCCGCTACGGCGAATTCTGGGTGGGCGCGCGCCCCTCGCTCGAGGAGCTGAGCGCACAGACCGGCCTGGAGACCCGCCACATCGACACGCTGCGCGACGTGCTGGCCAAGGACGCCGGGACCGTGCAGCTGCGCATCGTGCGCGGCGTGGATGCGAACGTCGAGGCCATGGTGAACGAGGTGCGCGCCCAGGCTTCCCTGCCCGCGGGCGAGGATGCCCGCAAGGAGGACGAGGCCCTCGAAGAACACCTGTCCGAGATTCGCCTCATCAAGGATGCGTTCGAGCTCGAGGAGATGATCCGCGCGGTCGAGGTCACCAAGGCCGGCTTCGAGGACATCATCCGCGTCCTGCCCCGCGCCGTGGGCCACCGTCGCGGCGAGCGCGTCATCGAGGGCGCGTTTGCGGCCGTCGCCCGCGAGGAAGGCAACGGCGAGGGCTACGAGACCATCGCGGCCTCGGGCAACCACGCAAACACCCTGCACTGGATCGACAACGACGGCGAGGTCCGTGAGGGCGACCTGGTGCTCGTCGACGCCGGCGTCGAGGTTGACTCTCTCTACACGGCCGACATCACGCGCACGCTGCCCGTCAACGGCCGCTTCACCGAGGTCCAGGCCCGCGTCTACCAGGCCGTCCTTGACGCCTGCGAGGCCGCCCTGGCACGCGCGAACGAGCCGGGCTGCCGCTTCAAGGACGTGCACGACGCCGCCATGACAGTCATCGCGGCCCGCCTGCATGAGTGGGGCATCCTGCCCGTCACCCCCGAAGAGTCACTGTCCCCCGAGGGCCAGCACCACCGCCGCTGGATGCCGCACGGCACCAGCCACCACCTGGGCCTGGACGTCCACGACTGCGCGAAGGCACGCGCGGAGCTCTACCAGGGCGCGCTGCTAGAGCCGGGCATGGTCTTCACGATCGAGCCGGGCCTGTACTTCCGCGCCGACGACCTGCTGATCCCCGAGGAATACCGGGGCATCGGCGTGCGCATCGAGGACGACGTCGTGGTGAACGCCGACGGCACGGTCACGCGCATCTCCGAGGACATCCCGCGCACGATCGCGGACGTTGAGGAGTGGATCGCGCGCGTTCAGTCCCGCTGAGCCGCGCGCAGATGCTGAGGTTACGCCTCGGTCTGGTCCTCTCGGGACGAGGCCGGGGCGTCCTCGTGTTCGGCGCGCACGGTCTCGGGGGTGGGCACCGCGGGCGCTGGCGACTCGGGCGCGGAAGGCGTAGCCACGGCCTCGTGCGCATCGGTGTCGGACGAGCCCCCGGGCACCTCACCGTCCTTGGTCGCCGCGCCGAAGCGGGGGCGACCGTCGGGGAAGAAACCGACGGAATCCTTCTTCTGACGCTGCTCCTCCGTGCGGGGACGCACGACGCGCGCACGGTTTCCGGGGGTGCGCTGGAGAAGCTGGTACGCGCGGTCAATATCGGCCGACGCGAGGATCGCGTAGCGCTGTGCGACAACCTGCTGGGAGGACACGAGGTCGCGGCTGCGTCCACGAATAATGAAGGCCAGGGCGGACAGGGCCATGCCCGTCAGCGCGCCGACGAAGATGCCTCCCACGACCCACGCTCCCGTACCGCCAGCATTCTGGCCTGCGGACATGAACATGCCGGCGAGGGCGCCCCACAGCGCGCCGCTCGAGGCGCCGGAAATCGACGCGCGGGCGATCGTCAGGCGCCCTTTGACGCGTTCAACGAGGTGCAGGTCGGAGCCGACAATCGTGATCTCGGAAACGTCGAAGCCGGCATCCGACAGGAAGTCGACGCCCGCACGCGCCTGCGCGTAGGTCTCGTACGAGGCGACCTCGGTGCCCGTGGGCATCTGCGGGTCCATCACGACAGCCATTAGTTCTCCTTCGTCACGGCCCCGGTGGTGTGGAACGCATTGTTCCCCCCCCATTGACCGCTCATCAGTACGCATCTGTGGTCACCAGCCTAAGATGGAAGAGTGAGCATTGCATCTATTGAACTAGGCACCAAGGGCCGCCGCGTGTACATCGGGAAGCTCGCGGGCACTAGTGTTTTCGACCCTTTGGGCGACCAGGTCGGCAAGATTCACGATGTAGTTGTCATCTTTCGGCTGAAATCCGAAGCCAACGTTATCGGCTTCGTCGTCGAGGTTGGTCCGCGTAAGCGCGTCTTCCTGCCGCTGACCCGCGTGACCTCAATCGAGTCTGGGTCGGTCATTACGACGGGCCTGCTCAACATCCGTTCCTTCACGCAGCGTCCCATCGAGACGCTCGTACTCTCCGAACTTTTCGACCGTGTCGTCACCATGAACGACGGCTCGGGCCAGGTTCGTATCCTCGACGTGGCGATGCGCCAGCGCCGCCCCAAGGACTGGGTGATCTCCAAGCTGCACGTCCAGCGCGTGCGCACGTCCTCCCTCGGTTTCACGCGCAGCGGCGAGACCCTCACCGTGGACGTGTCCGAGGTCTCCGGCCTGCTCAAGACCGACTCGAACCAGGCGGCGACCGCGCTCGTGCAGTACACGGAGGACATGCGCCCCGCGGACCTGGCGGACTTCATGCACACGCTCCCCCAGGATCGAAAGATGGCGGTCGCCATGCAGCTGACGGATGCGCGCCTCGCCGACGTGCTCGAGGAGCTGGGTAACGACGACCGTATCGCGATCGTCTCCGCGTTGGAAGCCGCCCGAGCCGCCGACGTTCTGGACGTCATGCAGCCCGACGACGCGGCCGACCTCGTCGCCGAGCTTCCAGACGCGCAGGCCCAGTCCCTGCTGGCCCTCATGGAGCCCGAAGAGGCCGAGGACGTGCGTCGACTCATGACCTACGACGAGTCGACCGCCGGTTCGCTCATGACCACCGAGCCGGTCATTTTCGGCCCCAACGCGACCGTCGCCCAGATGTTGGCTGCCGTACGACGCGAGGACATCCCGGCCTCGATCGCGACCGTCGCCTTCATCGCACGCCCGCCCCAGGAGACCCCGACCGGCCAGTACCTGGGTATGGTGCACATCCAGCGTGCGCTGCGCGAGCCCCCGCAGACTCTGCTCGGCACGATCCTCGACCGCGACATTGAGTCCGTGGACCCCAACGCACACATTGCGACCGTGACGCGTCTGCTGGCTACCTACAACCTGACGGTCCTGCCCGTCGTCGACGAGGACGGGCACTTACACGGCGCCGTCTCGGTCGACGACGTCCTCGACGAGCTGTTGCCCGAGGACTGGCGAGACTTCGACGACGACGTGACCGACCGCATGATGGCAAGGAGCATCGATGGCTGATCGTCTGGATAACCCGATCGACAAGCGTCGGTGGTTCTTCCGCCGCTCGTCGGGCGGCGGCGACGGCTTCGGCCGCTTCGCCGAGGCCACCGCCCGTTTCATGGGTTCGCCCAAGTTCGTCCTCTACATGACGATCTTCGTCATCGCGTGGATCGGCGCGAACCTGATGCTCGCCGGCATCAGCGAGAAAGCCGCCTGGGACCCCTACCCCTTTATCCTCCTGAACCTCGCATTCTCGACCCAGGCCTCGTACTCGGCCCCGCTGATTATGCTCGCGCAGAACCGCCAGGACGCCCGCGACCGCGTCGTGGCCGAGCAGGACCGTCTTCGCGCGGAGCGTAACCTCGCCGACACCGAGTACCTTGCCCGCGAGATCGCAGGCCTGCGCCTGGCGCTCCAGGACGTCGCCACGCGCGACTTCGTGCGCTCTGAGCTGCGCGACATGCTGGAGGACCTGCGTGCGGAGATCGCCGCGGACGCGGCCAACGCCTCGTCGAACGAGGCGGATGCTGAGGCCGAGGACGACGGCGCCTTTCGTCCCCTAGAAGATGGGCACACCGGCCAGTAGAGTGGAGTCCATGCCAGTCACTCTTGATTCCGTCATGGAGGCTCTCGGCCAGGTCATCGACCCCGAGATCCGCCGCCCCATCACCGACCTCAACATGGT